>JBFYWB010000023.1:0-3195 GCA_041299015.1 Deltaproteobacteria bacterium
ATCCGCGTGGTCCGCGCCGGTATTCGTCAAGTGGGCAGCGGCAGGAGAGGTCCTATCCTGCGGGAAAAAATGTTGAAAATGGCAATGCGGGAATTGGTCACGTCCGGATTATTAGGGAAGGCCCCGGGCAACCGGCACTTTTACAATGGCACTGCCCAAAAAAGACTTGCAAAATTTGGCAAAATATTTCAAATATTATCCAATTTCGATTGTTGAAGTTTTCCCATCGGCTGAATCTCTCCATCGCTCAGATCTCTTCTGAAGTTCGGTAACAGCGCTTTCTACCATTTGGACCCAATTGGTGCATTCCTTTTGGATACGATCACCAGAAAGGCAGCCGAATTTTCAATGCTATCGCACCAGCGCATCCCATTGTTCTCTTTGAATGACCCCCCGCCGCGGCATGCGGTCATCGCTGGATTTTTTTTACCATCTCAAACGGTCTCCAATTTTTGCAATCTCCCGGTATTTTTCCTTCCAACCAATCCCGGTCGTTTTGAACAACCATTTCCCAAGACCTTTTATATCGCCGATCCGTCGCCAATGTTGAGGGTCGGGAATTCATCTGAAAATCGGGCCGAACAAAAATGGCCAGCAAATAAGTAAACTACTACCGGCTGGAAGCCGGTAGCTTTAGGGTTCGGCTGCAAGCCGACTAAAGAACCTCATCATCGATCTTGAAGGCGCCATCTATGGGCTCTTTACCCTGTTGCTCTATGTATTGCATGATAACTTCGTCGGTGACGTTCCCTGAGCTGGCTGCAAAATACCCGCGAGCCCATAGATGACGCCCCCAAAACTGACGGCTCAGGGCTTTGAATTCCATCAGCATCTTGCGCGACGATTTGCCCTTGATCGACTTTAAGAGATCGCTCACGGAGTGATGCGGTGGTACTGATACGAAAATATGGACATGATCCCGTGATATGTGCCCTTTCAATATTTCGACATCCTTTGACTTGCAAATCTCACGGATCAACTCGCGAAGTCGGGTCGCGATCGGCCCTAAAAGGACGGGCTTGCGGTATTTGGTAATCCAAACCAAGTGGTACTTAAGATCGTATACGGTATGGCTTGATCGACGGTAGTGCTCCATACCGCAAGCCTACTAAAGTCTTCGCCTGAAGGCGAGGGTTTTTCTCCCATTCCCCGAAGGAGACAATAAAATTTCGGCATCGTCACCCTTTCAATTCGGCTTAAACGTAATAATCGTGAGCTGAATACTTTCGATGAACAGCTCAACCGTCCCCGTACGCCATCTGTTCGCAGGTAGAGGCGATGATTGCAGGCGGATGGGCCAAGGGCGAGTATCGATAATTCCGCCCGGATGGTGATCATGCCGATGGCGGTGCGGAAAGCCTCCCGGCCGGCGCTGGTCGGGCATCCCAAGGACCAGGAATCATGGAACGCATCTTCCTCTCCTATACCTACAATCCCCATCCCGATTTTACGGAGAGCACGGATCGTCTGCAACGCGCCGCCCGGGTGGTGACCGAGTCGCTGGGCCTACGGGTCCTGGACGGCGTGGATCTGGGCGGGCGGGCCATCGATGCGGAGATCGAACATCGCATCGATGAGGCCGACGCTCTGGTGGCCATTGTCACCCCCCAGGCCGATCCGGCGGGCAACCCCGTGGCACCGCCTTACGTCGCGGATGAGTATCAGCTCGCCCGCAACCGGGGAAAAAACGCCATTCGATTGGTTCACGAGCGTCTTCCAGTAAAGGGCATGGGTCAGCATGAAGAGTACATCCCGCTGCGCGAGGGGGATGAGCTGAACGCTGTGCTCAAGCTGATGCGCACCCTGGCGCTGTGGAAGCGCCAGGCCGGGCGCTCCATGCTGGTGCAGATCGAACCTCCCGAGCTGGGGGGCCGTTACCGGATCGATGCCCTGGGCAATGTCTGCGAGTACCAGGTCCTCGCCGGCTATACCTACTCGGGATGGGAGCGCGCCACGATCTGGCCGGAGCCGGGCGCCAGCTTCGCGCATCTGCCCCGGGTCCCCCAAGATTCGAAGGTCAAGCTGCGTCTGGCGGTCGATGGCGAGCACTGGGAGTCCCAGTTCTGCAGCCCCACCGGGCGCATCCAGCTGACGAGGGTACCGGGATGAGCTATCGCATCGAGCAGGAGCAAACCTATCTTGGCAGGCACCGCTGGCGGTGGGGCACCTGGATCAGTGCCCCCGATCCGAAGTTGGATCGCATCGCCAAGGTCACCTGGCTTTTGCACCACACCTTCCCGAACCCGGTGGTGGAGACCACTGATCGGGCGCAGCGGTTCAAGATTGCGCTCACCGGCTGGGGTGTGTTCCAGATCCGGGCCGAACTGGAGCTTGTCGACGGCGGCAGGCAGCAGCTCAGTCACTGGCTTCAACTGTCTTATCCCAACGAAGGATCCGCGCCCCTGAGGGGGGCGCCCTCCAAGGGCGGGCCGCCAGAGAAGCCGGACCATACGCCCCAAGGGCCGCGCGTATTTCTCTCATACGGCTCGGAAGACGCTCGCTTGGCGGCCCAGGTCAAGTCGGCTATGCGGGAACATGGCTTCGATGTGCGGGATGCGGCCGAGATCGGGCCCGGCGATCCCTTCAAGGCCGCCGTTCAGAAGATGATCCGCGAGAGCGACCTGGTGCTGGGCCTTGTGACCAGCGAGTTTGCAAGTCCGCACGTGATCGCGGAACTAAACGCCGCCGAGCAGTCCGCCAAACCGACCGTCGCCGTGGTGAGCCATGAAGTCCAGGAGGTTTTCGGTCTGCACAAAGGACTTAAGCGGATCAGGCTGGATTTGGCCGCACCCGGCTCCGAAACCGAGCTGGCCGAACGCCTGATCAAGGAGCCGTTGAACAAAGAGTGACGATGTGCAGTCTTGCCGTGCAGAAGTCTCGCCAAGTGGCGGTCGACCCCCCGGGTTCTGTTCTTCCCCGCGGGGGTGGCGGTAGCCCCCAGAAAGCGCTATGGGTTCGTCGCCGCGGGCCGGTGGCGGGACGGTTGGCTCCCCCCTTGTGGGCCCAACGGCTGGCCGGGCCGACCAACGACTTTTCCTTTTCGCCAACGACTGGCGGCCCTTTTACCGCAACAACCACGTCGTGCCGCCCGAAAAGGGCGGACCGCTCACGGTCATTATCACCCGCCTGGCCTGAAAGTGCGAAGCCCCGGGGGGCAACGAGAGGCGAGGCCGTCGACCGCCGGATGGATCACCC
>JBFYWB010000031.1:0-56081 GCA_041299015.1 Deltaproteobacteria bacterium
GGCTCATCACATCCTGGGGCTGAAGCAGGTCCCAAGGGTTTGGCTGTTCGCCAATTAAAGTGGTACGTGAGCTGGGTTTAAAACGTCGTGAGACAGTTTGGTCCCTATCTTCCGTGGGCGCAGGATATTTGAGAGGATCTGTCCCTAGTACGAGAGGACCGGGATGGACGAACCAATGGTGTTCCAGTTGTCGCGCCAGCGGCATGGCTGGGTAGCTATGTTCGGAATGGATAACCGCTGAAAGCATCTAAGCGGGAAACCAACCTCAAGATTAGATATCCCTTAGGTATGGAAACATACTTAACTGAAGACCCCTTGTAGACGACGAGGTTGATAGGCCGGGTGTGCAAGCACAGCAATGTGTTCAGCTTACCGGTACTAATCGGTCGTGAGGCTTGGCCACAAAATAATTCACACAACTAAACCAATACAGGCGTGTTTACAGACAAATTGATCCAATGACACCAGAATCTGAAGTTTTTCGGTGGCGATAGCATAGAGGTCACACCCGTTCCCATCTCGAACACGGAAGTTAAGCTCTTTAGCGCCGATGGTACTGCTCGGGAAGCTGAGTGGGAGAGTAGGACGCCGCCGGAAATTAACTTGGCACCCCGGATGATCCTTTCGGACATTCGGGGTGTTTTTTTTACGGTTGAGAATTTAAAACATCACGCGCTCATGCAGTTTCCTCTCTGATCGTTTCTTTACCAGCTTTACGGCACTCGTCTTCGTTGGCACCGCTGGTGCGCTCCCGCGGCTTATTTTCTGTGCTTTCTCCACCTTTGTGCGTCATCCAAATTTAAACGGTACAATTGCAATCCGCGCGTAAACGTGATAATATTCAATAATATTATCGGATTAAATATCTTTACATGGATCCGGACAGCACAGCAATTTGATCCTTACGGGCCTCCTGGCGGGCTATCGTGACGGTAACCCTCTTGAATACGATGCCGTTAAACGCTTGGCCATCCTCTCACGAACCGTGTCTGAGGTGGTCTTGATCTTCCGCAGTCTGAAATCGAATATCCTGATCAATTTGGTGGTCCTGCTGTCTAGTGGGACAGTGCTTCTATCTGTCGTTGCGGTTATCATGCACTACCGCGATGTATTACGGTTCGAAATCGCTAAAGTCGACCTGGTCCTCACGGTACTCAATGAAAGCGCGTTTCGTTCGCCGCAGCCGGACGGATCCCAAGCCGAACCTGTCGCGCCGCTCTTCGAAAAGGCCCCCATTGAGTGTGCCCTTGTGACCGATCGTTTTGGGAAACCGCTCCTGGATCGGTGCCCGGAGGGTCAACTGAAGCGTGAATTGCAGGCCTGCATTCAGTCCGCGCTTAAAACCGGACGCAGGGAACTCTGTTTTTCCGGCCAGACCTGGGGTGTCTTTTGGCTGCAGGATCAGTACATGGTGGTGACCCATCCACACCTGAAATCCGGGAGTGTCGATGGCGCCAGCGGTGTGGCCACCAATCTCGAGGGCGTGTATCAAACCGGAAGACGGTCGCAAAAGGCCTTCTTCATATACGGCGCCATCAACGTCGCCATCCTGGCGGCTATCGGCGTTTACCGCATCACCAAAGTCTACCTGGAGCCGCTGCAGCGGCTGGCCGGCCGGGCGGAAGACTACCGTGAAGAAGACACGGGCCTGATATTTGCCGTGCGCAAGGGAGACAACGAACTTCACCAGCTCTCGAAGTCTCTCAATCTCATGCTGGAGCGGATTGCCGCCGATAAACAAAAACTGCGCGCGACAGTCGCATCCCTCGAGATCGCCAACACCGATCTTCGGAAGGCCCAGCAGGAAATTATCCGGGCCGAGAAGCTGGCTTCAGTCGGGCGTCTTTCAGCCGGCATCGCCCACGAGATCGGCAATCCGATCGGTATCGTCATGGGCTATCTGCACCTTCTCAAGCAGGAGAACGGTGCTATCGAGGAGGACGAAAAGCGCGAATATATTCGCCGCGCGGACGACGAGATCAGCCGGATCAACAAAATTATCCGACAGTTGCTCGATTTCTCACGTCCGTCGAGCGAGGGGGTGGCGGTGATTCACGTCCACGAAGTCATCACCGATATCTCCGAGGTGGTTCGATTCGAACCGATGGTGGCCAACATCGACATCCGTCTCAAATTGGATGCCGAAAACGATCGTGTCACGGCGGATCCGAACCAGCTGCGGCAGGTTTTTTTAAACCTTATTCTCAATGCCGCCGATGCCATTGCAGTGAAATCCCCGAACGATGAGGGCTGCGTTACCATCCGAACAACGATCAAAAGCCACGAGGGGGTCTCGAATGATTTTTTGGGCACCGCCGCTAAGCCGGTGCTCGAAATAGCGGTGAGCGACAACGGCGTCGGCATAATGCCTGAAAACATCGCCGATATCTTCGATCCTTTTTTCACGACCAAGGAACCGGGCAAAGGCACCGGACTTGGGCTTTCGGTCAGTTTTATGATCGTTGAAAGCCTCGGCGGCAAAATTTCGGCTGTCAGCAAGCCCGGCGAAGGCACGACGATGCGCGTGAGCCTGCCCCTGTACGCGCACCAACCCGGCAAGAACGACTCTTCCGGGGCATTCAATTTCATGGCCGATTCGATTCGGCACCCACCGTCGCGGCATTGAATCAGAAAACAAAATGGCGTCCAGCGTCCCTCCGGCTGGACACGGATCCGGGCGCAAAAGTGGACGGGCGGCAGGTCATAATGATGGATGAAACACGCAATCCCGCATGCGCACAGGGCCCTCGGCGACTGCTCGTTATCGATGACGAGAGCAACATGCGGCACATGCTGGCGGCCATGCTGAAGAGCGCCGGCTATTTGGTCGCAACGGCCTCAGAAGGGCGCGAAGGCATGAAAATGCTGGAACAGTCCGACTACGATTTTATCCTTTGCGACATCAAGATGCCGAAGATGGATGGAATGGCGTTTCTCAAGTGCGCCGGAGATTTGATCAAACACTCCACGGTTATCATGATGTCGGCTTTCGGGACCGTGGAGACGGCGCTCGAAGCCATGAAATTAGGCGCATACGACTATATTTCAAAACCGTTCAAGGGTGATGAAGTCATCCTGACCCTCAAGAAGGCCGAAGAACGCGAACGGTTAAAAAGGGAAAACCACCTTCTGCGGGAGCGGATCAGAAAGATCCAGGCCGACGACCGTTTCGGCTGCATGCTGGGTCAGAGCAAAGCCATGCAAGCGGTGTTCGAAGTGGCCAAAAAAGTCGCCCGGCACAATACGACCGTCCTGATTACCGGTGAGAGCGGAACCGGTAAAGAGTTGATCGCGCGCGGCATCCATTTTTACAGTGACAGGGCCGACAAAAATCTCGTACCGGTTAATTGCGGCGGGATTCCCGAAAATCTTCTTGAAAGCGAAATGTTCGGCTACAAAAAGGGGGCTTTTACGGGCGCGGACCGTGATAAAGCCGGACTTTTCGAAACAGCCGAGGGCGGCACGCTGTTTTTGGATGAGATCGGCGAATTACCGCCGGCTTTGCAGGTCAAACTCTTGCGGGTGCTGCAGGAGAGCGAAGTTCGTGCAATCGGCGATCCCAAAACACGCAAGGTCGATGTCCGGGTGGTTGCCGCGACGGCAAAGAACCTGGAGGTGGAAATGCGGCAGGGAACCTTCCGCGAGGATCTGTTCTATCGCCTCAGCGTAATGCCGATTCACCTGCCGCCTCTCAGGGAGCGGGCCGAGGATATCCCCCCTCTCTGTCAGCTTTTTGTCGAGCGTTTCAATGGTGCGTTGAAAAAGAACATTGCCTCGATCACCCCGGCGGCCATGGTTATTCTGATGAAACACTTGTGGCCGGGTAATGTTCGTGAACTGGAGAATGTGATTCAGCGGGCCGTGGTGCTGGCCGAGCAAGACGTCCTGCTGCCAGAACACCTCCCCGGCGGCATCGGTACAGGGGCGGAAAACGATCAACTGGATACTCTTATCGAGGGCTTTTCCCTCAAACAAGCCCAGCGGCGTCTTGAAAAAAAACTCATTGCCAAAGCGCTTACCGAAACCGGTGGCAATCGGAGCCAAGCCGCGCGCCTGCTGGAAATCAGCCATCCATCCTTGCTGACCAAAATAAAGGCTTATGGGATCGGTCTTTGAGCGCTTTGGGATCGCATCCTTCTTTTACGGCACGAGGTGACCGGCAGGGGGTAAAAAGAATCACATCGACCTGAAGATGGTCAGAAGAAATTGACGGATGGTTCAGAAAAGCGGTTTAATCGGCGTATGTGAATCGGGCTTTGCGGTGCCATTGGTCAAAAACAGTGGTAGGGGATCAGTCCGGCCGGTTGATCTTGTTTCTCAGTTTGCCCGAACACTTGAATGTCACGACCTTGCGCTCCCTCAGAATCAGATCGGACCCGGTCGCCGGATTGCGGCCGCGCCGCTTGTCCTTTTCCTTGACACAGAATTTTCCAAACCCGGAAATCAAGACGTCTTCCCCGTGTTCCAGGGTGTTTTTTATGATTTCCAGAAGAGATTCAACGATGTCGACCGATTTTTTCTTGGTGAAACCCAACTCATGCACCGCCGTGACGATGTCGTTCTTGGTCAACGCCATAGCACCTCCTCAATACGCGTGGTCGATTTGGGGTTCGCTGGACAGGTCAACCGTTTCCTTAATTGAGTTAAATACGAAGGTCAATATTTATTTTCACAGGGCCGAAGATTGAAAACTTAAACATATCAACTGCATCAGGCAGTCACGGGGTTTGAGAACGCTCCGGGGGGGAGGGACCGCCGACCGGGGTGGAGGCGGCTATTTCGTCGCCGAGGATTTCGGCTTGCAGGGCATTTAGCGGAACAACGCCTTCGATTTTTTTCAGGGTGGTGTCGATTTTGGCGACAATTTCGTCAATTTCAGTCTTGAGCCACATATCATCCCTATCGGTCATAACGGAAACCTCGCTAAAAGAGCTAAGCGGTTACGGCCGTTTGATTTTCGCCGGCCGTCAGTCGGCCGCACGGGAAAGCGCCCGGGCGAATCGCTGGTTAAATGATGTCACGTCATTGGCTTACAGGTAGATAAATTATCTGTCAAGACGCTTGCGCGGGTCTTCGACGGCAGAAAAGGAGAAGCCACGAACGGCCCCCGTCAGCCGGATCGGTCGGGGAGTGCCGGCTCAATTCACCGCTCGAGCACTGGTTCGGGCACCTTTTCATCGCTTGTCAGCATCACTGCGGCAGCGGGTTGCGGGGTGCCGGTCAATGTATCAAAATAGAGATCGATGATACTGCTGTGGCTGATGAATTTTTGTCTCAGCAGTTCCTTAAACTGCGCGTAGCCTTTTTCATCGAAAAGCTGGTCGATTTCGTGGGCGCGCTTGTTTAACTGGCGGCAATACTTGTCAATCACGGTTTGGGGTGCCGTTCCGCGTTTTGTTGCCACCCTGTGCGTCGCTTCAACCCGGGAACAGCCGTTCACTTCGATTTCGTAAAGCACTTCGAAAATCTGGGACAAGGCCTTCGGGACCCCTTTGATGTCGATGACGCTGAGCGGTGCGGCGGCGTCATCGCGGTCGTCATCGTCGAGCAGCAGCCGGCGCAGCACAGAATTGGGAGTATCGACAAAAGGCTCGGCGAACTGTTTCAAGTGGCTCCAGACATCGGCGTCGATTTCGATCAAATGCATGTCCATGGCGCGTACCCCGTATGATCTAGTTTGTATTAGTAAACTAAAATTTCATTAGTATGTCAAGTATTATGTTCGTACTGGAGCCCGTGTTTCACAAAACGTCCCGTACCGGACGGAGACGGTGCACGGCGAAAGGCTCTGCGAGAAGAGCGGATTTTCAGGCGGAGGAGGACGGCACGGGCGCGTCATCGGACAGACGAGCCGCTTCGGCGCGACCCTTTTTTTCATCGACGAAGGTCAACAGAACGCCGCCGATCAAAAACAACAGGGCGATCGAGCCGATACTCCAACGTGAAGCCACTTGCCCGTAGTGCACCAGGTCGGCTGCGGTGGGTGTCGGCGGGATCAGCATGCGTTTGGCGGCCAACCCGACCACTCCCATGAGTGCCGGACCGATGATCGCGGCGAATTTGCCCAGCATGTTGTAGAATCCGAAATACTCGGCTGTTCGGTGCCGGGGAATCAGTCTGGCGTAATACGATCGGCTGAGAGCCTGAATGCCGCCCTGAACCAGGCCGATCATGACCGCCAGGATGTAAAATTCTGCTTTTCTGGTCATCAGCGTGCCCCAAAGGGTTATCAGCAGATAAAACCCGATGGCCGCAAAAATGGCCCTGCGCGCGCCCACGACTTGACCCAGCTTGCCGAATGCGAGGGCGGACGGAAACCCGACGAATTGCACCACCAATAGGGCAAGGATGAGGTCGGTGGCTTGAAAGCCGAGGGCCAGCCCGTAGTCGACCGCCATCCGGATGATGGTATCGACGCCGTCGATGTAGAACCAGTAGGCGGCGAGGAACAGAAAGGCGGTTTTCAAGCGGCGCAGTTCGCGCAGGGTTTTTCCGATTTGCCGAATTCCAAGCAGCACCGCGGAGCGGATACCGGCGGTCGATGGCTGGTAGATGACCTCGGGCACCCAGCGGACCGTAAAAAGAGTGAAGCCGCCCCACCAGAGCGCCACCGTCAGAAAAGAAATCCGGACCGCCGCAGTGGCGTCCGGCAGCCCAAAACGCTCCGGCATCAAGGTCATCAGCACGTTGATCAGAAACAGCAAACCACCGCCCAGGTATCCCATGGCATAGCCCAGGCTCGACACGTAATCGATGCGGGGTTCCGATGCCACGGCCGGAAGCAGGGCATCATAAAAGACGATCGATCCCGAAAATCCGACGATAGCGGTGACATAGAGCAAAAGCGCCAATTCCCACTGGCCTTTTCCCACCAGGGCAAGACCGGCGGTCATGCTGGCGCCGAGGTAGGCAAAAAAAATCAGTAATTTCTTGCGCACCGACGCTTGGTCGGCTATGGCGCCCAGCACAGGTGCCAGTATCGCGATGATGAGGCTGGCGATGGAATTTCCTAAACCCAGTTGTGCCGTACTGACGTTGGTGTCGGTCCCCTGGCTCCAGTATTGCTTGAAAAAAATCGGAAAGAATCCCGCCATGACCGTTGTCGCAAAAGCCGAATTGGCCCAATCGTACAGCGCCCAGCCCCAGACGGCCTTGCGGTCTTCGCCAGGGGCGGAGTTGACGGGTGGTTCGTTTTGCACACGGATGGGCGCACGCTGGTTCATGAGTAGTAGTGTCAGCGGGCCGGGCCGCTCCCCTAAGGGTCACATGGTCGAGGAATCCGGTCGACCGGCAGGCGGCCGATCCCATCAGTTCATCGTGTACAGTCGATCGTGCAGGCGGCGGGCCCTCAGGCAGAAGGCCTCTATCTTGGCGGTGATAATCTGCGGAAATGGCGAGCCGTCGCTTTCGATGGCCAGGAAGGGCAATTCGTCGATATCGGCCAGTACCGTGCGCAACCGTTCATTGCGAGGGTCGATTTTCAGCTTGTCGATGCGGTTCATGGTTTCGCTGAGAATCGCCTCCGAGAGGCGGTTGGGCATGCAGCCGAAAGGCCCGATGGCGATCACGCCGCAGGCGGCGTCGACGATTTCCGCAAGGGCGCTGCCGATGGTTAAAACGGCCTCGCCGCCCAAGTCGGGCGACAGATGCTCAGATGCTCCGCCGATGATGGCGTCGATATCGAGCGTTTCGGGATGCACCAGTCGCGAGCCGGCGAGAAGGGCCTTGATGCGCCTTTCGTAAAATCCTTTGTAGCGAGTGCGCACCAAAAACTTCAGATACTCCAGCAGCGTCGGTTTGCAGTCCGCTCGTCCGGACCTCACCAGATAATCGGCGTAGAGCATCCACTCGGAAATGGGCGAGCAGATCGTGGCGAAGCCTTCTTCGGCCAACCGCTCCGTCAGGTATTGCCGCGACAGGGCATCGCGGCGAACGAAAATCTCTCCGGCCAGGAAAATTTTCGGGACAGCAACCGGCGGACGTTTGAGCCGAATGTGCCGCAATCGTTCGGCGGTATTTTTCAAGCATGCCTCGAGGCGCGCAAACTCACCCTGGCGGAGTTCTTTCAAGATCAGCCCCAGCTCTTCTTCGAATATGGCCATTGCCGCCGGGACATCGACCGCATTGGCCAGCAGCATCGAGCGGATGTCTTCCATGACGTCGGAAACGACAATGGCCCACCAGCCCCGCCGCTGAAAATCGGCATCCAGACCGGCGTAGGCATTTTCCGAGCTCAAGGTGAGCAGGGTCACGTCGGGCAATTCGAGCCGTTGGATCAGGTTTTCCATAAAAACCGAATACTGGCCGAAACGGCACGGGCCGCTGCCGCCGGCCATGAAATAGACCAGCACCTCATCGGGTTTTTTGTCCTTGCGAACGTAGTTCAACAGCGTACCGGTCGTCAGAATCAGCGGCAGGCACTCCTTGCAGCTCGTGTTGGCGCGCCCGGTTTTCAAATCGGCTTCGGTGGCCGGCGGATAGGCCCGGGCATTGAAGCCCTTACCCTGAAACACCGCGGCCATGCATTCGGTTGCCAGGCGGCCCATCGATGGGAACAGCAAAGTCACCCGCGGGTCTGTCATGTCGATTTTTTCGCCCTTTGAGGTGATCACCCGGGCAACACCGTTTTCAAGGAGTGTGCGTGCGGCCGTGAATGTCTTTTCGGCCGGACGGATTTGCCGGGTGGCCGCCAGCTTGCGGTAGGCGGTGACGATGTCGAGAAACGCTTCGATGCGCGTTTCGAGACCGGCATCGGCCGTGTGGCTGTCGAGTTCCAGCGTCAAAGAGGGTTTGCGGCCCATGATGCCGCGAAAATAACCGAGCAGAAAAGAATCCGGGCCGCATGAAAAGTTGGTGATGTAAACCGCGAAGAGCTGCGGGTGTTTTTTAACGATCTGCGCGGCTTTCGTGATCAACTGCCCGAAACCCCAATACATGTGGCGCGTTGTTGTTGCATGGTCGAGCGGCAGAAAATCGAGCGGGATCACCGCAACGCCCCTTGAGGCGAGCTTGTGCGGGATGCCCATATGGGCCTCCTCGACAAATGCGCTGTAGGGACGGCCGAAGAGAACCACTGCGAAACGATCGGCATTTTCTTCGATTTCCGCGAGTGCTTGCCGGCCGATGGCCAGCATTTGGTCCATATGGCGCCGCTGACGGTCGCAGGCAACCGCGAAGGCCTGTCGGGCGCGGCGGCGTCCGATGCCCATCGACCGGGCGGTTTCAACCAACGGATCACGGGCACTCTCAAGGCCCTGCGTCAGGTCGATCAGCGGTGTGAGCAGTCGGCTGCCAAGGGCCTTTGCAGCCGCTATTTGTTCTCTGAAAGTGGCGCGCAGAAAATAGGTCTCACCCTGTACGAACGGACAAACCTGTGAATTCATGCGGTTGTCATGCGTCGGGACGGCCCGGAAATGGGGTAAGAAGATATAATCCAGCGGTGGGTCGATGTTCAGCAGGGTGTGGAAATAACCATGCGCCAATTCGGCCGGGAAACAAAATGCAGCGTTGCGCCGATCGATGCCCGTTGGGGAACAGGTCGCCGGCAGAACCGGTTCGAAACCGAGTTCCGCAAAAAATGACGCATACAGTGGATAATACGTGTTGACCAGAAAGCTTCGGTTAAAACCGATCCGGCCACGCTTCCCGGAGCCGGTGGCGGTGACCGGTCGAACCGCAGCGTCCTCAAAGGTCAGCCGCTGCCTGAAGCGGACCCGATCGAGCCGGTCGACTTCGAAGCTGACCTTGCGCCTCAGGTTGACATACCGGTTGCAGGCCCCGCCAAACGGGTATGTGCTTCCCTCCAGGGCGATCATCGCGATTTCGCAGCGTCGGTCGCATTTTTCCTTGCCGCCCTTGCAGGTGAAAGTCCGTCCGTAGGTCACCGAGCGCTGGGCCAGAACCGCCAAATCAAAAGATTTTTTTTGCATCAGGCCGTTGGCGATCCTTTTTTTGACCTCGAGGGCGACGCCGAAGGCCCCCATGAGTCCGGGCTCCGGCGGGACGACGATCGGTTTTCCAACGAGGGCCGCCATGGCCAACGGAACGCCCTTGTTGTAGCAGACACCGCCTTGCATGAAGACTTTGTTGCCGACGGGACGGTTCCCCTTGACCCGGTTGGCGTAATTCATACAAATGGAATAGACCAGACCGGCCAGGATGTCTTCGCGGCCGACGCCCTCATGGATGGCGTTTTTAATATCGGAAGCGATGAAAGCGGCACACTGATCGTTGAAATTGGGCACATTTTGGCCCAGCAGTGCGATGTCGGCGATATCCTCCATTTTGACGCCCAGGGTTTCGTAGGCCGACTCTTCGAGGAAAGATCCGGTACCGGCCGAACAGGCCTCGTTCATCGCGTAGTCGGATGGGACCCCGTTGGTGATGTAGGTGTACTTGGCATCCTGCCCGCCGATTTCGAAAATCGTGTCGACGGCCGGGTCAAAATAAACCGCTGCCGTGGCATGGGCGATGATTTCGTTGATCACGCCGTCGGTCAACGCGTGGAGGCCGGCAATCTGGCGCCCGGAACCGCATACGCCCAAGCCTTCGATGTCGATTTGCCGCGGATCGACGACCGCCGAGACCTGAGCGTGGATCCGGCGATAACATTGCCGTGATGCGGCAATCGGGTCACCGTTGGTGCGCAGGTAGACGGAGGCTAAGATGGCGTTGTCTGCTTCGCGGATCAGGACGGCCTTGGTGGTGGTCGAACCGACGTCCAGGCCTAAATAGGTGCGATCGCCGGCACGGGCCGTCCTCTTCTCAATACCCTTGAACTCGACCTGGCTGCTGAAGCGGCGCAGGGGCGGCAGTCGGTCGAACGAGGAGACGTCGCTTTTGAAGAGGTCGGTTATGGCGGGCAGGGGACGGGTCGTGTTTTCCAGAGCCCAAAGCGCGGCGCCCAAGGCCTCGAAGCAGGCGGCCGCCTGCGGAACGATGAGCCCGGGTATCCGTTCCCGCAGGTACGCGATCATCGTCCGGTTTTGGGTTGCGCCGCCGACGATCATGATGTTTTGGTGCTCGACTTTTTTCAAAAGCGCCAGAATCTTGTTGGCCATCATTTTGCATAAGCCGGCGGTGACTTTTGATTTCGGCACCCCTTTGTTGGTCGCGTGCGTGCAGTCGGACTTGCAGAAGACCGAACAGCGCCCGGAGACCTGATAGGGGTTTGCGGTCGCGGTCCAGTGGGCGGCCTCTGCCAGCGAGACATCCATCCGCCGCAGCTGCTGGAGGAAAAATTCTCCTGTTCCGGAAGCGCACTTGTTTCCGGTGATCACGTTGGCGATCTGGCCCATGCGATCCAGGACGTAGACCATGAACGTTTCCCCGCCGGCTGATACCACGGCAGGGCAGACAATACCGGGTGGTCTGACGAAGCGATAGGCATACTCGACCGCTTCGGGTTCGGAAATGGCGCTGAGGTTTAAGAACTGACGGAATTTGCGGCCGGTTACGGCTATCCGCGGTGTTTGGGAAGGATCGAGATCGCTCAGCACCCGGCGCAGCGTCTTTTTCGGATCGCCGCCATGCGGTTCAACCGTCCGGGCGACGATCCGGGGTTCGGGGTAATAAGTCGAGGCTCTGTCGGCGCATTTGTCCAATTCCACCATAACCAGAGATATGGTGGACGCGCCGAGGCACAGACCGTACGATCTCAGCTTGCCGGAATCACAATCGGGATTCACCTTGCCCCTCCATCTCTTTTTATAAACCAGCTTCGGTAATGGTGAAGCTGTCCTAAAAGGCAGAACCGACGAGCCGGTTAGGGTGACCCTCACCGGCACACCAAAAAATCCTTCTCTGTCAAAATCCTTTAAGGTCTGCCGCGCGGCGTCGATACCCTGAAAAAATTCATCTCAATTAATAATGATCCCCGTCGCAGAATGCAAACCACGGCGGCGCCGGCGGCGGAGTTGTCGGCCAGCGATGCGGTGGCGCTTGGTCGCACCGTAAACCGGGTCCGGAGAGTCCGTCAATTGCGACACGCACCTTCATCCTTTTGGCTCAGCACGGCACGACGGTTGAGCAATGCTTTCATCACCGCATGCACGAGCGTGGCCAGCGGGATGGCGAAAAAGAGGCCCCAAAACCCCCACAACCCGCCGAACAGCAGGACGGCCGTGATGACCGCCACCGGGTGGAGGTCGACGACTTCGGACAGCAGCAGGGGCGCCAGCAGGTTGCCGTCGAGCAACTGAATGATCGCGTAGGCGATCAGGGCATAGAGGAACTCATGGCTGAGTCCCCACTGGAAATAGGCGAACAGGGCAACCGGCAGAAAAATAACCGTTACGCCCACGAAGGGGACCAGGACCGAAAAACCGACCATCAGCGAAACCAGCATCGTCAGCTGCATGCCCAAAAGCTTGAACGTCACGTAACTGACGCTCCATACAATCACAATTTCCAAAAATTTCCCACGGATATAGTTGCCGAACTGCTGGTTGACCTCGCGCCACACCTGGTTTGCCAGCAACCGGTTGTCGGGCAGGGTGTTGGCCAGCCAGCAAAGGATCTTGACCTTGTCCTTGACCATGAAAAACACCATCAGGGGCACGAGGATCAGGTAGACCAGGATGGCAATAACCCCCCGTACCGAGGCGATCGAAAGGGAAAGGATCCGCTTGACCAGGATGTTCAGTTCGACGCCGATGAAATCGAGCACCTGCTTGATCTGCGCTTGCGAGATAATATCCGGATATCGTTCGGGCAGACGCATCAACTCACTTTGACCGACGGCCAGCATCATCGGCAGCTGCTGCAACAGCTGGGCAATCTGATGCGAGAGAAGCGGCAGCAGAAAAATGATCAGCAACAAGAGACAGATCATAAAGACAATAAAGACAATCACCACGGACAACATACGCGGAACTTTGAAGCGCGCCAGCCGGACGACCATTCCGTCGAGCATGAAAGCGATGACGATGCTCGCAAATACCGGAATCAGCATGTCGCCGAACATGAAGATAAAAACGAATCCGACCACCAGCATGAATCCGAGAACCAGTATCTGCGGGTCGGAAAAATGGCGGTCAATCCAGTCGCGGATCACTGCAAACATGCTCATGTCGGACGCAACTCGATCGTCTCGTTGCGCCAGCTCCCTGAACGTCTGTCTCAAATGGCGAATATTACTGGTTCCTTACCATATTTTCGGCCGCAGAAGAAATGAAAATTTATCGATTGCGTCGTTGCCTGTCGGACCGGTTCGAAGGTGATGTACGGGGGTGAATTTGGATGGTATAAGCGCAGGTCGCGCGGTCGGCTGCGGTTAATTTTGCCTTTCGCTGACATTTCTGTTAATAAACCGGCGGGTTGCGCCGCCCGCAAGGGGCAGCGGCCGCGACCGCGGGCCGATCCGGTGGGGACGGCCTTTTGATCGCAATGAAAGGACGTCTTGTCGGAAGCGCCCCAGCGGCTCCGGACAATGACACCGAAGGGGCGGTGACACCAGCGATGGTCCATTCGATGAGAAAAAAAGTCGGCATCGCCGCGGTCATCATGATGGCATCGGTCTTGTTGAGCCGGTTGATCGGGTTGGTCCGGGAGATGGTCATCGCTTACACCGGCGGTGCCAGCAGCGCGGTAGATGCTTACCAACTGGCTTTTTTCATCCCCGAAATCCTGAACCACATCGTTGCCAGCGGCTTTTTGTCGATCACATTTATCCCCATTTTCTCCCATTATCTTGCCAAGGACGATGAGGCCGAAGGCTGGCGTGTGTTCTCGCTCGTTTTAACCGTGGTCGGGGGTTTTCTGCTGGTTTTCATCCTGGTCGCCGGCGTTTTTGCACCGCAATTGATCGACATCGTCGCGCTTGGACGCCCTGACCCTGTTTTTAAATCCCAGGTGGTCAGAATGACCCGGATCATCCTGCCGGCCCAGTTTTTCTTTTTTACCGGCGGCCTTTTGATGGCGGTCCAGTTTGCCAAGGAAAAGTTTGCGATACCGGCCCTTGCGCCGATTTTCTATAATTTCGGTATCATCTTCTGCGGTGTCGTCTTGGGTCCCCGGGTGGGGATGGAGGGGTTTTCATGGGGCGTCATGGCCGGGGCCTTCTTTGGAAATTTTGCCCTGCAATGGTGGGGAGCCCGCCGCGTGGGGCTTAACTTCCGCTTGTGCTTCAATTTGCGCCACCCGGATCTGAAACGGTATGTCATTCTCACGCTGCCCCTGATGGTAGGCCTGACGATGATGTTTTCGATGGAAATCTTCATCCGTTTTTTTGGGGCCTATCTGGACCCCGGAGGAATCGCCGGTCTCAATTACAGCCGCACGATTCTCCTCATCCCGGTCGGCTTGTTCGGACAGGCCGTCGGTGTGGCTTCGTATCCGTTCATGGCGCGCCTGGTCGCCGAACACAAGCTGCAGGAAATGAATGCCCTGATGAACGGAGCCCTGCGTTACCTGGCCTTGGTGATTCCCTTCTCGATCCTGCTCATGGTCCTCAGGCATGAAATCGTCTACCTGCTCTTTGAACGTGGCCGTTTCGATGCCCAGGCAACCGCCCTGACAGCTCACATCCTGCTGTATCTGCTGCCGGGGGCCTTCGCCCTTTCGGCCTATACGGTCGTTGTCAGGGCTTACTATGCGAATCAAAACACCTGGTTCCCGGCGGTCTTTGGAACCATTGCCGTTTTGTTCAGCCTGCCGGTTTACTGGTACGGCCTGAATCTGATCGGTGCCGGCGGGATAGCACTGGCCGTATCGCTGTCTTCGGTATTTCAACTGGTCGTACTCTATGCCTTGTGGAACAAGAGGGGCCGTAACCGCGGCAGCCGCGAGGTGTACCGCTTTTATGCCTACATGCTTCTGTTCAGCGGTTTATTGGGCATCGGACTGGAATACTTCAAGGATTTGCTGCAGAACCGTTTCGACGGCGCGAGCCTTACGGGCAGCCTGTTGACCCTATTGATTGTCGGTGCCGTTTTTTCGGTTGCCCTGGCCGGTATCGGACGTCTACTCCACATAAAGGAAATCGATGACCTTTGCAAAAGGATCCGGCAGAAATTACGCCGGTCACCGTCCGTATAGGTCCGGCTCCGAAGAGCCGGTGCGTTCGAGATCGGGATGCATCGGCCTCATTGGCGGCGGCCGCTGCACCCATAAAAAGGCCGTTGCGCACGTGGTGCGAACGGCCTGTCAAATTCGCGGATGGCTGGCTACTGCCTTAGAGGGTCCATTACAAAAGTGGTCGGACAAATATCTTGCGCGGTGGACCGAGCCGGACAGCGATGCGGATCGAGGTACGCTTTTTTATCCAATGGTCGTTGGCCGGCAGAGATGTTTTTGCTCCATGGCTACCCGGCCGCAGCCCTCACAAACATATTTCATGGCCGCCAGCTTGTCTTTGCAGACATGCTTGGCGTCAGCCTGCGTTTCCCCGCAGAAGCTGCACTTGGCTTTGTCGTCACAGGGGTTGCAGAGATGACCGGGCGCATCGGCTACTGCGCCGCAGGTTTTGCATGTATAGGCCATTAAAGGCTCCTTTCGATGGTGTTGGTCAATTTGTTGTTACTTACGGGTCAATATGGGTTTGCCCTGAAAGAATGTCAAGTACCGTGCGGCCCTCTCCGATGATCAACTGCCGTAGCCGTCATCCGATTGCCGGGGTATGCGGACTCAATCTCGGCTGCGGCCTTGCCTCTGCGCACCCAGGCCTCATGCCGTATATCTTCCCGCCGGGCCTGCCTTTCAGCCGCCGCCGCGGTTGTTTGGCCTTGTTTGTATTGACTTCGACCCTTGCTCTGGGATAAAAAACCCTCGAGAGCGACACCCACGGCGGTAAAACAAGAACACCTCCCGCCATGAACCGGGAACCGCACGGGCTTTTATGCCCGCGTCATGAAGCGGTTTTTCGATCCAGAGCCCTTTTTCCTTCATCCCCATCGAGGAGGCCCGCATGGAAAAGAAAAAGATGACCCTTGCCGAACTTCAGCGGAAAAAGAACCGGGGCGAGAAGATCACCATGATGACAGCATATGACTATCCTTCCGCAAGGCTTGTGGACGAGGCGGGCATCGATTCGGTTCTTGTCGGCGACTCTCTCGGCATGGTTGTTCTGGGGCTTGACTCCACAGTGCCGGTCACCATGGACGAGATGATCCATCACTGCAAAGCCGTCCGCAGAGCGGTCAAGACCGGCTTCATGCTGGGAGACATGCCCTTCATGTCCTACCAGACGCGCAGGGACCGGGCGATTGAAAATGCCGGGCGATTCATCAAGGAAGCGGGATGCGATGCGGTGAAACTCGAGGGCGGCAGCGAGATGACCCCTGTGGTAAAAGCCATTGTCAGGGCCGGTATTCCCGTCTGCGCCCACATCGGCCTCACCCCCCAGACGGCTACCATGCTGAGCGGCTTCAAGGTGCAGGGCAAGGATGCGGAAAGCGCTCGAATCCAGATCAAATCGGCTAAAGACCTCCAGGAAGCGGGCGCCTTCATGATTGTCATGGAATGTATCCCCGATCTTGTGGCGGCCCGGATAACGCGGGAACTCCGGATCCCCACCATCGGCATCGGGGCCGGCAAGGATTGCGACGGGCAGGTGCTGGTCTACCACGACCTTGTCGGGCTCTTTGAACGGTTTACACCGAAATTCGCCAAGCAGTACGTGAACCTCTCCATCTCGATCAAGGAGGCCTTGCTTCGGTACAAAGCGGAGGTTGAAACGGCTGCCTTCCCGGCAAAAGAGCACTCTTTCTGCATGACGCCCGAGGAGGCGGAAAAAATTTAAGAATGACCAGCCCCGGCATGCAGTTTCTCGTCATCGGTGCAGGCGCCATGGGCTGCCTCTTTGCGGCCCGCCTGAAAAGGGCGGGTCTTGAGGTGGGGCTCTACGACAAGGGCCCGCAAAGGGCGCAACGAATCCGCGCGGAAGGGATTGAGGTTCAAGAGGTCGGCGGGAGTTTTCGGGTTGCGGTTCCGGTGTTTTCCCGCAAACCCGACCCCGGCCCTGATGCGGTGCTCCTCTGCGTTAAATCCCACGACACGGCAGAGGCGAGCAAAACGGTTGCCCCCTGGCTGAAGGAAGACACCGTTATTCTCACCCTTCAAAACGGGCTTGGCAACATTGAAATTCTGGAAAAGTTTTTCGGCCGGGAAAGGGTCCTAGGGGGTGTTACCTCTGAAGGGGCCACGGTTCTTGGCCACGGCAGAATTCGACATGCCGGCGGGGGTGAGACCGCTATCGGCCCCTCCGGCGTCGGGACAAAAAAAATCCTTTCCGCCTTCCGCCAAGCCGGTTTCACCTGCAAAGCCGTCGACAATCTGCAGCAGCTCATCTGGGGCAAGCTGATCATCAACGTGGGGATCAATGCCCTTGCCGCGGTTACCGGTTTGAAGAACGGCCGCCTTCCTGAAATCAGGTCAACCCGCACGATCATGGAGATGGCGGTCGAGGAAGCCGTGGCCGTGGCAAGGGCCAAAGAAATCGTGCTGCCCTATCCGGATCCGATCGGCCGCGTCAGGCAGGTCTGCAAGGCCACGGCCGATAATGTCGCCTCCATGCTCCAGGATGTCCTGAACAAAAAAAGGACCGAAATCGCGGTCATTAACGGCGCCATCGTGCGCGAGGGCGAAGCCCTGGGGATTGCCACTCCCGTGAACGCCGTGCTGACATCTCTGGTCGAAGCCATTCAGAAGACATACGGGGAGAGACTCTGACGGCGGGCCGCTCGGTCGCAATGGCAGATGGCCGCCTGCGTCCGCAAGCATTGCCGCGGCACAGAAGCAACAGACCTCCCTTGATTCGCAAACGGGCACAATTACGGGCACAGTGGCCGAAATTACCAACAAAAAAAGGGTTGCTGAATCAGCTAACCCCTTGTAATTATTGGAGCCACCTTGCGGAATCGAACCGCAGACCTACGCATTACGAGTGCGTTGCTCTACCAGCTGAGCTAAGGTGGCATTTCATCGGCGCCAGCGGCCGGCGCGACGCCGCAGGCTGTCCGCTCGGCCGTGGGGCGGGACAAACAAGGGTTAACTACGTTTTTTATGACACAAAATCAAGAAAAAATGTCGGTGCAGGAATTAATCGAGCGGCTTCCGGGTCGCACCACCGGGATCGATTGCACCGGCCTGACCGGTGCCAGCACCGGCTACCTGGTCTCCCGACTGCGCGCGGCGCTGGACATGCCCATTTTTCTCGTGACCAGCTCACAGAAGGCGATCGACGGTCTTGCAGAAGACCTGCGCTTTTTCCTGCCGCCGTCCGCGGCGGCGTCGTCGATATTTCCGGCCTATACCGTCTCGCCGTTCAAATTTGCGGCTTACCACAACGAGACCGCGGCCAGACGCATCGAGACCCTGTTCCGCCTGGTGGCCGTCGACTCCCCGCCCGTGGTCATTACCTCCGTCGAAGCCCTGCTGCAAAAAGTTATTCCCCGCCGGGAACTTGTCGACTATGCCGAACTGATCATGACGGGGGAGGTTTGCGAACGCGAACGGCTGGTCGAAAAACTCATCGCCGGCGGTTACAACCGTGCCGCCATCGTCGAAGAGCCGGGCGATTTTTGCGTGCGCGGCATGATCCTGGATGTTTTCACCCCCGGCTTCCCGGAGCCTCTGCGAATCGAGTTTTTCGGCGACACGGTCGACACCATCCGGCTTTTTTCGGCCGCGACCCAGAGAAAAATCAGAGACCTGCCGGAAGCGGTCATTCTGCCGGCCAGAGAGGCGATCCTGCGGGCACAGGACCGCATGGCGGTGGTGGCCCGTGTCCGCCAGGAAGCGGCCAAACTTGAAATGCCGGTCACCCGCGTGCGGAAAATCGTCGATTGCATCAAGCACGAGGGAATCTTCCCCGGGGCCGAGGGCCTGCTGCCGCTGATCTTTCCCGAGTTGAGCACGCTGTTCGACTATGCCCCGCCGCGCGCGCTGTTTGTCCTTGTGGACACCGCAGACCTGCAACGTCAGGCCGCGGTTACCCTGGAACGGGCGCGCAGCAGCACCCTCGAAGCGAAAAACAGCGGGCGTCTGTGCCTGGACCCCGAGCAGATGTTCCTTTCGTGGGAGCAGGCGCTGCAGATGCTGGAACAGAGAAAGCCGCTGCGACTCAGAATGTTTGCCGTTCTGGGAAAAGTAGGGGACGCTCCGGAGACCCCGGCGACCGGCCGGTTTGCGGTCACGGACAATTCCGCCATCCAGGCCGCGCTCAAGCATCCGCAAACCACGGACCACTTGTTGGCGCCGCTGGTCGATTGGATCAGCGACAAGCGGCAGACCGGCAGCCGGACGCTGATCGTCTCCCGTTCCAAATCACGCGGCGAACGCTTGCAATCGCTTCTGATCCCCTACGGCGTCAAGACCGGGTTTGTCGAATCACCGGCTGAGATCACCGCGGACATGGGGACGGTCTTTACGCTCCTCGGCCGGATTTCCGGTGGGTTCGCCTGGCCGGACGAGCGCTTGGCCGTCATCACCGAGGAGGAGATTTTCGGATCACGCCGCCGGCGACGGGTCCAGACCCGCCGGCCGCCGGCGGAACTGATCAGCGTCGAGGATCTGAAACAGGGCGACCTCATCGTGCATACCGAGCACGGGATCGGCCGCTATGGCGGTCTGGTCAAACTGAAATTGAACGGAACCACCAACGACTTTCTATTGATCGCCTACCGGGACGAGGACAAGCTCTACCTGCCGGTGGATCGCATGAACATGGCTCAGAAGTACCTGGGCATGGACGGTGTGGTGCCGGTGCTTGATAAAATGGGCGGAAAGTCCTGGGCGCGGGTCAAGGCGCGGGTCAAAAAATCAGCCGAAAAGATGGCCGGTGAACTTCTGAAACTCTACGCGGCCCGCAAGGTGAGCAAAGGCGTGGTCTTCGACCTGTACGAGGATGAACTGCGGCAGTTCGAAACCGGGTTCACTTTCGAGGAAACCGCCGACCAGCTCAAAGCGATCAACGACGTACTCGACGACATGTCCCAACCGATTCCCATGGACCGGCTGGTCTGCGGCGACGTCGGCTACGGCAAAACCGAAGTGGCCCTGCGGGCTTCATTCGTGGCCGTTTATAACGGGAAACAGGTGGCGGTTCTGGTGCCCACCACAGTCCTTGCCGAACAGCACTGCGCCACTTTTGGGGAACGTTTCGGACCGTTTCCGGTTCGCATCGCCTGCCTGAGCCGCTTTCGCAGCCTGCAGGCGCAACGCGACATCGTGCAGGATTTGAAAGCCGGGAAAATCGATATCGTGATCGGCACCCATCGACTGCTCTCAAAGGACGTCGCCTTCAAGGACCTCGGCCTTTTGATCCTGGATGAAGAGCAGCGTTTCGGGGTCAAACACAAAGAAAAACTGAAGGCCCTGCGCCGCAATGTCGACGTGCTGACGCTGACCGCCACCCCCATTCCGCGCACGCTGCACATGTCGCTGATGGGGACCCGCGACATCAGCCTGATTTCAACCCCGCCGGAATATCGACAGGCGATCATCACCCATATTTCGGAGTTCGACGATGCCGTGGTGACCGAGGCCATCCACAAGGAGCTGCAGAGAAAGGGGCAGATCTTTTTTATCCACAACAACATCGAGAGCATCGATAAGATCGCAAAAAAGATCAAAACGTTGGTGCCTGAAGTGCGGCTCGACGTGGCTCACGGTCGCCTGGGCGAAGACGAACTGGAGCGGATTATGCTGCGGTTTTTCTCGCGTGAGACCGATATGCTTGTCTGTACCACCATCGTGGAGTCCGGTCTCGACATCCCGGCCGCCAATACCATTCTGGTGAACCGTGCCGACAAATTCGGTTTGGCACAAATGTACCAGCTGCGGGGGCGCGTCGGCCGTTCCGACGACCAGGCCTATGCCTACCTCTTCATTCCCCACGAGTCATTGCTCGGAAAAGACGCCCAGAAGCGATTGAAGGTTTTGATGGAGCACAGCGACCTGGGCGCGGGTTTTCAGATCGCCATGAGCGATCTGCAAATTCGCGGCGGCGGGACGATCCTCGGTGCGTCTCAATCCGGTCACATCGCGGCGGTCGGCTATGAAATGTTCCTGGAACTCATGGAGCACGCAGTTGCCGAAGTCAAAGGCGAACCGCTGCTGGAGTCGCTGTCGCCCGAGATCAACATCCAGCTGTCGGCCTTTATTCCGGAGACCTACATTCCCGACATCGATCAACGGTTGTCCGCCTACCGGCGTTTGTCGCGCATGACCGGGGTCGCTGAAATCTCCGATTTCAAAGCCGAGCTGATCGATCGCTACGGTCCGATTCCCGAGGAAGTGGTGAACCTGCTTCTGAAAATCATGCTCCGGGTTTTCGCCATCAAGGCCGGCGTGAAACGTTTGGATCTTCTGGGTCCGGATCTCACGATGGTGTTCTCCGAAGCCCACCAGAAAAATCCCCCTGGTCTGGTCGACCTGGTTGTGGCGGCTCCCGACAAGTACAACCTGACGCCGGATTGCGTATTGAAAACGCGATTGGGCGGCCGGGAAACAAAGGGCCTGCTGGGACAGACGAAAAACATCTTGAAAGAAATCGCGCGGCATGTTAGAAATGAGAGCTTTGGTTTATGATGTTATATCAGTACGTTTTCGAATCAACACGACCCGTGTGCCCGTAAGCGTCGCGCAACGCCGGCGATTTCCGGCGGCGTGGCCCGCAGACGGTAGGGCGACGTCGTCAGGCCCGTGGACAACATGCTGAAATTTTGCGCCAACTGGAGCGCCGCGGCCATTGTCTTCGCCCTCGTAGGGTGTTCGGGGCACGGCACCGGTGACGAATATCTGATTCGGATCGGCGAGCGGATGGTGACCGTGGCTGATTTCAACCGAGCTTTTGAGATTGCCAAAACGGCCTATACCCACAACAGTTTGCAAAACCCGGAGGATGTCAAGAGCGCTCAGTTGAGGCTGTTGAATCAGATGAGCGAAGAGTTGGTCCTGCTTCAACGGGCCGGTGAATTGGACCTCGCGGTTTCCGAGGAAGAGTTGGCGCGGGCCATTGAAAAAATCAGAGCGGATTTTCCGGAAGACGCCTTCGAACAGACCTTGCGCGAGTATGCGGTTTCCTATAAATCCTGGGAAAATGGCCTGAAGACGCGGCTTTTGATAGAAAAACTCGTTCACCGGGAGCTGCAGGACAAGACCGACATCAGCCCCGATGAGGTTGCAAAATTCTACGCGGAGAACTACAGTAACGATGCGGCCCAGTCGGTCGATACACGGAACCCGGCGGACATCGAAGAAATCATCGTGAAGCAACTGCGCCGGGTCAAGATTGAAAACGCGTACCGCAATTGGATCGAAAATCTTCGGAAGCGTTACCCGATCGACATCAACAAAGACCAGTGGCACAAGATCCTCGCCGCACCAAGCTGATGGTGCGCAATCGCGGTGGTCGGCGAATTCCGAGAGAGCATTCGCAGCGCCGGTTTGCCTCAAAACGAACTGACCGGACCGGGCGGGTTGCAATAGAAGACCGGGCGGTGCGGCGCCCATTGATGCTCCCAGCCGTGACCCGTCAGAGCAGACGCTTTTTCCACCAGAGATTGAAACGCTCACTTAAGATGCATTTTTATCGGCTCCATGTTCGCCCTTTTTTTTCCGGCTCCGCCTGCCGGGTCGCGCTTGCGATTGGGTTGGTTCCGCTTGCCGCTTTGCTTGTGACCACGGCTGTCGGTTTCGCCGAGATCGTCGACCGGATCGTTGCGATCGTCAACGAAGAGGTCATATCGCTGTATGAGTTGAACCAGGCGACGCAACCGTACATCGAACGCGTGCGGAATTCCCAATATCCTCAGGATCTCGAACGGCAGATGATGTTCGAGGTGCGGGGCAAGATCTTGAACGAGATGATCAACGAGAAACTCGCCGATCAGGAGTTGAAACGCCAGAGCATTTCGGTCACCGAGAAGGAAGTCGACAATGCCATTGAGCGGATCAAAGAGTCACGCGCCCTCACCGATGAGAATCTGCGCGAGGCCTTGGCCGCCCAGGGAATGACCTACGCGGAGTATCGCCAGCAGACCAAGCAGCAAATCCTGCGGGGCAAACTCGTCAACCGAGAGGTGCGGTCGAAGATCGTGATCACCAGCGAAGATATCAAGGAATACTACGATCAGCACAAGGCCGAATTTGCCGGTGAAAAGAACTATCACCTGCGCAATCTTCATGTCCGGGTGGCCTCCTTTGCCACCGATGCCGACCGGCAGGAAGCCCGGCGCAAAATGGAGGACGTCCAGGAGGCCTTAAAAGCGGGCCAGCCTCTCGATGAGCCGACCGATTATACGGATGCACCGCTCGAGAGCGACGACCTGGGGCTTTTCAAACTCGATGATCTTTCCCCGCAACTGAAAGATATCATCCGTGACATGGGCCCCGGGGAATTTACGCCGGTGCTGGAAACACCCTTCGGCTATCAGGTGCTTTTGGTTGAAGACGTGGTCGAAACTGTCGGGAAGACACCGGAGGAAGCCGCGGCGGAAATCGAAGACAAACTCTTCAACCAGATCGTCGATCAAAAATACCAATCCTGGTTGCAGGACCTGCGGGACCGCGCCCACATTAAAATCATCAACTGATGTGCCTGCCGGGGATGCCAAACATCAAACGGGCCGGCACGACGCAGGAAACGGATACGCAAAGATGACAGTTGAAACCGAGAACGCAACTCTTTCCTTCGGACGCTACCTTCAGTCGATCCGGATCGAAAGGGGAATCAGTCTCAGGGCTGTTGCGCAAGAAACCCGCATCAGGCCGGAAACCCTGCATTTCATCGAAGAAGAAAACCACCGGCGTCTGCCGGACGAGGTGTATGTCAAAGGCTTCTTGAGGGCTTACGCCAAGGCCATCGGCGCGGACGCCGATGAAGCCGTGCAGCGGTACAACAGTCGTCTGGCGGTCAAGCGCAGGATCGCGCTGTCCGAAGCCGACCTGTATCGAAGCGGCGGGGATTTCTGGAGGCGGCTGTTGCTGGCGCTCGGTGCGGTGCTTTGTCTGATTGTCGCCACGCTTTACGCTGTTTCGGCTTGGCGCGAGCACGGCCAGCTGAAGCCTGAGGTTGCCACGGAGACGACCGCAGCGCCGGCAGCCGAACCGGCGCCGGAAAAACAGGCTGCGGTTTCAACGGCCCCGGCGATAGAGAAAGCGGCGCCGACACCGGCGAACGAACCGGGACCGGCTCCGGCGATGGAACCGGCAGCTGGCAGTGATGCTCCGGCCCTCGACGCTGCAGCCAAAACCGCGGCCGCATCTCCGGCAGCCCCCGATAAATTGCGCCTGACCATCGACACCATCGAGGAAACCTGGCTGAAGATCATCGTCGACGACCAGCGGCCCAAGCAATACCGACTCTATCCCGGTGATCACATCGAGTTGGAAGGTGCCAGGAATTTCAATCTGCTTATCGGCAATGCGGCCGGCGTCCGGCTCGACCTAAACGGCAAAGCAGTAACGCTGTCGGGGAAGAGCGGTCAGGTCGTGAATATTCTACTCCCGTGAAACCGGCATGTCGAGCTTGTCTACCCCCGCCATCGTGCTGCGGCGGATCGAGTACGGTGATTTCGATCTTGTCTTGTCTTTCCTGACATTGGAAAAAGGCAAGCTCTCCGCGATCGCCAAGTCCGCCAGGCGGAGCATCAAG
The DNA here is from genome assembly GCA_041299015.1 of Deltaproteobacteria bacterium. Lineage (GTDB taxonomy): Bacteria > Desulfobacterota > Desulfobacteria > Desulfobacterales > SG8-13 > JARFQH01. The sequence goes on from JBFYWB010000031.1 coordinate 24,596, forward strand.
CGCTTCGGGGGCATCCTGGAACTCTTCGCGTTGCTCGATATCCTCTGCAGCTCGGGGCAGCGCAGCGGGTTGCCCGTCCTGCGCGAAGCGGCTCTGAGGCAGCCGTTTGCAGACATCCGGGCGTCTATTATCCGCACGGCCTATGCGAGCTACTGGGCCGAGCTGATCGACGGGTGGTCGGAAGAGGGTCAGAGGCAGCCGGATCTCTATCAACTGTTTCTGTACGTTCTCACCGAACTCGATCGGGGACACAGGTCGGCCGATGTCCTGAGTATTCTCTTTCAGGTCCGTTTTCTGGTGCTCTCCGGGCACGGCCCGATCCTGGAAGGCTGCAGTCGCTGTAAATGCGACATCGACCGGATCGATGGCGGAACAATGTTCTTCGACCTGCCCCGCGGCGGAGCGGTATGCGGGCCCTGTGCGGCGGCGACATCGGGCAGGCTGAGCCTTTCAAAGAGCACGCTCAAGCAACTCCACTGGCTTGAAGCCGGTGATTTGTCGAGAGCCGGGCGTCTTCGGCTTTCGCCGGCGGCGATCGCCGAAGGCCTCAGGATCCTGGAAGCTTTCGTTCCCTACCATCTGGGCCGGGAGCCCCGCAGTTTGACCTTTCTGCGGCAGGTCAGAAATCCTTAAACGGTTCAATGCAAGCGAGGTCGTTGCGCACTGATGAAGACCAACCTGCAAGAAACCCTTGAGACCGATCCGGTAGTGACATCGGCGCCGTGCCGGGTGGACATGGGCGGCACCCTCGACCTGGCCGCATTTTACAACCCGCTGCGGCACCTTGCGCCCTGCACGTTCAATTTCGCCATCGACTTGAGGACCACGGTACGGCTGCTGCCGTATCGATCCGGCCGGGTGAAAATAACATCGCAGGGTTTCGACGGCGCCGACTATCCGTCGGAGAGCGCCCCCTTCAACCATCCCCTGGGCCTCATGTTCGCCACGGCGGCCTTTTTCGAAGCCGATGGGGTTCACGTGGTCATCGAGTCCCAATCGCCGCCGCGCAGCGCACTGGGGGGCTCCTCGGCGGCGGCCGTGGCCTTGGCGGCCGCCTTTTTGATCGCCGCCGGCAAGATTGCCCTGAGCCCCGGGGTTCGGCGGCGCATTGCGCTCTTGGCCCATCGCATCGAGGAGAGTGTGGCCGGGGTGCCGTGCGGACGGCAGGACCAACTGGCCGCCGCTTTCGGCGGTGTCAACGCATGGTACTGGCGGCCGGAGTGGCGCGGTTTCGCATTCAAGAAACGCGCTCTTTTTAAGAAGCGCTACGGGCCCGCTTTCGGGCGTCACGTGCTGCTGGCCTATTGCGGCGTGCCGCACGAATCCAAAGACGTCAACGGGCGGTGGGTACGCCAGTTTCTCGACGGCGGATACCGCCGTTACTGGATCGAAATCGTTGATGTGACGAAAAAGTTTATTGACGCTCTGACAGGTTACAACTATATAGGAGCAGCCGAGGCCATGAACCGTGAAACCGCCCTGCGTCGGGAAATGACTCCGGAGGTGCTCGACGACATGGGCACCCGGCTGGTGGAGACGGCAAGGCGGTACGCCTGCGGGGCGCGATTCACGGGCGCCGGTGCCGGTGGCTGCCTCTGGGCGCTCGGCCGAGCGGAAGATATCGACAGACTCAGGCCCGCATGGGAAGACGTGCTTTCAGAAAGGCCGGGGGCACGTTTGCTTCCGGTCGCTATCGACGACAAGGGTCTATCGGCAACAGGACCTTAACGGGCGAGGCAATGAATCGACCGGCCTGAGGGTTGCGTCAACACCTATCGCGAGAGACAACCAATGAATTTTCAAGATGTCATTTTCGAGCTGAACAGATTTTGGGCCCGCAAGGGCTGCGTGATGGCCCAGCCTTACGACATGGAAGTCGGGGCCGGGACTTTTCACCCGACGACCCTGCTCAAGGCCTTAGGCCCCGAACCCTGGCAGGTGGCCTACGTGCAGCCTTCCCGCCGGCCCACCGACGGTCGCTACGGGGACAATCCGAACCGTCTTCAGCATTACTACCAGTACCAGGTGATCCTCAAACCCTCGCCTTTCGATGTCCAGCAGCAGTACCTGGAAAGTTTGCGCGTCCTGGGAGTCGACCCGCTCGATCACGACATCCGTTTCGTTGAAGATGATTGGGAATCGCCGACCCTCGGTGCTTCCGGGCTGGGATGGGAGGTCTGGCTGGACGGCATGGAGATCACCCAGTTCACCTATTTTCAACTGGCCGGCAGCATCGAACTGAAACCGGTATCCGTGGAGCTGACCTACGGCCTGGAGCGCATTGCCATGTATCTTCAGGGCGTCGACAACGTCTACGACCTGAAGTGGAACGACCGGATTTTTTACGGCGACATCCATCATCAGCAGGAAGTCGAACAGTCGACCTACAATTTCGAGAAAGCCGATGTCGGGGTCCTGTTCGACCTCTTCGGCAAGTACGAGGCCGAAGCGCTGGCGCAGATCGCGACCGGTCTCGTTCTGCCGGCCTATGAATACTGCCTGAAGTGTTCCCACACTTTCAACCTTCTCGATGCGCGCGGGGCGATCAGCGTCACGGAGCGCACCGGTTATATCGCGCGTATTCGCAACCTGGCGCGGCTCAGTGCCGAGGCTTACCTCAAACAGCGCGAGGAAAAGGGATTTCCACTGCTGACAAGGTAACCGGTGTTCGTCAACCGATGCGACATTTTTCACGAAGTCAGATAAACACGCAGGTACGTGAGATCACTCAATCGGACCAGAGGTAACCATGGATACGTTGTTGCTTGAAATCGGGGCGGAAGAAATTCCGGCCGGCTACATCACCCCGGCCCTGGAGTCACTGGCTTCCCGGCTGCATCAAAGGCTGACCGAGGCCCGCATCGAACACGGCGCCGTCAAAACCTATGGCACGCCGCGCCGACTGGCCGTTACGGTCGAGCAGCTCGCTGCCCGGCAGAAACCGATGAAAACGGAACTCATCGGCCCACCGGCCGCAATCGGTTTCGATCAGAACGGCCATCCCACCATGGCGGCGCGCAAATTCGCGGAAAAAGCCGGTGTTCCGGTCGAACGCTTGCGCACCGCCCAAACCGCCAAGGGCGCTTACCTGGCTGCCGACAAAACCGAAGGCGCCCAGTCCACCCGCAGCCTGCTGAAAGAGATCCTGCCGGAGGTGATCTTGGCGACGCCCTTTCCGAAGAAAATGCGCTGGGCCGCTCTCGACATCGAATTTGCGCGGCCGATCCATTCCACGGTGGCTTTGCTGGGCAAAAACGTCGTTCAGTTTCAGCTCGGCAACTTGAAGAGCGGGCGCTATACCCGCGGCCATTACTTCATGTCGCCGGGCCGGGTTAAGATTCAACAGAGCCAGGAGTACCCCGACGTGCTCAGGACCGCCAACGTGCTGGTCGATATAGGCGAGCGCAAAAAGATCCTGCAGCGCGAAATCGCCACTGTCGCCAAGAAACTCGGCGGGCGCATTCTTCCCGACCCCGAACTGGAGGACATTAACACCAACCTGGTCGAGTATCCGGTGGCCGTGGCCGGAAAATTCGACGAGGGGTTTCTCGAGGTTCCCGACGAGGTGTTGATCAATTCCATGCGCGAACATCAAAAATATTTCGCGGTGGTCGACGAGAAGAACCGGTTGATGCCCTGCTTCATCTCCGTTAACAACACCAAGGCCCGTGACATGTCGCTGGTGGCCAGGGGCCACGAGCGCGTGATTCGGGCGCGCCTGGCGGATGCCCAGTTTTTCTACCGGGGCGATCTCGAAGTGACCAACGATCATCGGGTCGAACAGCTCAAAGGGGTTTTGTTTCAGGCCCAGCTGGGCACGATGTTCGCCAAGACCGAACGGGTGACCCGTATCGCGGAGTACCTGGCGGATACCGTCGCTGCCGACCGAAAATCGTCCGCCGATCTGAAAAGCAACGTCAAGCGTGCGGCCCACCTGTGCAAGGCCGATCTCGTGAGCCACATCGTCGGTGAATTCCCCAAACTCCAGGGCGTGATGGGCAGAATTTACGCAACCACAGCCGGTGAACCGGCGGAAGTCGCCGCCGCCATCGAGGAGCACTATCGTCCGGTTTATTCGGGAGCGCCGTTGCCGGAGACGACCACGGGGGCGATCCTCGGGCTGGCCGACAAGATCGATTCGATTTGCGGCTGTTTCAGCGTGGGGTTGGTCCCGACCGGAGCGTCGGATCCTTACGCCCTGCGGCGGCAAGGGATCGGCATCGTTCAGATCATGCTGGACAAGGGGTTTTCCTTTTCCCTGTCGGCACTGATTCAAAAGAGCCTGGGTCTTTTCGGCAAGAAGAGCCAGCGCGAACTGGCCGAGCTCACCGCGGGTGTTTACGACTTCATCAAAAACCGTATCTCACACCTGCTGGCCGAAGAAGGATTCTCCAAGGACGTGATCGCGGCCGTGGTCGATATCTCCGGCGACGATATCCCCGCGGTCTGGAATCGCGTCAGAGCGCTCGAATCGCTGAAGGCGCAGCCTGATTTCGAACCCCTGGCGGTTGCGTTCAAGCGGGTCGGCAACATCATCAAAAAATCCGGCTCCGCGGCCCGGCTGCGCGGGCCGCAAAAGGTCGATCCGACGCTTTTCGAACACCAAAGCGAGGGGGCTTTGTACGCCGCATTCCAGGAAGCCGAAAAAAAGGCGGCGGCGGCGGTCGAGCGCGGACGCTTCGATCAGGCCCTGCGGCAGATCGCCGCTCTGCGCGGCAGCGTGGATGCTTTTTTCGATGGGGTGATGGTGATGACCGACAAGAAGCGGCTGCGTGATAACCGCCTGGCCCTGCTGAGCTGCATTGCGGGGTTGTTCGAAAAATTTGCCGATTTCTCCAAGATTTCCAGTTAGATGCTACTCATAAACGAGAATCCCCTGGCCGGTCGTCGCAAGCGGGGGATTTTTTGTTTTTCAGGACAAAAAGGAAATGACATGGCCTACGATCCGCACAAGGACAAAATGATTGAACTGTGGAAGTGCCAGGAAACCGGTCTGATGGTCTCGATCAACCGTTACGGGGACGGCGAGCCAAAAGTGCAGATCGGTCCCCGGATCCTGGCCAAGAAAGACGGCACCGAGCGGGCGCCGGCGAAGGCGGGACGGCTGAGTATCGAGGATGTCCTGTGGCTCTACGAGATCATCGATGAAGTCAAAGAGAAACTGTCCGATTTGGCCAAACCGGCGTGAGGCCCATTGCGTCGCCGGCCGATGAGACCGGCGGCGGGCTATCGTTCCGGTAAATCGGCCCAGCGAACCCCCGGATAGGCGATCCTTCATGACACCTTCCAAAGACCGGAGCGGTCGATCGGGAAACCGTCCGGCAGACGTCGATCGTCTTGCCGGCGACGATGCCGTGGTCAAACCCGTCAAGGGGAAAAGAACGCCGGATACGGGGCGCCTTGCGGTTTTGGCCGGCACCTCCGTCGATCTCGACCGGTTGGTGGCGGCGTTGGGGCTCTCCGGGCTTGCTCCGCGTCCGCTCTTCACGAGCCGTCTGTACGTCCGGGCTTTCAAGGATGCCGAGGCGGTATCTCTCATCGGCCCGATCGTGGGCGCTCCCTACGCGGTTATGCTCCTGGAGACCCTGGCCGCCTGGGGCGTCCGGCATTTCTTTTTCTTCGGTTGGTGTGGTGCCGTATCCCCTGCGGTCAAAATCGGGGACATCCTGGTGCCGACCGCGGCCTTTATCGACGAGGGAACATCGGTTCACTACCGCGTTTCGCGGAGGGTGCCGACGGTTTCCCATCCGACACCGGCCTTAGTCGAACGGATCAGGCGGCTGCTGGAACCGGAGGAGACCCGCCTGCACACGGGGGCGGTCTGGACCACGGACGCGATCTTCAGGGAAACTCCCGAGAAGATCAAGCGCTTTCGGAACAAAGGCGCTCTGGCCGTCGACATGGAGACCTCGGCGCTTTTCTCTGCCGCTCACTATCGGGGCGTCGGCATCGGCGGAATTCTGGTGGTGTCTGACGACCTGTCTTCACTTCACTGGGTGCCGGGGTTTAAAACCGAAGCCTTCGCTTCGGGAAGGTTCCTGGCGTGCGAGGTGATCAAACGTTTATGCCAACCCCTGTCGAACCACAAGTCGCCCGAAGGGTCGCAGAGCTGAGAGCGGCCCTCCACCATCACAATCACCGTTACCATGTTCTCGACGACCCGGAGATTTCGGACGCCGAGTACGATGCCCTGATGCAGGAGCTGATCCGACTCGAAACCGACCATCCGCAACTTGCCAGCCCGGATTCACCCACGGCGCGGGTCGGGGCGCCGCCGTTGGCTAGATTCGAAACCGTGAGCCATGCGGTCCCGATGCTGAGCCTTGAAAACGGGTTCGGCGAAGCCGATATCCGGGCCTTTGACGACAGGGTGCGCAAGCAGACGGGCCGAAAGACGGTTCTGTATACGGCCGAGCCCAAACTGGACGGCGTTGCGGTCGGGCTCGTCTACGAGGGTGGCCGGCTGATGCGGGCCGCCACCCGCGGCGACGGCGTCACCGGCGAGGTGATCACCGCCAATGTGAAAACAATCGCGGCTGTGCCGCTCGTGCTGCTCGATGCGCCCGGACGACCGACCCCGGGGTTCCTGGAGGTCAGAGGTGAAATTTTTCTGGAACGGGAAGGGTTCAGGAAGCTGAACGCGGAGCGCCGCGAGAAAGGGTTGACCCTGTTCGCCAATCCGCGCAATGCGGCGGCGGGTTCTCTGCGTCAGCTCGATTCGCGGATGACCGCCCGCCGGCCGCTGAGCATTTACGTCTACGGTGTTGGATCGACGGAAAACCTGGATGTAGCGTCACAGGGGGACCTTCTGCGGCGGTTGCAGCAGTTGGGTTTCAGGATCAATCCGCTCACCCGTTCCGCGATCACCATCGCGCAGGCGCTCGAAGTCTACGGCGAGCTGGAAGAAAAGCGTCACGGCCTGCCGTATGAAATCGACGGCATGGTCATCAAGGTTGACCTCCTCTCCGATCAGCTCCGCCTGGGCAGTACCTCCAGAAGTCCGCGCTGGGCGATTGCTTATAAATTTCCCGCGGTTCAGGCGACGACCCGCGTCGAGGCCATCGAGGTGCAGGTCGGTCGCACCGGAAAGCTGACACCGGTGGCCCATCTCAAGCCGGTTCGGGTCGGTGGTGTCACGGTCAGCCGGGCAACCCTGCACAACGAGGACGAGGTCAGAAAAAAAGATGTCAGGATCGGCGACCACGTGCTGGTCCAGCGCGCCGGGGACGTCATTCCCGAGGTCGTCAAGGTGATTGAGACCAAGCGCAGCGGTGCTGAAACGCTGTTTGAAATGCCGAAGCACTGCCCGGTATGCGGGTCGTCGGTCGTCCGTGAAGACGGGGCCGCCGCCACCCGTTGCGTCAACGCCAACTGCCCGGCCCAGATCAAAGCGCGCATCAAGCATTTCGCCGCCAAGGGGGCCTTCGACATCGACGGCCTGGGTGACCAGTTGATCGACCAGATGGTCGCCAAGAAGGTCATCGCCTCATTTGCGGATCTTTTCACCCTGGATCAGCCCACGGTCGAAGGTCTCGAGCGCATGGGGAGCAAATCCGCCCGCAACCTGATCGACAGCATCGCCGCCAGCCGGCAAATTTCACTGCACCGCTTCCTATATGCACTGGGCATCGGCCATGTCGGGGAACATGTCGCCCGGATACTGGCCGAACGCTTCACGGGGCTTGACGATCTATCGAAGGCCACCCGGGAAGAACTCGAGGCCATTCCGGAGGTCGGGCCGATCGTGGCGGCAAGCGTCGTCAACTTTTTCAACCAGGCCGAAAACCAGAACCTGCTGCGGCAGTTGCTGCAAAATGGCGTGGTCATCCGGCATGCGCCCCCTGCACGACGGATGCCGCTGGCCGGCCGTTTTTTCGTTTTGACCGGTGCACTCAGCGGCATGACCCGCCGTCAGGCTCAAGAACTGATCGCGGCCGCGGGCGGACAGGTCAGCGGCACGGTCAACCGCAATACGGATTACCTCGTCGCCGGCAACGCCCCCGGATCCAAGCTCCAGCGCGCCCGGGAGTTGGGCGTGGCCGTCATCGACGAAGCGGAATTGCGCCGGCTCATCGGCTGATCGGAAAGCACGGCATTCTGGAACGGCTGGTTTCAAGAGGTGAATCATGACGGAAAAAGTCAGGGCCCGCATCATTATCAGCGGAATCGTCCAGGGGGTTTTCTTCAGGGTCGAGACCCAGCGGGCCGCCCAAAGATACGGCGTCAACGGCTGGGTGCGGAACAAAAGCGACGGCACGGTCGAGGCGGTCATCGAAGGGGAACGGCACAAGGTCGACGACATGCTTAACTGGTGCCGGAAGGGGCCGCCTCGGGCGGTCGTAAGTCAGGTGGATGTCGAGTGGGGCGACTATACGGGCGCAATGGCCGATTTTCGCGTGACCCGCTGATGCGGCAACCAGCACCGGGAAGCAAAGGGGGCCCGCTGAGCTTAAAGATCCCGCCCGGCCATCAATACCAGCCAGCGCAAGCGCTCAAAGCAATGCGTCGACAAACCGGCGCGGATCGAAAACCTGCAGATCTTCGATTTTTTCGCCGACACCGATGTATTGAAGCGGAATGTTCAGCCGGTCGTGAATACTGATCACAATACCGCCTTTGGCGGTGCCGTCCAGTTTCGTCAGGGCAATACCGGTGACCCCCAGAGCCTCGTTGAACAGCTTGGCTTGCGACAGCGCGTTCTGACCGGTGGTGGCATCCAGGACCAGGAGCACCTCATGGGGGGCATTCGCCAGCGCCTTGGCGATCGAGCGCTTGATTTTCTTGAGTTCTTCCATCAGGTTGGTTTTGGTGTGGAGACGGCCGGCGGTATCCACCAGGACAACGTCGGCCTCGCGGGCACACGCCGCTTCGATACCGTCGTAGGCGACGGCGGCCGGGTCTGCACCGTCCTTGTGCCGGACGATATCCGCTCCCGATCTTTCGGCCCAGATGGCGAGTTGCTCGACGGCGGCCGCACGAAACGTGTCGGCCGCGGCAATCAGCACCTTTTGGCCTTCCCCCTGAAATCGGGCGGCCATTTTCCCGATCGTCGTGGTCTTGCCGACCCCGTTGACCCCAACGACCATGATGACATGCGGCCGGTATACACCGGCCGCGCGTTCCGGCGGTTGCTTCTCCAACAGGTCGAGGATTTCCTCGCGCAGTGCTTTTTTGAGCGTTGCGGCATCATGGATCCGGGAGGTTTTCCGCAAGACACGCTGCATCAGACCCGTGGCGGTTTGAACACCGATGTCGGCGGTAATCAGGATCTCCTCGAGGTCCTCCAGCATGTCATCGGCGCCGGTCTTGGGCGCCGCAAACAGCCTATCGAGATCGGTGGTCAGCAGCCGGCGGGTTTTCGCGAGACCTCGGCGCAGCCGTTTGAAGATGCCCTCGGCCTCCGCGTCCGGCGCGGTCGATACGGCATCGGCCGGTGCCTGCGGTCCTTCGGATGAAACCGCGCCGGGGGCGGCCGGGTCGCCCGGAGACGGCTCTGACAGAGAGTTTTCGGGCGCCTCGCGGGCCGTGACGGGGGTGTCTTTTTGCGCCGGTTTATTTTTCCGGAACCAACTCACTGCGGGGCTCTCTTCTTGTCTTTTACTTTTTCAGCGATCCAGATTGACCGACACCACCTTGGAAACCCCTTTGGCCTCCATGGTGATGCCGAACAGCATGTCGGCGAACTCCATGCTCTTTTTGTTGTGGGTGACCATCACGATCTGTGATTTTTCGCCGATCAGTTTCAGCAAGTTGTTGAAGCGGAAAACATTGGCTTCGTCCAGCGGGGCGTCGATTTCGTCCATCAGGCAGAAGGAAGCCGGGCGGATCAGAAAAAGCGAAAAGATGAAGGCGATGGCGGCCAGGGCCTTCTCGCCGCCGGACAGCAGGCTCATACGGGTCAGCTTCTTGCCCGGTGGGTGGATCATGAGTTCGACACCGGTTTCGAGGGGTTTGTCCGGTTCGGTGAGAACCAGCTTGGCACTGCCGCCTTCGAAGAGTCGCGGAAATACGTCGGTGAGTTTCTGGTTGACCTGGTCGAAGGTTTCCATGAACCGCTGCTGGGTGATGCGGTTGATCTTCCGGATGACCTTGTGCAAATCATCGATCGCCTTCTGAAGATCTTCGCGCTGCTCGCAAAGAAAATCGTGCCGCGATTTGAGCTGCTCGTATTCGTTGATGGCCGCCAGGTTGACATCACCGATGCGGCTGATTCTCTCCCGCAAACGGCTCAGTTGCTCTTCATCGGCGGCGGTCGAAATCTCGGCTCCTTTTGCCGCCTGAAGCTCTTCGCGGAGAGTTGCGAGTTCCGCCTCGTATGCGTCAAAAGGCTTGTGATAGTGTTCAACGAGCCTTTCAACGACGGTGTCGCGGTGAACTTGTCGCTGGGTCTGCTCGATTTCGAGCAGGCGGGTTTTCTCCAGGATCTTGTCGCGCTGGCTCTGCAGCTCCGCGATGATGCCGTCGTTGTCTTTGAGTTGGGCATCGATGGCGGAGTAGGCGGATTCATTTTCGCCGAGAACCTCTTCAAGCTGTTTGAGTTCCGCGTAGATCCGCGCCAGAGCCGCCTCGTGTTCGCCGATGGTGTTCTTCGCGGCGGAGGCCCTGCGGCTCTTCAGAGCGATGTCCTCGGCCAGACTCTTCAGGCGCGTGCTGCCGTCTTCCTGGAACTCCTGCAGACGCCTCAGGGTGTTGCTGCCGTTGTCGAGCCGGGCGCTCAGCGCCGTCAGGGTGAGTTTCAAATCGATGACCTTCTGATTGAAGGCTTCCACTTCCCCGGCTACGCCGTCGGTCTGCCGCGTTTTTTCGGCGACTTCCTCGCGCGCGGCTGTAATGGACGATGTCAACTGCGCCAGAGCCGTGTTATATCGGGCCATTTCAGTGTCGATGTCGCTTTCCTCGCCCAGGAGCTGGTCGTGTTCCAGTTCGAGGATCTCGAGGTGCCGCACGGCGTGTTTGAGCTCCTCGGATGCGCGGTAGAGGGTCTTCTCGGCGTCGACCGCCTCGGCGTCGACGCTCTTTTTCCGTTCGTAGAGCTGCTGCAGATCGGTTTCGATTTTGCGAACATCGCTTTCAGCCGATTGCTGCCGCACGCGGGCTTCTGCGAGGGCCTGCTCGCAGGCGTGAACCCGCTGCTCCAGGGTTTTTATTTCCTGTTTCTTGGCCAGGATGCCGGGCAGCTTGTCTAGGCTGCCCCCGATCATGAGCCCTTGGCGGGAAATGACATCGCCCTGCTTGGTGACCATCGTTGCCCGGCGACGGTTGCCGGTGAAGACCGCCAGGCCCGCATGAATGTCTTCCGCGACGGTGACGTGTCCCAGAAGGGCTTCCGCGATCGCCTCATAACCGGTTTTGACCGTGACATGGTTGAGCAGGCGGTTTGACGCCGCCTGCGCGGGGTGCCGCTCCTCTTCGATCTGCATTAGCGCCGCAACCGGTATGAACCCGCTGCGGCCGGCGCTGTGGGACTGAAGGTACTCGATGGCGCGCACGGCGGTCTGGGGGGCGTCGACCAAAACGTACTGCAGCGCCTCTCCCAGGACGGCTTCGACCGCCGCTTGATATTCCGGTAACGGATCGAGTATATCCGCCAGAAGTCCGACGATGGCCCCATTGCGCCCGCCCCTTGCGATTGCGGCGGCGGCCGGGTCGGTGCAAACCGGGCCGCAAGCGAATTCGGGTGCCCGCATGATCGCCTTGACGCCGTCGCGGTACCACTCGAAATTTTCCTCCATCTTTTTCAGGGCCGAAAATTTCGATCGGGCCGCGCTGCGTTCGATCTCGAGCGTCTGGACCTGTTTGACCTGCCGGGCGAGGTGCTCTCGTTTTTCAGCGTGGAGCCGCCGCACCTGCTCCAGCTCTGCATTCAGAGCGGCGGCCTGCTGTGTCAACCGGTCCAGCTCGGCCGTGCTGCTGTTTTCCGTGGTGCGTCCTTGGGCGACTCTTTTGCGGGCAACGGCGATCTCCTCCCCGATCCGCTTCAGGCGGCGCTGCAGATTTTCCTTGTTGCTGGCGGTATGTTGAAAAATATTGCGGTAGCGGGCTTCCTCGGCCAGGCGGTCCATCAGGGCGGTCTTGCTGATGTCCAGTGCGGCGGTCAGGGCGTCTCGCCGGGTCTTGATCCCGTCTGCGGCGGCCTGTTCGCGGTGCAGGTCCTGGCGGACGGCGGCGGTCTGTGCCCGCAGGTGGTTAATGTCGTCTTGCGACGCGACTATTTCCGCGTCGATTTTACGGTTCTTGCCCTCTAGATCGTCGCGGGCGGCCTGGAGCTCTTTTACCTCGGCGGTGAGCCGTTCGATTTCCTGGCGTTGATGGCTGAGGTCGCCTTCCGTGCGGTCGATTTTACGCAGCAGTTCGTATTTGTGCGCTTTCTGAACCGCGATCGCCTGGTTTTTCTGCGCGCGCTGCAACTTGATTTCTTCAACGGCGGCGTCGAGCTTCTTGAGCCGGGAGGTGTTTCCGAGGTCGGCGTCTTGGAGTTCTCCGAGCAGCCGCTCGGTTTCGTCGCACCGGCGGCTCAAGCGCTCGAAATTGATCAGCGACAGACGGATATCGAGGGCGTCGGCCCGGCGCTGATACTGCTTGAAGTGCTCGGCCTTGCGGGCCTGGCGTTTCAAACCGGCCATCTGGCGCTGGATTTCGGAGATGATGTCCGAGACGCGCAACAGGTTCTGCCGGGTTGACTCGACCTTGCGCAGCGCCTCGGTTTTGCGGTTTTTATAGCGGGTCGTCCCGGCGGCTTCTTCGATGAAATACCGGCGCTCTTCCGGCCCCGCGTCGATGATGGCGCCGATATTGCCCTGTTGGATGATGGCGTAGGATTTGGCGCCCAGGCCGCTGCCGAGAAAAACATTGTGGATGTCTTTCAAGCGGCAGGGCTGCTTGTTCAGAAGGTAGGCGCTTTCGCCGGACCGAAAGAGACGCCGGGTGAGCATGATCTCGGTGAAGTCTTTCAGCTCCTCCGGCGCGGATCCGTTGTCGTTTGCCAGGGTCAGGGACACTTCGGCCATGTTGAGCGGCGGTTTTCCGGAACTTCCGGCGAAGATGACATCCTCCATCGCCTTGCCGCGCAGTTGCTTGACGCTCTGTTCGCCCATCACCCACCGCAGCGCGTCGACGATGTTGCTCTTGCCGCAGCCGTTGGGGCCGACGATGGCCGATACGCCTTGGGTAAACTGGATATCAACTTTATCGCAAAAGGATTTGAATCCTGTGATTTCAAGCCGTTTAAGCTTCATCGCTGCCTGTTTCCTTGAAGATCGGCCGACGTCGAGCGCCACTGAGCGAAATGGGGCTACAATAGCAGGAAGGCGGGCTGATGTAAAGGGAAAAGCACAATGGAAGGGGTGATTTTAATTTTCAAATACAACATGTGGGGGGTCAATGGGGCCGGTTTAGCCGGTTAATATCAGTGACCCAACACAGTGATAACTCGCCGCCGGTCGAATGGTTAACGGGCCTAACGGGCTCAACCTCCATTCACAATATTTGGCTCAAAAACAATTTCGTCCGGTTATGGGTGGGGTTTTTGAAGAAATGCTCGGGCGTGCCGACCTCGACGATGCGACCCGCGTCCATGAAAATCACCCGTTCCGCCACTTCCCTGGCAAACCCCATTTCATGGGTGACGCACACCATCGTCATACCTTCCTTGGCGAGCGTCTTCATGACATCCAGAACCTCGCCGATCATCTCGGGGTCCAGGGCCGAGGTCGGTTCGTCAAACAGCATCACCTTCGGATTCATGGCCAGGGCGCGGGCGATGGCCACACGCTGCTGCTGGCCGCCGGAGAGCTGATCCGGGTAGACGCCGGCCTTGTCCTGGATGCCGACCTTTATCAACAAGGCCATGGCCGCGTCGGCGGCTTCCTTTTTGGAGCGCTTGCGCACCACCCGTTGGGCCAGCGTGACGTTTTCCACCACTGTCTTGTGGGGAAACAGGTTGAAGGATTGAAACACCATTCCCACCTCGGCGCGCACCTTGTTGATGTCGGTCTTGGGGTCGAGGATGTCGACCCCGTCGATGATGATGTGACCGCTGGTGGCGGTCTCCAGGTGGTTCAGGCACCGCAGAAAGGTGCTCTTGCCGGATCCCGACGGGCCGATGACCACGACCACCTCACCGGCCGCAATCTGAGTCGAGACGTCGACCAGCGCTTCGACCTTGTGGGGGACATAAAAGGTTTTGAAGACATTGCGGGCTTCGATCACGTCGTCATGGTCCTCCTCTCCAGGTACTGAACGAACATGGATAGGGCAAACGTCATCACCAGGTACAACGCCGCACAGACAAAGAACATCTCGAAGGGGTTGAGCTGGGTGGTGATGACCTCCCGGGTGGCCTTGGTCAGCTCGCGCACGGCGATGATGCCCAGCAGGGACGAATCCTTGATCAGGCTGATGAACTGGCCGGCCAGCGGCGGCAGGATGCGGCGCATGGCCTGGGGCATGATGATGTAGCGCATGGCCTGAGCGTAGCTCATCCCCAGGGAGCGGGCGGCTTCCATCTGGCCGCGGCCGATCGACTGGATGCCGGCGCGCACGATTTCGGTCACATAGGCACCGGTAAAACAGGCCAGGGAGGCCACGCCGTACCAGAGTCCCGGAATTTCGTGAATACCGTAGGCGAGCAGCAGCTGGTTGACCATCGTGCCCACGACGAAATACCAGATGAAGATCTGCACCAGGAGCGGGGAACCCCGAATCAATTCGACATAGGTGATCGCCAGCCACTTGGCGGCCGGGTTGTCCGATATCCTGGACAGACCGCCGATGATGCCGATAATGATGCCGAAGATAATCGAAAACAGACTGACTTTCAGCGTAATCCAGACCCCCTGCAGCATAATCCCGGCCTGCCATTGGCCATAGCTGGCCAGCGTATCGCCGGGATAGACAAAATCGTTTAACGACACGCGCAGGTCCTTGGTCGGGACGGTGAAGGTCTTCTCCTCGCCGACACCCGTCACTTTTATGAGCGATTGATCCTTTTCCGCTGTAATGCTCGCGACCGTACCCTGGATATCGGCCGTGATCTCCACTTGCTTGTGATACATGAAGGCTGACGGGATCTTGTGCCAGGCCCAGACGTAGTCGATCCGCATGGTGGCGGCATAAATCAAGAAGATGATAGAAAAAATGACAAAGACAAAGACCCCCACCCAGAAATAGTAGGTGCTTTTCGGCATTGCGCGCCGGACTTTTGCTTCTCTTCCCATCAGTTTCTCTTCTTTTCAGTGCATGCCTTGGCCGGGGCAGCGGTCGGTTTCGGCATGGAAGGGACCCAATTGGCTCAGACCTCCGGCCGGAGGCCTGAGCGCTGTCATGGAGCGTAGGCTTTCAACGGTTTACTGGATGAGCTTGATCCAATCGGTGCTCTTGATCCATTTGTTGTAGATCTGGTCGTAGCGGCCGTCGTTTTTCATCTGGCGCAGAAAGTTGTTCAGCCAGTTCATAAAATCCGGATCGCCCTTGCGGACGGCCCAGGCCAGCGGCTCGTAGGTGAACGGTTCGTCCAGGAAGATCAGCTTGCCTTCCCCCTGCTGGGCCATGAAGGTCGCGCAGAAGGGCAGGTCGTAGATGGTGGCATCGGCCTTGCCGGTCAGCACCTCCAGCGCGGCCTCGGACTCCACTTCGAAAGACTTGTAGGTGGCCTTGGGGATCAGCCGCTTGATCGCCTGCTCGCCGGTGGTCCCCAGTTTGGAGGTCACGGTGAATTTGGGGTCGTTGAGGTCCTTGTAGGACTTGACCGTGCCTTCGTGTTTCTTGTTCAGCAGGACGGTCTGGCCGACGATGATGTAGGGGTCTGCGAAATTGATTTTAAGGTTGCGCTCCTGGGTGACGGTCATGCCGCTCATGATGATGTCGAACTTCTTGGTCACTAGGGCCGGGATGATGCCGTCCCAGGCCGTGTTGACCGGTACGAACTTGACCCCCATGGCCTTGGCCATCTCCTTGGCCATGTCGATGTCGAAACCGATGAAATTGCCCTGCTTGTCGGCCATTTCAAACGGCAGGTAGCCGGCTTCGAAGCCGACCCGCAACTCCCCGCGCTCGACGATGTCGTTAACCGTTGATTTCCTGGCCAACTCGATGTCATCGGCGAATGCGGCGGTCGCGGAAATGACCGTCAGTGCCAGCAGGGCCGTCAAACCAGTCAATAAACCTCTTTTCATGCTTTGCCTCCTTTGGGTGTGATTGTAAAATGACGCCTTCCGGCGACCGAAAGACGACGCCCGCTTCAACAAGACTTCCCTCCTGCGGCAGTCACCGGACAATCCTTAAGGGGTCGTATCGGCGCCAGCCGAGGGTCGGATCGTTCTATATGCATACGGATGTATGCGGCGACTCGATGCCGACGATTTCCGTGTAGTTGCACTTCGGCCCATGGCGTCCTCGACCTACGGTCTTATGCGGTCCTGTTCGGTTTTAACGTTCTCGAGGAAATCGGCGGTGGCCATTTCCTGCTCGTGTATAACACAACAGTCGAAGATGTAAAGCGTTCTTTGCGCCTCCGGGGTCTCGCAACCGACGGGCGGGCGGAGCGGGGAAAATGGTCCCGGCGGAGCCGATAGAACGGTTTTCAGGCAGGCAGGCAGGCGATGTCGGTCGTCAAGGTAAATCTTGACAGTGCGGCGTTCGGGCGGCTATGGATACCTGTCACGGCGATGGCCATCGAACTGCAAACCAGACGAGGGGGGTGGGGCATGCCCGATAAAAAAGGATTTACTGCGGAAGAGTTGTTGCAGATTCCGGAAGTCCGGGAGGTCACCAGTTCCGTCTCTCGTGAACTCGTCGAGAGACGGCGCAGCGGAGCGGCGGTGTGTAATGTCTTCAACCATCCGTTCACGACCTTGCGCACCGACAAGCGCTACCGTTTCGAGATCGACAAGGAGGCCCGCAAGCGCTTGCCGGATATCATCGGCAACGCGGTTCAGACCCTGGCGGGTCTTGATTCCGCCGATGAAGCCTTTGTAGAGGCCTATTGCCGGCGACGTCACATCGGGATCGTTTTTTCGGGAGGTCCCGCACCGGGGGGCCACAACGTCATCGCCGGGATGTGGGACGCGGCCAAGAAGGCCAATCCGGATACGAAAATATTCGGTTTCATTCTCGGCCCCGATGGTGTCGTCGAAAACGAAGCCGTCGAGCTGACCGCGGCGCATGTCGATGCCTATCGCAACCTGGGCGGCTTCACGATGATTAAGACCGGCCGCACGAAGATCGACACCGCCCAGAAAATGGCCCTGTCGCGCGAAACCTGCAAGAATCTGGCCCTTGACGCTCTGGTGATCGTCGGCGGTGACGACTCCAATACCAATGCCGCGTTTCTCGCTCAGGAACTCCTCCAGGACGGGGTCCAGGTGATCGGTGTTCCCAAAACCATCGACGGGGACATCCAGGTCCGGGATGCAGACGGTCACGTGTTGTGTGCGATGTCCTTCGGGTTCCACTCCGCCGCCAGGGCCTTTGCCAATGCCGTCAGCAACCTGTCCAACGATGCCAGCTCGGATGTGAAGTACTGGCACATCTGCAAGGTCATGGGACGGGTGGCCAGTCACCTGGCCCTCGAGGTGGCCTTGCAGACCCACGCCAACATCACCCTGATCGGTGAGGACCTGGCCGATTTCGTCGACGATATCCGCATCCAGAAGGCCGCGAGAAACAACACCATCGACTACACGGCTTACGGGATGACGTTGCGGCACCTCTCCCGGGTCATCTGCAACGCGATCGTCCGTCGGGCCGCGGTGGGCAAGAACTACGGCATCATCGTCATTCCCGAGGGCGTGCTCGAATTCATCAACGAGATTCAGGTGTTCATCATCAAGCTCAACACCATCATTGCCGAGTACAACGCCACCCACGACACCAGTTTTCACGTGGACTTTCCACTCCACGAGGACAAGCTGGAATATCTGCGCCGGCTGGCCAAGCGCTCCCGGGAGGACAGCTCCTTTACCGTCTGGAACACCCGCGACGACGACCTGTTCAACGACATCCCGGAATTTTTCAGGGACGGCCTGCTGACCGAAAGGGATGCCCACGGGAACTTTCAGTTTTCCCAGGTAGAAACCGACAAGGTGATCATGGGGCTGGTGAAAGACTACCTGAACCACTTGAAGGAAGAGGGGATCTACCGGCGCGGGATCAAACGCGACTACTATCGAAAGACCATGCTCAGGGGCGGTCTCGACCCGGAAAAATACGGCCCGGTGCTGTTCGAGAATTACGCCGATGGCGCCTTTTTGCTGCGGAAATCTTCGATTATCTCCCTGAAGACCCTGGAACAGGCGTTGGCGCGCGAAAGTGCGCCGGTCCAAAAGGGCTTCATACCACCGCCGCTTGAGAAGATCTTCCGCAAAACGGTCCCGGATTTCAAGACCCAAACCCATTTCTACGGCTACGACGGTCGGGGCACGGATCCCACCCGATTCGACTGCAACTACACCTACAATCTGGGACTCACCGTTTTTAGCTTGATCGCCAACGGGGCCACGGGCCAGATGGCGGCCATAAAAAATCTGGACCACGAATTCGCACGCTGGGAACCTCTCGGCATACCGATTGCGGCGCTGATGCATCTCGAGGAGCGCCAGGGCAAGCTGGCGCTGGTGATTGAAAAGAGTGTCGTTGACTTGAAGTCGAATGCCTTCAAAGTCGTCGAGGCCCTGCGGGAAGATTGGTTGGCCGCCGTTCCCGGCGAGGACGATTACCGTCGACCGGGCCCGGTCGGCTTTTCCGGGCAAATCGAGGAAGATCGGCCGATCACTTTGAAACTCAACGCCTTGAACAAGGACGCCGGTTGAGCGGCTATCTGCCGGACGATCAATTTGTGGCGTAGGTTACAGTGAAGCCGCTGGCTTCGAGGGACCTCTTGATGCCGTCGGTCTTGCAGGCCGCCAGGCGAAAGTAGTAAATGCGGTTGCCGGTCTGATGGGCGGCGATGCCGACGTTGATGATGTCGCCGCCGCTGTCATTGATGATCTGCAGCGCTTCTTTCAACGCTCCCGGCTCGTTTTTCATCACCACGTCGATCCGTGAACTGCCGGTCAGAATGCCCATCATGTCGATGAACGTCCGCAGGATGTCCGATTCGGTGATGATGCCGACCAGCTTATGGCCTTCAACCACCGGCATACCGCCGATTTTGTGCTTGTAGATCAATTGGGCGGCAATTTCGATGTCTTCCTCCGGACTGACCACGATCGGATCGCTGATCATCAGATCGGAGAGGGAAACATCGCCCAGCATGGACGGAATCAGCCCCTGCTTCAGGTCGGCCAGCGTCACGAAACCGCGCAGGACATCACCGCCGGAGACCACCGGCAGGTGACGGATGGAATTTAGTTTCATCAACTCCAGGGCATCGGTAATCGATGCGTTGGCGGTAATGGTGATCGGGTCCGGAATCATCAGGTCCCTGATCTTCATAAGCCCCTCCCTCTGTAGGACGGAAAAAGGTCACCGGTCACGCAACGGCAATCGTTCGGGAAATGGATACCGGCGCTGAGCATTGCCGCGCCGGTCGTCAGCAGCGCGCCGGCTGGTGACTGCACAAGGGCTCCTCGGCCAGAATGTCTCCGGTGGCCTCGAAAGCCCTTGCTCTGCAGCCGCCGCAAAACTTCTTGTACTCACAGACACCGCACTTGCCTTTCAGGTCGTCGTAGCGCCGCAGGGCCTGAAACGTCTCCGAACGATGCCAGATGTCGGCGAAGGGAGTTCGGGCGACGTCGCCGGCCGCGACATTTAAGAACCCGCACGGTTGAACGATTCCCCGGTGTGAGATGAAGCAGAACCCGATTCCCCCCAAACAGCCGCGCGTCATCGCATCCAGTCCATGGGTCTTGGGTGTCACGGTTTTGCCTTCGGACCGCGCCCGCTGCCGCAGGACCCGGTAATAGTGGGGCGCACAGGTGGCCTTGAGCTGCAGCGGGGTTTTGCCCTGCTGATCGTAGAACCAGTTGAGGGTTCGTTCGTACTCTTCGGCCGTGATTTCCTGGTCCACGATGTATTTGCCCCGTCCGGTGGGAACCAGAAGGAAAATGTGGTGGGCCACGGCACCGAGTTCCACCGCCAGTTCCTGAATACGCGGGATCTGCGCCAGGTTCGTGCGGGTGATGGTGGTGTTGATCTGGAACTCGAGCCCCGCCTTTTTGGCCATCTCGATTCCCCGCAGAGCGCCGTCAAAGGCACCGGCGACGCCCCTGAAGCGATCGTGTGCTTCCGGGCCCGCGCCGTCCAGGCTGATGCTGATGCGCTTGATACCCGCTGCGACCATCCGGCGGGCGATCGATTCGGTGATCAGGGTACCGTTGGGGGCCATGACCATCCGCAGCCCGAGATCGGTCCCGTAACGCGCGATATCGAATATGTCCGGCCGCAACAGCGGTTCGCCGCCGGTCAGAATAACGATCGGCCGGCCGACCGCGGCGATCTGGTCCAGCAACCGCATGGCGGCGGGCGTCTCCAACTCGCCGCTGTAAGGGCCCCGGGTGGCTGCCGCGCGGCAGTGCACGCAATTCAGATTGCAGTTGCGGGTGGTCTCCCAGGCCACGAGCCGCAGCTCCGGGGCTTGACAATCTTCCGGCCGGGACTCGGGCTGGGTTTTGATGTGGTGAGGATGCATGAGGCTCCGCTGGGGGTTCAGGGTTCTGGGTTCCGCGTTCTGGGTTTTAATTGCCAATTATCAATTTCGGGCTGGTTCCGGGTTTGAGGTACCTATTTGCGAGTTTCAAGTTTCAAGTTTCAGTTTGCGGGCTACATGTCAGTTGGACCCGTTGCGCCGGTTGAGCCCGTTAAGCTGTTGAGTCGATAAAATCGATTATATCCTTCAACCGACCAAACTGTCCTAACCGACTTAACTGACTAAACCTTTCTCATCTCCCGGGCGGCTTCCAAGGCAAAGTAGGTCAGGATGATATCCGCGCCGGCGCGCTTGATGGCGGTGAGCGTTTCCATCATCGCCCTGGGGCCGTCCAGCCAGCCCATTTGCGCCGCGGCTTTGATCATGGCGTACTCACCGCTGACATTGTAGGCCGCAACCGGCAGGTCGATTTCCTGGCGCACGCGGCAGATGATATCGAGGTAGGCCAGGGCCGGCTTGACCATGATGATGTCCGCGCCTTCCTCCACATCCATGCTGACCTCACGGATGGCCTCGATCGCATTGGCGGGATCCATCTGGTAGGTGCGCCGGTCGCCGAATTTGGGCGCCGAATCGGCTGCTTCGCGAAAGGGCCCGTAATACGCCGAGCAGTATTTGGCGGCATAGGACATGATCGGTATGTGACTGAAACTGTTTTCGTCCAGGGCTTCGCGGATCTCCGCCACGCGGCCGTCCATCATGTCCGAGGGGGCCACCATGTCGGCACCGGCTTCGGCATGCGACAGGGCCGTGCGCGCCAGCAGATCGAGCGTGGCGTCGTTGACGACGCTCCGGCCTTCGACCACCCCACAGTGGCCGTGGCTGGTGTACTGGCACAGGCAGACGTCGCTGATGACCGCCAGATCCGGCAGGGCCTCCTTGACCGCCTTGATGGTCCGCTGGACGATGCCGTTGCGGGCATAGGCGCCGGTGGCGAGCTCATCCTTCTCGTCGGGCACGCCGAACAGAAGGACGGCCGGGATGCCCAGTTCGGCCGCCTGGCGGGCCGTCTTGACCAAGCAATCGATGGAAAGTTGATACTGATCCGGCATCGAGGGAATCGGGTTTTGGACGTTTCGGCCGCTGACGGCGAAAAGCGGCAGAACCAGGTCGTCGATCGACAGGCGGGTTTCCCGAATCATGCGCCGAAACGCTTCGTTTTGCCGCAGCCGCCGCGGCCGATAGTCGGGGAAGAGCATCGTAGTGCGGAGCTCCTTTGTTAAGTTGAGCCGGTTGAGCCGGTTGTGTCAGTTGAGTCAGTTGAGTCGGTTGAGTCGGTTGAGTCCGTTAGGCCGATAAGATCGATTTTATCCTTCAACTGACCTAACCGACTTAAACGAACAAACCGACCTCACCCCTCGCAGCGCTGGCCGGCAGCGGCCGCATCGGCAATCTCCTCGTCGGTCAGGTAGCAGGCGGGGTCGGGTGCCCACGTGTCGCCGGTCACCGCCTCGGCCCGGACCCTGAAATTCCCGCCGCAGACGTCCAGCCAGCGGCAGCCGGCGCAGCGGCCCCGGACATGGTTTTTCTTGTTTTTCAGACGCATCATCAGCGGATCGGACGTGTCGGTCCAGATCTCGGAAAACGGCCTTTCGGTGACGTTGCCGAAGCTGTAATGCCGCCAGAACTGATCGGCGTGCACGTCGCCGTTCCAGCTGACGCAGCCGATGCCCCGTCCGGAGTTGTTGCCTTCGTTCATTTCGAGCAATTCGAGAACCTCCGCGGCGCGGGCCGGATTCTCCTTCAGGAGTCTCAGGTAGAGATAGGGGCCGTCGGCGTGATTGTCGACCGTCAGGACCTCCTTCGGTTTACCCTTCTCGTGCAGCTCCCGCGTCCGATCGACGATCAGGTCGACCGCTCGGCGGGTCTCTGCATGACTCAAATCGTCGGCCACCAGTTTCGAACCGCGGCCGGCGTAAACCAGGTGGTAGAAACAGACGCGCGGGATGTCCATTTCTTCCAGCAGATCGAAGATGGCCGGGATTTCCGCAACGTTGAACTTGTTGATCGTGAAGCGCAGCCCGACTTTTATCCCGGCCGCCTGGCAGTTGCGGATGCCGTCCAGAGCCGCAGCGAATGCGCCCTTGACACCGCGGAACCGGTCGTTGACTGCCTGCATGCCGTCCAGGCTGATCCCCACATAGGAGAGCCCGATTTCCTTGAGCGTCCGGGCCACGGGGGGGGGAATCAGGGTGCCGTTGGTGGAAATGACGGCCCGCATCCCCTTTTTCACGGCATAACCCGCCAGCTCGGGCAGGTCTTTGCGGACAAGCGGCTCGCCGCCGGAGAACAGCAGCACCGGGACGCCGAATCCGGCCAGATCGTCGATCAGTTCCCGGCCTTGCGACGTGGTCAGCTCGTCGGCAAAGGATCGGTCCTCGGCGCGGGCATAGCAGTGCCTGCACTTAAGATTGCAGCGTCTGGTGACGTTCCAGACCACCACCGGTCGCTTGTCCGCTGAAAATTGCAGCAGATGCGAGGGCAGCTGCGACGAATCGCGGCCGTAACGCAGGGCATCCGAGGGTTCGACGGTTCCGCAGTAGAGTTTTGATATTCCGATCATGGTTTTCCGTTCCGGGTGTGGTTCAAATCCTTGCACATGGCGGGCACGATGGCAGGCGTTCCCCTGGGTGCGCTAGGGCAGGTTCAGTTCCGCGGAAAGGCTGTTCCGAATATAGGTTTCCGGATTCAGCAAGGCTTCGCGGTTGATGAAGAATCGATTTTTGCCGGTTTTTTCGCGCACCAGCTTCAAGCCGTGTTCGAAGTCGGCGGTCAGCCTTTTGTAGAACTCGTCCGGGTGCATATCAGATGTCACGAACTTTTCAATGATAAAATCGATGGCATCCTCTTCCAGCACGACGTTTATGTCATGGTTTTTGAAGAAGTAGAGTTCGATTTTTTTGATCTCGTCAGAGTAGGAGCGGATATGGCGGATCGCCGTGCCCACGTCAACGATGTGACGGGAGTAACAATTCGCCACGATGCCGATGCGTGAAGCTGTCAAGGTCAGGCTGCGCTCTTCGGCCAGTTTGCCCGCATTCGACCTGAGATAGTCCTTGATGAACGCCTGTTCCCGGCGGCTGAGTTCCGCGAAGGTCGCGCGCAGCGCCGCACTGTTCGGCGCCGCGATCATTTCGGCCAGCGTCTCATCGGGTTCGCGGATCACGCGTTCGGTAACCGAAAATTCGCGGATGTCGGTCGACGGCAGTTTTTTTTCAAAGGGCAGCAGGGCATCCTCCACGGCGCTGACGAGCCCCCTGGCGCCCGTGTTCTCTTCGAAAGCGATTTCAGCCAGTGTCTTGAGCGCGTTCTCATCGAACTTGATGTCGATGCCGTATGCGGCGAAATCGAGCTTTTTACCGAGGATGACCGGGTTGTTAGGATTGCGCAGGATTTGGAAAAGATCGGCTTCGGCCAAATTCTCGAAAATTGCCCGAACCGGCAGGCGCCCGACGAATTCCGACTCGAACCCATATTTGATGAGATCTTCGGATCTGACGTGCTGCAGGACATTCAACTCCTCAATCGCGCTTTTAACAGGGGCCCCGAAACCGATGGTCTTTTCACTGAGGCGGTTGCGAATGATCTCGGGCAGATCGGTGAAGGCCCCGCTCATGATGAAGAGAATGTTTTTGGTGTTGACGGTGCGTTTGTGACGTTGGCCGGTTTTGCGATAGCGCTCGATCTCCTGGATCATCGAGATCGGGTCATGGGCGACCCTCAGGTCGACCTCGGTTTCTTCCATCGGTTTGAGCAGACCGCGCTGCACGCCGGTGCGGGACACATCGGCGCCGATGTGCTCGCGGGTGCCGGCGATTTTGTCGATTTCGTCGACGTAAATGATGCCATACTGGGCCCGTTCGATATCGTCGTCGGCGTCGCGCACCAGATCGCGCACGAGGTCCTCGACGTCACCGCCGACATAGCCGGTCTCGCTGAATTTGGTGGCGTCGCCCTTGACGAACGGAACCCCGATTTTTTCGGCGATCAGCTTGACCATGTACGTTTTGCCGACACCGGTCGAGCCGAGCATCAGGACGTTGTTTTTGATGCTGCCGATCGTCGTTGCGTCGGTATCGGCCGGCCGGCTCTGCGCGCGTTTGATGCGGTTGAAATGGGTGCAAATCTTGGTGGCCAAAATGGCCTTGGCCCGATCCTGTTTGACGATGTATTGGTCCAGGAAGGCAATCAATTCCTCGGGCAGCAGATCGAAATTGATCTTCTGGGTCGATCCGGAGGATGGCTCCGATTTCTCCAAAGCCAGCGACGGGTGCAGCACGACCGGCGAGACGATCTTGACGGTGTCTTTGAATTTCTTTGAGAGAAACTCGCTGATTTCTTTTTCAATTTCCTTGGGATCGGGTATTTTTTCATTGTGCGATTTCATTACGCGCCAGTATAATCACATCCGTGCGGAATTGCAACCGCAGAGGCTGGGGGCAAGGCACCGACCCATCCGGCCGCATTCAAAGGTTCAGCCCCTTGTCATCCCGGGACCGGGCAGCGGGGCGATTAAAATTTTCATCGGAATTGCAGTGATGGTTCCCGGGAGTCCGAACCGCTTGTGCGCAGCTGATTCCCGTTCAACGGAACCCGGCGTTGACCAGCCGGTATTGACAGAAACGCGGCGAGCGTATACTGACAAGCAGCAGGGGACGGCGATGATAACTTTTTACAGATGGTGCGTTTTTTTGGCGGTTGTTCTTGCTGCCGCTGCGCTGGGACAGGCGTATTTTGCGTGTGAAGACTCGTGCCAGAAGACCCTGGACCAGTCGGTCAAGGAGTGCATGGTCGGAGCCGATTTCAGTTCACCGGCATACGATGTGTGCATCAGCAATGCCTTCAGCGTCTATCGCGGCTGCCTGCGTGAATGTGTCCAAGACGATTATTTCGAAAGAAGAAAAGATTCACCCTGACCCGTGGCGACGCGGAAAAAAAGTGCGCTTGTTGCAGGCGCACGACGGGCAGCTTCCGGTTCGGCCTGCGGCCGGGGGCGGCCGATCGATTGGGCGCCGACCATCCGGATGGCTGCCGTACAATTCATTTGATATTCATCCTCCTGGCCAGTTTATGCAAATTACTCCTGTGCACCCCCAGCCGACGGGCGGCCGCGGCCCAATTGCCGCGGCATGAGTTGACCGCCCTGAGGATATACGCCCTTTCAAATTCGTCCGCGGCTTCCCTGAGGGTCAGACCGTCCGCCGTCCCGATATCTGCACACCGAGATGCGACAGGGACGGTCTGCGTCATTTTGGCGGTAGAGGTCACATCCACATTTTCAGGCGGGATGGCGACCTCGGTCCCCTTCGCGGCGCCCGGAGATGTCTTCAAAGCGGCACGCATGATGATATTCTCGAGTTCCCTGACGTTTCCCGGCCAACCATAGCCCTTGAAAGTCTCCAGGGTCCGGGGGTGCAATAAAAAACGTCCCGAGCCGAGCCGCCGCTGGGCCAATTCGCAAAAATGTCCGGCCAGGATGGGGATGTCATCGATTCTCTCTCTGAGGGGCGGCACCCGCAGGGGGTAGACATTGAGGCGGTGATACAGATCGACGCGAAAACCGCCGCTTTTGACCGCATTTTCCAGGTGTCGGTTGGTTGCCGCCAGGATCCGCACATCGACGTGTTTCACTTCGGCCGAGCCGAGTTTTTGAACCTCGCCTTCCTGCAGCGCACGCAATAGTTTGGGTTGAACGCTCAAGGGTAATTCGCCCACTTCGTCGAGCAAGAGGGTCCCGCCGTCGGCAAGCTCAAATTTGCCGGTTCTGGCGGTCGCGGCGCCCGTGTAGGCGCCTTGCGTGTGTCCGAACAGTTCGCTTTCGGCCAGGGTTTCCGTCAAGTTGGCTCAATTTACGTAGAGCAGCAGCAGATCACCGCGGGCGGACCCGGAATGGATCGCTCTGGCCACCAATTCTTTGCCGACACCGGTTTCACCGGTTATCAGAATCGAAAAATCGGATCGTGCGACCAGGTCGATTTCCCGCCGCAATCGCTCCATCGCCGGGCTGATGCCGATCATCTGTTGTCCCTTGTCCAACAGAACTTCGCGCATCAGATCTATCTGATATTTAATTGGCATTCATATTGCTCTTTATACGGTGTAGACCGTATTGACAAACTCATGGCGTCTGATATCTCAAATGGTTAAAGGCTAAAGGCCGAACTCTTGCGGTCGGCAGCGAGGAGATCTTCACATGGACCCCATCAAAGATTTGACAGCTGAACACGAGGCCGTTCGATTGACGCTGCGCGTTCTGGAAAAGATCAGCACCGCCATCGACCGGAGCGACAAGATCGCCAACGGCGACCATATCGATAGTCTTTTGGAATTCTTCGGTGTATTCGTCGACAAATGTCATCATGGCAAGGAAGAAAAACTGCTTTTTCCGGCCCTGGAAGAAGTCGGTGTGGGCAATGAGGGCGGCCCGATAGGCGTGATGCTCGATGAACACCGGCAGGGTCGCGAACTGGTTGGGTTAATGAGGGCCGCGATGACCCAGTACCGTCAAGGTGAGACGGCCGCTGCGGCTCGGTTCAGTAAGGCGGCAAAAGCCTATATCGATTTATTGAATCGGCATATCGAGAAGGAAAACAACGTGCTTTTTTCCATTGCCGGTCGGCATCTCTCAAAAAATACATTGTCGGAACTGAAGAGGGGCTTCGATACAATTGAAACCGAGGAGATCGGGATTGGTAGACACGCTGAATTTCATCGCATGCTGGATAACCTCGAAAAGGTGTATTTGCAGCGGTCCTGAACCTTCAACCCTGAACCTCAAACCGCTCAAACGACCAATAAATAACCAATCCGCTGCCCAGGAGGTGTCCAATGGCCGAGCGTTCTTTGCTATCAGCACTGCGGTTTTTTCGTCCCATAGGCAAAAGACATGGTTGCCGGGAGGAAAGGTCAGCGGACAACTGGGCGGAAACTCGCTGCGGCCAGCGCGAGTGGGAGGACCTGTATCGCCGCCGCTGGCAGTATGACAAAAAGGTTCGTTCCACGCATGGCGTCAATTGCACCGGATCGTGCTCCTGGGATGTCTATGTCAAAAACGGGATCCTGGTCTGGGAGACCCAGGCCACGGACTATCCGGCCTGCGGGGATGACTTTCCCAATCATGAACCGCGCGGGTGTCCGCGCGGGGCGACCTACTCGTGGTATACCTACAGTCCGGTCCGTCTCAAGTACCCGCTGGTCAGATCCAGCCTGATGGAAATGTGGCAAGACGCCGTGCGGCGGCAAAAGGACCCGGTTGCCGCCTGGGAGAGTCTTGTCGCTGACGATGAAAAACGCCGTCGATTTCATAAAGACCGCGGAAAAGGCGGATTTGTCAGGGCTTCCTGGGACCAGGCCGCCACGATGATCGCCGCCGCCTTGATCCACACGATCAAAAAATATGGCCCGGACCGGATTTTCGGCTTCACCCCGATTCCGGCCATGTCGATGGTCTGTTATGCCTCAGGGGCCCGTTTTCTGTCCCTCATCGGCGGCTCCATGATCAGCTTTTACGATTGGTACTGCGATCTGCCGCCGGCTTCGCCCCAGATCTGGGGCGAGCAGACCGATGTCCCCGAAAGTGCCGACTGGTACGAGTCCACGTATTTCATCGTGTGGGGCACCAATCTGCCCATGACCCGCACTCCGGATGCGCATTTCTACACCGAAGCCCGCTACCGGGGCGCAAGGGTGGCTGCGGTGGCGCCGGACTACGCCGAGTATGTCAAGTTCGCCGACACCTGGCTGCCCGCCAGGGCGGGAACCGATGCGGCCCTGGCCATGGCCATGACCCATGTTGTTTTCAAGGAATTCTACATCGACCGCCAGGTGGCCTA
This sequence comes from Deltaproteobacteria bacterium, assembly GCA_041299015.1. Taxonomy (GTDB): domain Bacteria; phylum Desulfobacterota; class Desulfobacteria; order Desulfobacterales; family SG8-13; genus JARFQH01. The sequence goes on from JBFYWB010000031.1 coordinate 53,072, forward strand.
CTTCACCGATTACGCCAAGGCCTTCACGGATTTACCCTTTGTCGTCGTGCTCGAGGCAAAGGGCGGCACTTCTGCGCCCGGCCGATTCCTGCGGGCCTCGGACCTGGGCCTGGAAACCAACAACGCCCAGTGGAAAACAGTCGTTTACGACGCGGCGACCCAGGGGGTGCGTGTTCCCAACGGCAGCATCGGTTTTCGATGGAACGAGGAGGGGCGCTGGAATCTGAACCTTGAGGCCGAAGGCCGGCGCATCGACCCGTTGCTCAGTTTCGCGGAGCAGCCCGATGGCTGGCAAACCGTTTCCTTTCCGGTTTTCGAGTCTGCCGGGGCCTCCTTTCGCCAGGGTCTTGTCCCCGTGAAAACCCTCCAGACACCCGCCGGCAAGCTCCAGGTGACCACTGTTTTCGATCTGATGGCCGCTCACCTGGGTGTTTTGCCCAAGGGCGCGCCCGCAGCACCGGCGGATTACCCCGCCGGGTATGACGATCCCAAACCCTACACCCCCGCCTGGCAAGAGGCCATCACCGGCGTGCCGGCGGCCGATGCCATCCTCGTGGCGCGCGAGTTCGCGGCCAACGCCGAAAAGACCCGCGGCAAGTCGATGATTTTTCTAGGCGCCGGCACCAACCACTGGTACCACAGCGACATGATCTACCGTACCATCATCAACCTGGTGAGCCTCTGCGGCTGCCAAGGCGTCAACGGCGGCGGTTGGGCCCACTATGTGGGACAGGAAAAGGTCAGGCCCCAGGCGGCCTGGTCCCAGGTGGCCTTCGGCCTGGACTGGCGTCGGCCGCCCCGGCAGCAAAATGGCACCTCCTTTTATTACTTTGCCACCGATCAATGGCGCTACGATACCCTCCGGCCCGATGCCCTCCTATCCCCCTTGGGCGGCGCAGCAGCAGCCCGGCACATGGCCGACTATAACGTCATTGCCGCCCGTCTGGGATGGCTGCCGTCCTATCCGCAGTTCAATCAGAATCCCATCGATCTGGTCCGCGAGGCCGTATCGCACGGGGCGTCTTCGGATGAAGACATCATCGCCTACGCCGTCGAGAAGCTCAAAAGCGGTGATTTACGGTTTTCAATCGAAGATCCGGACAACCCCCTCAATTTCCCGCGGGTCTTGTTCCTGTGGCGGGCCAACCTGCTGGGGGCCAGCGGCAAGGGGCATGAGTATTTTCTCAAACATCTGCTGGGCGTCGAAAACGCGGTCTTCAACACCGACGGCAGTTTGCGCCCGGAAGAGGTCGCATGGCGCGACCCGGCCCCGGAAGGCAAACTGGATCTTTTGGTAACCCTGGAGCTGCGCATGTCCACCAGCGCGATGTATGCCGACATCGCCCTGCCGGCCGCGGGCTGGTACGAGATGCACGATTTGAATACCACCGACATGCACCCGTTCATCCATCCCTTCAACCCGGCCATCGACCCGCCCTGGGAAGCCCGGACCAACTGGGAGCAGTTCAAGACGATAGCCGCAAAATTTTCCGAGATGGCCGTCGATCATTTAGGGGAAGTAAAGGATCTGGTGGCCACGCCCTTGATGCACGACAGCCCGGGTGAAATCGCCCAGCCGGATGTCAAAGACTGGCGCAAAGGAGAAACCGAACCTGTTCCCGGTAAGACGATGCCCAATTTGGCGGTGACCACCCGTGATTATCCCAGCACCTATAAGATGATGACGGCCCTGGGACCTTTGGCCGCAAAGGTCGGCGTCGGTTCAAAAGGGGTCATGTGGAAAGCGTCGGAGGAGGTCGACGCATTGAAAAAGGCATTGGGGACCGTTGCCGAAAGCGGCGTTTCTCAGGGGCTGCCGTCCATGGCAACGGCCAAGCAGGCGGCCGAAACCATCCTCATGCTGGCGCCGGAGACCAATGGCGAAACGGCCGTCAAGTCGTGGGTCGGTCTCGAGCGCAAAACCGGCCTCCATCTGCAACACTTGAGCCGTCGCCGGCAGGGCGAACGCTACCGCTTCGATGATCTGACCGCCCAGCCCCGCAAGATCATCACCTCGCCGATCTGGAGCGGCATCGAATCCGAAGAGCGTCGCTACTCGCCTTTTGTCATTAATGTCGAAGAGAAGGTCCCGTTCCGCACCCTCACCGGGCGGGCGCAGTTCTATCAGGATCACCCCTGGATGCGCGATTTCGGGGAGCACCTGCCGCTGTTTCGACCCCCGCTGGATACGGGGGCGTTGGAATCGGCAGAGGTGCGGCGGGAAGCCGGCAAGGAGATCGTTCTCAACTACCTGACACCCCACTCCAAGTGGTCCATTCACAGCACCTATTCCGACACCCTGACCATGTTGACGCTGTTTCGAGGCGGGGAGGCCATTTGGCTCAACGACGAGGATGCCCGAAAAATCGACGCCCGGGACAATGACTGGTTGGAATGTTTTAACGCGAACGGGGTCGTGATGGCCAAGGCCGTCGTCAGCCCCCGAATCCCTCCGGGTAAAGCCTTCATGTACCATGCCCAGGAACGCCTGATCAACACACCGGGTTCGAAACTGTCCGGGCAAAGGGGCGGAACCCACAACAGCGTCACCCGGATCATGGTCAAACCCACCCACATGATCGGCGGTTATGCTCAGCTCAGCTATGGGTTTAACTATTACGGCCCGATCGGATCCCAACGCGACGAGATGATCGTCGTGCGCAAGGCCGGGGAGGTAGACTGGTATGAAGATTAAAGCCCAAACCGCCATGGTGTTGAACCTGGATAAATGCATCGGCTGCCACACCTGCAGCATCCCCTGTAAAAACGTGTGGACCAGCAAAAGGGGCGCCGAATACATGTGGTTCAACAATGTGGAGAGCAAGCCCGGCATAGGATACCCCAGGCAGTGGGAAAATCAGGAGGTGCATCGGGGCGGGTGGCGACTGAAGAACGGCAAGCTTGAGTTGAACGCAGGCGGCCGGGCCCACAAGATGCTCAATATTTTTCACAATCCGGACTTGCCCGTCCTCGACGAATACTACGAACCGTGGAGCTACGACTACGAGAA
>JBFYWB010000080.1:0-3636 GCA_041299015.1 Deltaproteobacteria bacterium
TTATCTTCGATGCTCCCTGGCTCACGTTCATACCGGGCATTGCCATTCTCGTGGTCGTGCTGGCGTTCAATCTCTTCGGAGAAGGCCTGCGCGACGCACTGAACCCGCGTCTGCGGGAGCGATAGAACGGTTGAGCCGGTTAACTTGCCTCAAAATTGGTGAGGGGGTAAAAGGCCGCAGTTGTGCGGAGGATACCGTTTTGAATACGATACGGAATGTAAAAACTGCGTGTGTTCAGTAAATGAAGTCAGCTGGCCGTAATATTTTGTTCACACTCATAACCGGTTAGGTCGGTATAGAGTCTCAACCGGCCGAACCGGCTCAACGGACCAATGAACAAAGAAATCCTTCTATCGGTCGAGAACCTCGAGGTCCACTTTCACGGCGCCGAAAATAGTGTGGCCAAAGCCGTCGACGACGTCAGCTTCGAGGTCGGGCGTGAGGAAACCGTCTGCCTGGTCGGCGAATCCGGGTGCGGTAAGACCGTCTCGGCCCTCAGCATTCTCGGCCTCATCGACCAGCCGCCGGGTAAAATTGCGGGGGGGCGCATCCTGTTCGCCGGTGAGGATCTGCTGCAGCTAAAAGAGGAAGACCTACAGCATATTCGCGGCAATCGCATCGCCATGGTTTTCCAAGAGCCGCTCACCTCCCTCAATCCGGTTTTCAACATCGGCGACCAGATTGGAGAGGCCCTTCGTATCCACAAGAAAATAGACCAAGACGCCGTGCAACATCGTTGTGTCCGGCTTTTGACCGATGTGGGGATCCCCTCTGCGAAAGAGCGTCTCCAGGCCTATCCGCACGAACTCAGCGGCGGACAGCGCCAGCGCGTCATGATCGCCATGGCCCTGGCCTGCGATCCGGAACTGGTGATCGCCGACGAGCCGACGACGGCGTTGGACGTCACCGTCCAGGCCCAGATCCTGAAGCTGTTCGACACCCTGCAGAGGAAACACCGGATGTCGGTCCTCTACATCACCCACGACCTCGGGGTCGTATCGGCCGTGGCCGACCGGGTCTACGTCATGTATGCGGGCATCATCGCCGAACAGGGTAAAACCGGGCACATTTTTGGTGAGGCGAAGCACCCGTATACCCAGGGATTGCTGGCGTCACTGCCCACACGCGCCAAAAGAGGCCGGCGGCTCTACAGTGTTCCCGGCGCCGTCCCCGACCCGGCCCACAAACCGCCGGGCTGTCCTTTTCACCCGCGCTGCCCCCACGCCGTAAAAACCTGCCGGGAGCAGTTTCCGGAAATGTGCGTCTACGACGGCGGCCACCAGGCCCGCTGTCCGGTTCTCTATGCACGCGAGCGAAAATGACCCGATGGGGTGATATCAAGCCAGTGAACCCGAATACTGAAGAGACCGTTATCGTCGAGGTCCGTGAGCTCAAAAAGCATTTTCCGGTTCGTTCCGGTTTTTTTCAGCGGGTCACCGGATGGATCAAGGCCGTCAATGGGGTCGACTTCAAGATCCGGCGGGGTCAAACCCTCGGCCTGGTAGGAGAGAGCGGCTGCGGCAAGTCCACGGTCGCCCGCATGATCATGCGGCTGTTGCGTCCGGACGCCGGCCAGATTTTCTTTCAGCAGGAGGATATCAGCCGTCTGACGGAAAAAGACTTGAAGCCCTACCGCAAGCAGATGCAGATTGTCTTTCAGGATCCTTACGGATCTCTTAATCCCCGCATGACGGTTGGCCAATCGATCGAAGAGGGCCTGCGTATCGTCGGTCTTCCCCGAGGACGCCGGCGCAAAGAGCGCCTCGCGGAACTGCTGGAGATGGTCGGCCTGTCGCCGGAGAGTGCCGGGCGCTACCCGCATGAGTTCAGCGGCGGCCAGCGTCAGCGGATCGGAATCGCCCGTGCGCTGAGCGTCGAACCGTCCGTGATCGTCTGCGACGAACCGATATCGGCCCTGGATGTTTCCATTCAGGCTCAAGTGATTAATTTGCTGAAAGATTTGCAGGATCGCCTCGGGTTGAGCTACCTTTTCATCTCGCATGACCTGAATGTGGTCGGATACCTGTGCAACCAGGTCGCCGTCATGAACAAAGGGTACATCATGGAGTATGCACCGACCGAGGAACTCTACGCCAACCCACGGCACCCTTACACGCAAGCGCTGCTGGCCGCCATACCGGACGTCGACCGCGACGAAAAGGTGGATATTTTCCTGAAAGACGGCGGCGCATCGCCGGGACCGCCGCCCGCAGGCTGCGTTTTTCAGGATTCATGCCCGCAGGTCGATGCCGCCTGCCGGGAGGCGGACCTCCCGTTGCGGCCGGTTGCGCCGGAGCATCTCGTCCGCTGCTGGAAGATTGACACCGACAGGTCCGTTCGCATGGTTCCGCAAGACGGGCCGGGAGATTAACGCGAGGCACGCTATCGTCATGACTCTTGCCACACCATCCAGCGAAATCGACAGCCGAATCGATCGTCTCAAGGACCGAATGGAAAAGGCCGGGATCGAAGCGGCGCTGATCCTTCAGAACTCGGACCTGTTCTATTTTGCCGGCACCATTCAGCAGGCCCATCTCTTCATACCGGTCGACGGTGAGCCGCTGCTGATGGTCCGCAAAGACGTCGAGCGGGCCGTGGCCGAGTCGGCCATTCGTAAGATTGTTCCCATGTCCCGACCGCAGGAACTGCCTGAATTGTTGCGCGACAACGGTCACGCGATTCCCCGGCGGCTGGGCCTCGAGCTCGATGTCCTGCCCGCCAACCTCTACCTCGGCTACCGCGAAATCTTTTCCGACGTCGAGATCGCGGATATCTCGACCGTTGTCCGTCTGATCCGGGCAGTCAAATCCGATTATGAAATCAGTTTGATAACGGCTGCCGCCGCCTGTTCGGACCAGGTCGCCGCAAGCGTCGCGGAGTATCTGCGGGAAGGAATGACCGAAATCGAGCTGGCCGGACTGATCGAAGCCCGTGCCCGCCGGCTGGGGCACCAGGGAATCATCCGGATGCGTCTATGGGGCAGTGAATTGTTCTACGGGCACCTGATGGCCGGACCGGCAGCGGCCGTGCCCAGCTACCTGGCATCTCCCACCGGCGGAGCGGCGCTGAGCCCGGCCGTGGCCCAGGGGCCGAGTTTCCGTCCGATCCGGCGCCGAGAACCGATTCTGGTCGACTATGTCTTCGCCCACCAGGGGTACCTGTCCGACCACACGCGCATATTCGCCATCGAGGGATTGCCGGATGAGCTGCTTCGGGCGCATCAGGCCATGCTGGCCGTACAATCGATGGTCAGGAAGGCGGCCAAGCCGGGCGTTCGCACCGGCGACGTTTACGACATGGCGGTGGCGATGGCGGCCGATCTGGGATATGGCGACAACTTCATGGGCGTGGGCGATCGCCGCATTCGTTTCATCGGTCACGGCATCGGCATCGAACTGGATGAATACCCCTTTCTGGCCCAGGGGCAGCGGCTCGAGTTTCAGCGGAACATGATCGTGGCCCTCGAGCCGAAGCTGATCTTTCCGGGGGTCGGCGTGGTCGGCATCGAAAACACCCACGTCGTCATGGCCGACGGCCTGAACCAATTGGGAAAATTCAACGAAGAGGTCAATATCGTATAAAATTAGGGTCAATCAGTTGAGCCGGTTTAAATTCATCCACCCGATTGTTTAACGG
>JBFYWB010000081.1:0-3028 GCA_041299015.1 Deltaproteobacteria bacterium
CAAGTGAAGGTACCCCAAGCATAGTTGACTGCCATGTAATTCGACTCTAATTTACATATTAGTATTGCATAAGCTTGAAGGGATGATTGAGTCGCAAACCTTGCGATGTTTTGGTGAAACCATGGCGGGATACCTCTATTTGGCTACGTCGATAGGACTTTTCATTATCACACCGGCAAACGGCAACTGGACTATTGTCGGCCACACCCTGACCGATAAGTCTTTGACCGGTGTCGTCGCATCCGAGGGCGTCATTCTGGCCGGAACCGCTGAAGGCATCTGGCGTTCTTCCGATAACGGCCGATCCTGGAGCGAGGCCAACGAGGCCCTCGCCATCCGGCATGTGCGCTGGATGGCCGATTCAAACGATGCGCTTGCGATCATTCTCGTTGGTACCGAACCCGCGGGTATTTTTTTCTCGCAAGATGCCGGCAGGACGTGGCGCCAAAGCGCGGAGGTCGGTGAACTGCGCGATAAAAACGGTTGGTTTTTGCCTTATTCTCCGGAGGCGGGCTGCGTGCGGGACTTTGCCTTCGCCGAATCCGGCCCGCACAAATCCCGGGTGTATGCGGCCGTCGAAGTGGGTGGTGTTTTGATTTCTGACGACGGTGGCCGAAAATGGCACCTGGCGGAAGGCAGCGATGGGAAACCGGATCTGAACCGTGAGTCAGACACCATGATACATCCGGATGTGCATTCCCTATCGGTGCACCCCTCTTCATCCGACCTCGTCACCGCCGCCACAGGCGGGGGGCTCTATCGTTCGGCAGATGGCGGCAGATCCTGGAAATGCATCTACCGGTGTTACATCCGTGCGGCCTGGGTCGACCCGCAAGACGCCCGACACATCATTGCGGGACCGGCTGACGGTGTATCGAGAAACGGAAGAATCGAGGAATCACACGATGGTGGGCAGAGTTGGCAGTCGGCCTCCGTCGGCACTGATGGTCCCTGGCCGCGACACATGGTGGAACGCTTTTACCAGTTCGATAAAAACCTGTTCGCCATTTTGTCGAACGGTGAGCTTTGGGCAAGGTCATCGAGCCGGACCCAATGGCAAAGAGCTCTTCCTGAGATTTCCGGTGTCAAGGCCATGGCGGCCGGCAATTGACCTGAAATGTCTCGGTTGTATTTGCCACTGACCGGGCGCATTGCCGAGGGTGAGCTGCGGGCAGCCATTCGGATCGCAACCGAAATAGAATGGACCGGAATCGACCGATGGCCGCGCACTGTGTGAGCCGATGGACGACGCATCTTTTTGTCAAATTCTCGATCACTTCAACCTTTCATGGGAAGGGTACCGCAAGGTTAGAAAAGGGGTCAAGAAGAGACTCTCGCATCACATGCAGAAGCTGGGTTGCGGAAACGTCGGAGAGTATATGGCCGCAGTGTCACGGGCACCCGGGATCGAGACAGAGTGCCGGATGCACCTGACGGTGTCGATCAGCCGGTTTTTCAGAGACAGACGCCTGTGGGACATCCTCGAAAACACGGTTCTGCCTAGTTTGATTTCCGCGTGCGGGAGTGTTTTTCGGGTGTGGTCATGTGGGTGTGCCCGAGGCGAGGAGGCATACAGCTTCAAAATCCTATGGGACAGACTGCGCTGCGCCGTCCCCGATCTACCGACGCTCACGTTGTGGGCGACCGACATCAATCCAGCCTACATCGAAATGGCCAAAGAGGGGGTCTATGGGATCTCGAGCCTCAAGGATCTGCCGCAGGAGGATATCAACCGATACTTCGACCAGCTGGCCCGGAAACAGCGCTATAGTGTGAGACCTTTTCTCAAACAGGGGGTCAAGTTCGATCGCTGCGACGTCACGAAACATCCGCCTCCCGCCGCACGATTCGAAGCGGTTTTAATCAGGAACAATCTGTTGACGTATTACCGGACCCTTGAGAAGGAAAGGGCGCTGCAGGTGATCCTTGGGGCGCTTGCTCCCGGCGGTATGCTGATAACCGGTGCTCACGAGAAACTCCCCGCGGGTTTCGGCCACATGAAAGCCTCTGCGGATCATCCCCGAATATTTTTCAAATCTTCAACCACCGAACCTATCAGTAACCAAGTGGGTGTCGGCGGCTCGATAGTTTAAGAAAGTCGATTTTCGCATCAGTGAGCCTTCGAGAAGCGTTGTGATGCTAATGAAACCGCCCGCCATACTCATTTTAACGGCACTGCCGCTTTTCATGGGATGTTATACCACGCCCGGCTATTACGGCGGCGGTTACGGTTACGTGTCCGGACCCCCATCCTACAGAGGGGTTGGATATGCCGGCGTCTACAAGCATCACTACCACCGCCATAGCGGTGTCGGCCTGCACAATCACCCGGCTTACAAGGGCCGTTCACCGCGTCATCGTTTCCATCGACCGGACCTCAATCCTCGCTATCACTTCGATCGAACCACCGGGACACAGCGCGGCAGTGATTATCACCGTTTTAGACAAAGATCTTTTAATCGTGACCATTATCATGGTTCCGGACAGCGTTTCAACCGAGATGATCTCGGTACCAGCCAAAAATTCAGGGGCCATCACATCGGTACAGGGCGTAATGTTGGACGCGGGACCAGCTTCGGCCGCGGATTCCGCAGGTGAGGTTTTGGCGTCAGCCGTGCATCATCGACAGCGAAGTGGGGGAACAATGGGGAACGTCCGTGCATTCATGCAATTTAAGAGCCTTCAAAAATTAGCCCATCACTGACAGCGACTCGTTCTCCCCATTGCACACACCGGCTCGCCGCCGAAGGACTCAAGCCCAGTTTTTCACCGGCCTCGCGGACGCTCATCCCCAATTCCTTGACAGCCCAGTAGGCCAGCACACTGCGCGCCATAGCGCGGTTGCGCTGCTTGCCCCTTGATAACAGGTCACGACGGTTCAAGTTATAGATCCCACACACTCTCGCCACCACGTCCTCAAAACCGTACCCCTCGGCTTGCAGCCGGTACTTCCGATCAAGTTTCTCGTCCGCGGCCTTCAGCACCGAATCCACAAAATCGCTGTCGCCCAACAGCCGTTCATCGCTCT
>JBFYWB010000136.1:0-5501 GCA_041299015.1 Deltaproteobacteria bacterium
CCATCATCGACGAAGACATGCAAACCGGCAAGTGGGGCGGTCGGGTCATGACCCGCTTTCCGCCCGAACCGAACGGTTACCTGCACATCGGTCATGCGAAATCGATCTGCTTGAACTTCGGACTGGCGGAAGACTTCGGCGGGCTGTGCAACCTGCGATTCGACGACACCGATCCGGCCAAGGAGAGCGTCGAATACGTGGAGTCGATCAGGACCGATGTCCGCTGGTTGGGCTTCGACTGGGGTGAACGGGAGTACGCGGCCTCGAATTATTTCGGCCAGCTCTACGACTTTGCCGTTCAGCTGATCCGGGAGGGCAAGGCTTATGTCGACAGCCTCAGTGCCGACGAGATCCGCGAACACCGCGGCACCCTTACTGAACCGGGTCGTGATAGCCCGTATCGCAATCGGTCGATCGAGGAGAGCCTCGAGCTGTTCGGCCGCATGCGCGCCGGAGAGTTTGAGGACGGAAGCCATGTGCTGCGCGCGAAAATCGATATGGCGGCGCCCAACCTGCTGATGCGGGATCCGACTCTCTATCGAATCAAACACGTTCACCACTATCGGACCGGCGATACCTGGTGTATCTACCCGATGTACGATTTCACGCACTGCCTCTCCGACTCCATCGAAAAAATAACCCATTCGATCTGCACCCTGGAGTTCGAAAACAACCGGGAACTCTACGACTGGGTGCTGGACCAGCTCAAGGTCTACCACCCCCGGCAAATCGAATTCGCACGCCTGAACCTGACCCACACCGTGCTCAGCAAGCGCAAGTTGATCACGCTGGTCGCCGGCGAATACGTCGACGGCTGGAACGATCCGCGCATGCCGACGATATCGGGCATGCGTCGCCGCGGCTACACGTCGGCCGCCATCCGAAACTTCTGCGATCGCATCGGGGTCGCCAGGAGCAACAGCACAGTCGACATGGCCTTGCTCGAATACAGCGTCCGAGAAGATCTGAACAAGACCGCCCCGCGCGTCATGGCGGTCCTACGACCCCTCAAGGTGGTGATCACCAATTATCCCGAGGGACAGGTCGAGGAACTCGAAGCGGAGAACAATCCCGAAAATCCGGCCATGGGCTCGCGCAAGCTGCCGTTTTCGCGGGTTCTTTACATCGAGAACGAGGATTTTCGCGAAAATGCGCCGCGAAAGTGGTTTCGCCTGGCTCCGGGACGCGAGGTCAGATTGAAACACGCCTACTACATCACCTGCACCGAGGTGGTCAAAGCCGAGGCGACCGGCGAGGTTGTCGAACTGCGCTGTACCTACGACCCGCAAACCCGCGGCGGCTGGTCACAGGACGGCCGCAAGATCAAAGGTACGCTGCATTGGGTGTCGGCCGCGCACGCCGCCACAGCCGAAGTTCGGCTCTACGAGAACCTTTTCACTCGTGAGAATCCCAACGATGTCGAGGCGGGCAGAGACTTCACCGACCATATCAACCCTATTTCCCTCGAGGTGTTGGCCGGCTGCCGCGTCGAACCGAGCCTGGCTGCGGCGTCGCCGGGGAGCCGCTACCAGTTTCTGCGGTTGGGCTACTTCTGTGTTGACACACAGTTAACGGCACCCCAAAAGCCGGTTTTCAACCGCACGGTGACGTTGAAGGACACCTGGGCGAAAATCGACAAAGCCCAAAAAAAGGAAAAAACGGCCGATCAGCACCGATGAGCAGCCTCAATCAAACACAATCCCCACGTATCCCACGAAACTATCTGCGGGGCTCTTGTCGTAGCTCGTGGTATAGACGACGGTCTGGGCCCGGCGGGCACCGAGACGACCGGCGGCCGCAATGGCCGTCGCTGCCGCACCGGCACAGCATGCGTTCCGGTGGGTCAGGGCCTCGTCGATGACTTTGACTGGATCCATCGCCAGCATGGTGTCGATGATGCGGCTGTCATTGGTGTTTTTGACCCAATTTACCGCGGAGGGACCGCTGCCGCGAGAAGTGAACCCGTAATTTGACCCGTAATGGGTCAAGTCGGTTGAACCGATCACTTTGATGCGCAGACCCAGTTCCGAAGCGATATCGGCCGCCGCTCGACCGACTTCCAGGGCCGTAGCGGTCGGCGGCGCACCGATGGGAACTATTTTCACATCCGCAAACAGATACCTGATGAACGGCAGCTGCAACTCGATGGTGTTGTCCGGTTGGTGGTGCCGGCCGGTTTCCACCTGAAAGTCGAAGCGTTGCAGGAGCCGCTGGGCCAGTTCGCGATGAATCTCGATCTCACCGAAAGGCGTCTCCCAGGCGCCATCGGCCATAATGTAGAGGTCGGCGCCAGGGTGCAGATGCATGCCAAAGACTATAATCGCCTCCGGCAAAGTTCCCTTTGACAGCGCATGGATCACGTTGCAGGCAATGCTCCCGGAATAATACCAGCCGGCGTGGGGCACGATCCCGCCGATAAACTCACTGCCGAGCAGCGTGTAGTTCTCCCCCTCCCTTAAAAACCCTTTAATTTTACGCTCACACGACGTTGAGTCCGCCGGGTACCAACTCCCGGCAAAATCTGCTGTGCGCACCTCCATCTCTCTTCCCTCCTTTCATGCGTCGGATGCGTTTCACCGACCGAAGCCGAAATGGCGCCAAATGGTTGACTGATATTGATAACAAACTAATTCAGAGACCTTCGAATGACAACCGGATTCTTGGAACCGTTTGTAGGTCTTTGTTTTTCGGGAAAGCATGACTATTGTATGGGCGTAATTGCGTGACTCATAACGCAATAAATCGGTTTCACAGTGTCAAAACAGCTTTCTCGTATACCATCCGGAGGAAACCATGTGGGAATATACCGATAAGGTTAAGGATCACTTTCTGAACCCGCGCAATGTCGGCGTGATCGAAGATCCCGACGGAATGGGCGAAGTCGGATCTCTTGCTTGCGGGGATGCTCTCAAGCTCATGTTCAAACTCGATGCATCGGGACGCATCGCTGACGTCAAATTTCAAACTTTCGGTTGCGCCAGCGCCATCGCTTCTTCATCGGCGTTGACTGAAATGATCAAAGGCCTCACGCTCGAAGAAGCCGCCAGAATCACCAACGAGGATATCGCCCGGTATCTCGGTGACCTGCCCAAAGAAAAGATGCATTGCTCGGTCATGGGGCGCGATGCCCTGGAGAAAGCCATCGCCTATTACCGCGGGGAAACGGAAAAAAAGATCGAGGGGGAGATCGTTTGTGAATGTTTCGGTGTCACCGACCGCGTGATCGAGCGGGCCGTTAAGGAAAACCGGCTGCGCACCATCGAGGATGTGACCTCGTATGTCAAGGCCGGAGGGGGGTGCGGAAACTGTCACGACCGGATTCAGGCAATTATCGATTCGGTCCTCGGCACCGACCGGCCGACTGCCCAAAAGCCGGCAAAATTGAGCAATATTCAGAAAATCAAACTGATAGAGGAAACCCTTGAACGGGAAATCAAGCCGGCCCTGCAGAAAGACGGCGGCGGCATCGAGCTGGTCGACGTGGACGGCAACACCGTGATGGTGCGTCTGTGCGGCACATGCGCCGCGTGCAGCGCATCGCAGGTCACGCTGAAAAACTATGTCGAGGCCAAGCTCCAGGAACTGGTGACCCCTGAACTGGTGGTGGAGGAGGTGGCCTGATGAAAACCGTATATGTCGACAACAATGCCACGACCCGTATTGCTCCGGAGGTTCTCGAGGCGATGATGCCCTATCTGACGGAACGCTATGGAAATCCATCCAGTATGCACAGTTTCGGCGGGACGGTGGGTTTAGACATCAAAAGCGCCCGGGCCAAAGTGGCCGCAATGATCGGCGCCGCGCCCGATGAGATCATTTTCACGAGCTGCGGCACCGAGAGCAACAGTACGGCCATCTGGGCCGCTCTCAATTCCTATCCCGACAAGAAGCACATCGTTACCACCCGGGTGGAGCATCCGGCGGTCAAAAATCTGTGCGAAACGCTGACCAAAAAAGGCTACCGGGTGACCTTCGTGCCGGTCGACGGCGAAGGCCGGCTCGATCTCGAGCATCTGAAACGGCACCTCGGCAACGACACGGTTTTGGTCAGTGTGATGTGGGCCAACAATGAAACCGGGGTCATTTTTCCTATCAGGGAGATTGCGGAGCTGACCAGGGAGAGAGGAATCGTGTTCCACACCGATGCGGTCCAGGCGGCCGGCAAATTACCGGTGGACGTCAAAGCGGACGGCGCGGACATGCTCTCCCTGTCGGGCCACAAAATCCATGCCCCCAAAGGAATCGGCGTCCTTTTCGTTCGCAAGGGAACCAAGTTTTCACCGTTTCTCATCGGCGGCCACCAGGAGCACGGGCGCCGAGGCGGCACTGAAAACGCGGCGTCGATCATCGGTCTCGGCAAAGCCTGCGAGCTGGCGAGGAATCATTTCATAAAGAACATGGTGCGGGTGCAACAGTTGCGGGACAAGCTGGAATCCGGGCTGCTGGAAAAAATCCCGCATGCCATTGTCAACGGAGATCGGCAAAACCGCCTGCCGAACACCACCAGCATCGCCTTCGAGTACGTCGAGGGGGAATCGATCCTGCTGATGTTAAACGAATACGGCATCTGTGCCTCGTCAGGTTCGGCCTGCACCTCCGGCTCACTGGAACCGTCGCATGTGCTGCGCGCCATGGGGGTGCCGTTCACGGCGGCGCATGGCTCCATCCGCTTCAGCCTGAGCACCTACAACACGGAGGAAGAGATCGATTTCATCATCGCAAAGATGCCGCCGATCATCGAACGGCTGCGGAGCATGTCACCCTATTGGCAAAAAGCCGCCGCAGGCGCATAGAGTCGAGCGGTATGCCAATAACAGTGGGTGTTTCAGCCAATTATACCCGAAAGTCTTTAAGTGCTTTTTCACTAAATCAAGCCAAGTCAGCACTTTTTGTGGGCGTGACACGCACACTTCGCCAGGCGAAATCGGGAAGAGATCAGAAGGTATGTTAGGGGCCATGCCCGGGTTTCCCAAAGTCTGTCGGCGGAGCTCACGCCATCCTTCTGCGGCGGGTAGGAAGCCTGACCGCAAAACATTATTTCTCGTAGATACCCTTTGGCTATCTGGAAACTACTGGCGAAAGCTCCTTTGCAGATACATGGCAGATAGATCACTTGATCCTTTGAGACGCTTGTTATGTGTTTTTGGCTCCGATTCTGTGACCATCAGACTGTAAAGGGCTAAAAAAAAGGCGGCGTTTCAAGACAACTTGAAACGCCGCGTTCATATGTTGCTAATAGCCTCCGTGAGCGTTCAAAACATCCGTCAGTTCGCGGCGGTTATCGCTTCCCGATCATCCGATTTGCAGTTCAGAATACTTCAGAAGCCCTCGAAGACGTTTATGCTACGATCAGGCGAGGTCGAAGCGGTCAAGGTTCATTACCTTGTTCCACGCCGCTATAAAATCGTGCACGAACTTGTCCTGGGAGTCCTCGCATCCGTAGACTTCCGCCAAGGCCCGGAGTTGGGAGTTTGAACCGAAGATGAGGTCGACACGGGTGC
>JBFYWB010000026.1:0-34161 GCA_041299015.1 Deltaproteobacteria bacterium
CGGCTTCCGTGCGTTGTTCACCCGCTATCTTAAAGGCCGTGAGAAGGAGCGCGGCATCCGGACCAAGATGCGCGTCAAACTGGCTGCAAAGATGCTGGTCATCGCATGGACGATGATGAGAACCGAAACTGATTTTGATCCGAACCTGCTGGCTGTCTGACAGAAGGCATCAGCAGAGAATATATCGGCGGGAGAGCCCGTTTACGGGCGTAGGAGTGAAACAACTCCGGGCGGGACAAACACAGGGCCTCCCTCTGAACTCATAGCGTGGATAAGGAATGCTTGAGGCCGATGGCAACAGTTCGGATCTCGGATAATTGTAACGCTTACGCAGAGAGTTCGCCGACACGCTTTATCTGAGCTTGTCGAAGGGGGAGAAAAACTCGCCGAAGAAGTACTTGCATTTTTACAGGATAGGTGTGCCCTAAGATCTTTACAATACTTAAGTCATTGTAATAAATATTAAAAATAAATGCTTGACAAAGGAAATATAGAATGTCCCGAGAGCGCCGGGAAGACCGGTAAGGTGCAGTGGATGAAAGAGCCATACGGTGAAGGCGTAGCGAGCCACACCGGCCCCGAGTCATGCGGCGGCGGCAGCAATGCCGAAGCCGAAGCGTTGACAGGGGTACGTGCAGGCCAAGTATTGAGCCGTGAAATCCTATTAAAAATCAGGGTGTCGACGTAGTGGGACAATACGGAAGACAACACCGGCGGCATCACCAGCGCGAGATGCCTCAGGACCCTGCGCGGTCGAAGACCTTGGGCATGCACGGAAACACCTTGCACGGGAACCGGGAGATCCCCTGTTTGCCTGAGGCCAAGAGGGTGGCCAGAGGCCGCATTGGGAAGTCCAAGGACCCAAGCCAATGATGAACGAACAGGGGAAGTCGGACAACCTGATAGTACCAGAGAAGTTGCCGAATAAGGCCCCGCAGGGGGCGGCAGAGGCGATGGAGGGAAGCGGGTTGGCCAAGGGGAGCCTGTTGGGGCAAAACACGCGCCAGACTCAGAGCCGGGCAAGCGTGCAAAGTGCGCTCGAACGGGTACGCCAAGCAGCAAAAGGAGACAGGAGGCAGCGACTCACCGCGCTCATGCACCATGTCTATGCGCCGGAGATGCTGGAGTTTTGCTACTACTCGGTCAACCGGGGAGCAGCGGCCGGGGTCGATGGAGAGACATGGCGGCATTATGGGGAGAGCCTTGCAGAAAATCTGCAAGGCCTCTCCGAGCGGCTGAAGCGGGGAGCTTACCGGGCGAAGCCTGTGAAGCGGGTGCAGATACCGAAGCCGGACGGACGACTGCGTCCGATCGGTCTTCCAGCCTTGGAAGACAAGATCGTGCAGCGGGCCGTAGCCGAGGTGCTGAACGCTGTCTACGAGCAGGAGTTTCTCGGTTTTTCCTACGGCTTCCGGCCGGGGCGCAATCCGCACCGGGCGTTGGATGCGCTGTATGTGGCCATCCGGGTGAAGAAGGTGAGCTGGGTGCTGGATGCAGACATTCGTGAATTTTTTGATACCCTCAGTCACGAGTGGCTGGTGAAATTCATCGAGCACCGCATCGGGGATCGGCACATCATCCGCTTGATTCAGAAGTGGTTGAAGGCCGGCGTGCTGGAGGATGGCAGGCGCGTGGTGAAGGAGGTGGGGACGGTGCAAGGCGGCAGCATCAGCCCTGTGCTGGCCAACATTTATCTTCACTACGTGTTCGACTTGTGGGCTCATCAATGGAGGCGCAAGCAAGCCCGCGGCGAAGTCTACCTGGTGCGTTTTGCAGACGACGTTGTGGCATGCTTCCAACACCGGCACGAGGCGGAGAAGTTTCTTGAGGATCTTAAGCAGCGCTTTTCGAAGTTTGCCCTGCAGCTACACCCGGAAAAGACGCGACTGATCGAGTTCGGTCGTTTTGCGGCCGAGAACCGGCGCAATCGGGGGGAGGGTAAGCCGGAGACCTTCAACTTTCTGGGCTTTACCCACATTTGCGGGAAAACCAGAAGCGGGAAGTTCACGGTGCTGCGCAAAACGATCCGAAAGAAGCTGACGGCAAAGCTGAAGGAAGTTCGAGCCGAGCTCAGACACCGGATGCATGAACCGGTTCCAACTCAGGGGGCGTATCTACGATCGGTGGTTTCAGGGCATATCCGCTTCTTCGGAGTTCCGATGAACGGGCCTAGCATCAGTGCCTTTCATAAGGAAGTCTGTCGGATGTGGATGAAGGTTCTGAGACGCCGCAGCCAAAAGCACAACCTGAGGTGGGATCGGATGAAGCGTCTGATAGCCAAGTGGCTTCCGCCCGCCCGAGTCTGTCACCCTTATCCAGTAGCCCGCTTCGGCGTCATAACCTGAGGCAAGAGCCCGGTGCGGTAGTTCCGCACGCCGGGATCTGTGCGGGGGGTGCGGGGAAACTCGCATTCCTACCGCGACCCCTACAGACCCGGCAAAGGTTGCCATGCTTGGTTTTTCTTCGAGCACCCGATTTCTGCGGCCTTGGCACGCAAATTCGGAACGGCCTTGCTCACCCGTGCCATGAACAGAAGACATGAAATCCAATTCAAATCCTATGACCGGTTGTTTCCAAGTCAGGATACCATGCCCAAGGGCGGTTTGGGGAACCTGATCGCATTGCCGTTGCAAAAAGCGGCCAGGGAAAACGCTAATAGCGAATTTATCGATGACGATTTTCAATCATATCCGGATCAGTGGGCATTCTTATCCACGCTTCAGAGGATATCCGAAGACCGCCTTGAGCATTTTTTTCTCACGCTTTCAAATGGAAATGAACTGGGTGATTTGAAAATCGATGAAGAAGAGGAAAACCCGTGGAAAACGCATAAGCCCCAAACCATCATTTTGGATAAAAGCGATTTTCCGGATAAGCTTGCGGTCGTTAGGGCAAACATGCTGTTTCTACCAAAGGCAGGAATTTCTCAAAGGGCCTTGAATCGGATAAAACGTCTTGCATCTTTTATAAACCCGATGTTTTACAGACAGCAAGCCATGCGTTTGCCGACATACGGTCATCCAAGGGTCATTTCCTGCGCGGATGAAACACAAGAATATCTGTGTTTGCCCAGAGGGTGTGAACCCGATCTGCGCCATGAACTTGAACAGCTCGGAGTGGATCTTAACATGGTCGACAAAACCTATGAAGGGAAGCGTATCAATGTGGCATTCAAAGGCCATCTCCGGGACGAACAGACTGTGGCTCTCAACTACCTGCTTCACCAGGATACCGGTATACTCTCCGGAACAACAGCTTTTGGCAAAACCATCGTGGCGATCAAACTGATTGCGGAGAAAAAAAGAAATACGTTGATTCTGGTTGACAAGGTCAATCTTCTGGCACAGTGGAAAGCCAGGATCTCGGAATTTCTCGACATCGACGAAGAATTACCCGCGGAACCGAGAAAAAGGGGCCGAAAGAAAAAACAAAGCATCATCGGACAAATCGGCGCGGGCAAAAACACGCCTAGCGGAATTATTGACATTGCCGTGATGCAATCGTTGAGCCGACAGGGAGAAGTCAAGGAATGCGTTAAAAACTACGGCATGATCATTGCCGATGAGTGTCACCATGCGTCGGCATTTACTTACGAAAAAATTCTGAAAACAACTAATGCAAAATACGTTTACGGCTTAACCGCAACACCTACAAGAAAAGATGGGCATCACCCGATTCTCTTTATGCAGTGCGGCCCTATTCGATACCGGGACAATCCCATAAAACAAGCGGAGAACAGACCGTTTGACCATTATGTCATCCCCCGTTTTACCTCCTTAAGGGTGCCAGTGGGCATGGACCCAAAAGAGATTTCCATTCAATCATTATATGCCCAAATCCTGGATAGCGATTTCAGGGACCGGCAGATCATCGACGATGTAGTAAAAAACAATCAACAGGGAAGACATTGTCTTGTGCTGACTCTCAGAACAGTCCACGTCGAGCGGCTTGCAAAAAAACTGAAGGAACGTATTCAGGATGTCATATCCCTAACCGGCGGCATGGGAAGGAAGGAATCCCGGAAAGCCTTTGATCGCATCGCCAAAAGTCCCGCCGATAAAGGTATCGTTCTGGTGGCAACCGGTCATTTTATCGGTGAAGGTTTTGACGAGCCGCGCTTGGACACGCTGTTTCTGGCCATGCCCATATCGTGGAAGGGAACGCTGCAGCAATATGCAGGCAGGCTCCATCGGCTGTTCAAAACCAAGAAAGAGGTTCGGATCTACGATTATGTGGATGTACAGATCCAAATGTTTGAAAAAATGTACCAGAAACGGTTGAACGGATATGCGTCAATGGGCTATAAAGCCAAAGGGGATGAGATCATGGATACCTCATTGGATATCATTTTTACACAAGAAAATTTCCTGCCGGTTTTCAATCAGGATATCATCGACGCCCAAAAAGAGATCCTCATCGTAAGCCCCTTTATCAGAAAAAGGCGCACCCACCAGATGATCAGGCATCTGAAGGTAGCCATTTGCAAACCTATCCGGGTTACCGTCGTGACCCGCTCCAAAGAGGATTTCCCTGAAAAGGATCATATGGCATTTCAAAAGGCCCAGGATCTTTTGACCGAAAGCGGGATTAACATCATCTTCAAAGCAAACATCCATCAGAAATTCGCCATTATGGATCAAAAAATCGTGTGGTATGGCAGTATCAACCTGCTGAGTTACGGCAGTGCCCAGGAAAGCATCATGCGCATCGAAAGTTTCAATATTGCCAGTGAATTGATGAAAAGCATGGGAGATTCATAATTGATACATGGTTCGCAGGTGTATGAACTGGTATGCCTGAAGGCAACAGACCGTAATCGAAATCTGCTGTGGATAGTCATTATACTCCTTGCTTACATTGCCATTCGCCTTTCATAATTATGATATGACACTAATTGGGCAAAGGGCTATCTGTTGGACAGAGAAAAGGGGAACAAAATGAATACCAAGCAAACAATCCTATTGGGAGCTTTGGCATTATTCGGAGGGTTCATCGGTGGGATTTTTTCAGTAGGCTGCCGGGTGTTGCAGTTGCAAAATCTAATGTTGAAAAGGTCGTGAGGGCCGAAAAGTTTGAATTGGTTGATGGTGTTGGAGAAATAAAGGCAGTTCTCGGGACTTGGGGACCTGGGGTTACTGTTTTCACTTTTGGCGAAATTAACTCTGACAATAACTTTGCTATTGTTCATGGAAACGAAGATGTTTACCTAACGCTCAAATCAAAGAAAAAGAACGGTATTTATATGGCGTCTGGTATCGGTGGCGCAAAAATCGATTTGGTTGGAACAACTTTTGATTTCGACAAAAAGATATCCATTCGGGTCGATTCTGATGGAAGTCCAACCTTTCGGTTAAGCGAGAACGAGTATCAAAATCGAGTTGTGATAGGAAAAACTGAGCTAAAAAACACCAAAACAGGCTCAACCGAAATCCGGTCCACTGGGTCAATCGTGATTTTCGATGAAAAGGGAAAGGTTGTTTATTCGGTTCCGTGAACGGAGTTTAATTTCAAGCCCAGGTTCACAGCCAAAATGACAAAATATAAGCAAACTTGTACCTATTGTGGTGTTATATCTGAACTAACAGTAGACCACGTCCCGCCAAAGTGCTTTTACCCAAAACCAAGACCCTCCGATTTGATTACCGTTCCATCTTGTCTGAAATGTAACCAAGATGTAGGTAAGGATGAAGAATTCTTCTTAGCGACTTTTATGTTCAGTCAAGCGGGTATATCGGAAGCTGGGCAGAAACTATGGAACGAAAAGCTAAATCGGACCTATGAGAAAAATATTGGATTGAGGAGGAAGATTGCTGAGCATTTACGCCTAACCGACGTTTTCACTCCAGAAGGATTGTTTCTTGGCACAAAATTAAAAATCAATCCCGCCGAATCCAGATTTGAAAAGGTCATCAACAAAATTGTTCGAGGCCTATATTGGTTTGAATATCAGGTTACATTACCACCTGAAATAAAGATTATAACGTTACGTATGAGTGATAGTGAACGAATTGACAATGCAAAAAATGTGGCCCACAAATTGAAAAACGGGTCGAGAAATTGGGAAGGCATCTTCCGATACAAGTATTCACAATTAACCGGTTCAACTTCAGAGTCAATATGGCTTATGTTGCTATGGGAGCATGTTGGTTTTTTGTCGTATACGTATGATGAGCAAAAGCATCCAAAAAATTATTCCATGGTAATTTTTGGAAAAACATAAAACTTATAAACGTTGTTCTAAGGGTAATTGCAAAGCACCTTCGAGGCGAGACGGAAAGAAGGGGATGAATTGTACGGGCCTGCCAAAGAAACGAAACAACCGCCCCGGACGACCGTGTTTTGGGCAAGCAAACGAAAAAACCGGTATAACTGATTTTTAACACCAAAAGAATTAATATCATTTAAAAACGGCGCATTACGAGTATGTGAATTTGTCTTGGCACTACCGTCGATGGATTTATGGATCACGGGCTAAAATTCTCTGATCGTCGTCGGCATGGCAACCCCTACTGCTTGGAAGACTTTGCCGCACACGCCCTCGCACTTGCTTCTGATCGCCATCGTTCTGCCATTTTCTTCGATGGTCACTTGTTGAAGGGCTTTCAAGTCCTGCTTGATGTCGGCCCACTCGAAGACGTGGCCGGCAAGGTTCAGTTCAACTGTCGTTCAAGCTCTTTGCGAAGTACCAGGGCCAGAAAGCTGCAAAAGACATGGCCACGAATGGTTCGATCTCGCTGATGAAAGATGGGGCGGGTGTTTAGCAGCGATTTGACATCCCGGAAGACCTTTTCCACTTGCCACAGCTCTTTATAGCCCGGGATATTAAAGTTCAGGGACCTCCCCGGTCTTCTGCCCAGTTTTGGTTACACACGGTTAGATTCACATGAAAGTCGTATTTCTTGTAATCACCGTTTTGGTATCCCTGCTTGTCGCTGGATTATGGTTCTGGCGCTTGTCTGATCACAGTTCTGATCGGATAAGAAAAAAACGCTTAATGGCATCGCAGCCAGCCAATCCGGCACGGTTTGATCCATCAATGGTCAGCGGTTTACCGGAGCCTGCGCGTCGATATTTACAGTTCGCCATTCAACCCGGCACTCCCCTTTACACCGTGGCTGAAATCTCCATGGCTGGGAAGTTTGGGCTTGGCACCGGGGCTGCACCCGACTACATGAACATGACGGCTGAACAAATCCTGGCGTTGCCGACCGGCTTTATCTGGAAAATGCATGCCAAAAAGAGGCTGATGAATATGTCGGGTTCTGACTCCGAGAGTTGGACCCGATTCCGGCTGCTGGGACTTATACCCGTGGCGCGTCTTGGAGGTTCGCCAGACCATACCCGTTCTGCTTTTGGCCGCTATGCCGCCGAGGCCGTGTTCTGGACACCGGCGGCCCTTCTGCCCGGGGCAGGGGTCCAGTGGGCGCCCGTGGACGAGAATACGGCCCGTGTCGTCATCGACCATAACGGCATCGTCCAGCCGGTCGATGTTACGGTAGCTGCTGACGGCAGCCCCACAAAGGTCAGCTTTCTCCGTTGGAGTGATGCGAACCCGGACAAAGTCCATCGCCTGCAACCTTTCGGGGGCTATCTGTCGGAGTATCGAGATTTTAGCGGTTTTCGGCTGCCAACCCACGTTGAGGCGGGAAATTTTTTCGGAACGGAGGACTATTTTCCCTTTTTTATCGTTGATGTAATGGCTATTGATTTCCCCAGGCCCTGACATGAACAACACATTATTCGGATCCGGGGTTTCTGTCTGGTTCTTTCCCGATGTCATTTTTTTTGCCGGTGGAGCAAGTCCGCCGCTGAACCGGAGCGTTCGGTTACCCATAACAACTTGACGATTTAACGTTATAGCGTTTTAATGTCCCCAAGGCTGAAGAAAAATGGCCGGATATAGTGTCTTTTTTAAAAGCTCCGTAGAAAAGGATTTTTCCGCCTTCCGAAAAAGGATGCGAAGAAGAATATTAGATCGCATCAAGACCCTTGAAGACAACATAGACGACGGAATCCGCACCCAAAACGATCGAGGAGTGTTCGACTTGAAAACTATTAAAGTTGTCGCCCTTTTGACGCTCCTGATCATCATGATGACCTGGGGCACGCTGGCGATCTATTTCTCTTCTTTTCCAGCCGCACTTCGATCCGGAGTCGCGGTCCTATTCGCATTAACCGCCATCGTCCTGTTGCTCTTCCTTCGTCCGCGACGACGAGGGATTGTGGCTTTTCTATTGATTTTTTCCGTGATACTCATCGGCTGGTTGTCTATGGAACCGTCGAACGATCGCAACTGGCAACCGGATGTCGCGGTGCTGCCCTATGCCACCGTGGATGGGGATGCTGTCACGGTGCACAACATCCGCAATTGTGACTACCGTGCGGAAACCGACTACACCGTGCACCATTACGACAAGACGTTCAGTCTCTCCGGATTGCGCAGTTTCGATATTTTCCTCAGCGACTGGGGCCTCAGAACCATTGTGCATACCCTCGTCAGCTTCGGTTTTGACGATGGCAGCTACCTGTGCATTTCCATAGAGACCCGCAAGGAGGCGGGCGAGACGTACTCCAGCCTCAAGGGTTTTTTCAGACAGTACGAACTGTTCTACGTCGTGGCTGACGAGCGTGATTTAATCCGCCTGAGGACCAACTATCGTCAGGGCGAAACCGTCTATTTTTACCGGTTGCATGGTGCGCCCCTTGAGGCCGTGAAACAAATTTTTCTGGACTACATCCGCTACATCAATCGGTTGAAGGAAAAACCGGAATGGTACAACGCCCTGACCGGCAATTGCACGACCGAAATCCGTGGTCACACCCGGCCGTACGCCGGCAAGGTCACGTGGGACTGGCGGATACTGGCCAATGGGTACATCGACGAATTGATGTATGAGGTGGGCGTACTGGACACGTCGCTTCCTTTCGAGGCGCTTAAACAACGCAGCATGATCAACCAAAGGGCTAAGGCGGCGGATCAGGATCCGGCTTTTTCAAAACTGATCCGCCAAGGGCTTCCAGGTATGGACTCGCCATCAGGGTCCTGACGGCTACAGGAGAATGTGCCATGAAACAGCGTCCCCTCGCCGGGAACCGTACCACGGCCTTCGCCGCCAACAGTGATTGGCTGATGCCTCTGTTTGTCGTGTTGCTTGTGCCGTTTCTGGCCGGCTGCGCCACCCCCATTGGGACCCGGAAAGTGGGCGTCAGAGAGACCTACGAAAAGATCAATCTGACTGCTATCCGCGGAAACGCTTACAGTGACGCGTCGGCCCAGGTGCTGCATCGTTACTTTCTTGAAGATCGGTTCGAAAAGGAACCCGAGAAAACCATCGAGATCCTCCATGACAAGGCCTGTGATGACGACCGCCGGGACCTTCTTTTTACCCTCTCCGAACTGACCTACCTGACCGCCGGCAAGGCTCGCAGCGGCAGCGGTGCGACCGCCGTCCAGAAGGCCAGGCGTTTCTACCTGGCGTCGGCTGTTTATGCCTATTTCTATCTGTTGGGTGAACGGGGGGGCGATCCACCAGATCCATTCGATCGCCGTTTCCGGGTGGCCTGCGACCTTTACAACACCGCCCTGGCCCAGGCATTGAACCTGCGGGAAGAAGGGACCACGGAAGGAGAACTGGTAACGGCCCTTCCCGTGGGGACCCTCTTTCTCGAAATTCGCAGAGACTGGTTTCCGCACGAACTCGACACCTTTACTGCCTTCGTGCCCGCCGACGAACTGTCCGTGTACGGGCTTACCGTAAGGGATCGACACCCGGGCCTCGGTGCGCCGTTTATCGCCGTCGGAAAGAAAACGGCCGACAGACCGGTTGTCAGAATGATCCCGGGGACCGTTTTTTTAAGGGTCGAGGGAGATATCAGGGACCTCAGGCAAGGGGCTCGGGGCCGGGTGGAATTATACTCGTCCTATGAAAGACAGATTGTGACGGTCAATGATAGAAAGGTCCCCTTGGAGAGTGATCTGTCAGCCCAACTCGCCCACCAACTGGATCAACCGTTCCTATGGCAACTCGGAAGGATGCAGTTTCTCAAGGGGGCGGTGGCGAAAAGCGGCATCTATCCGGTACAGCCATACAGTCCTGGACGGATACCGGTTGTCTTTGTCCACGGGACCTTCAGCAGCCCGGTCTGGTGGGCCGAAATGTTCAACACGCTGCGTTCAGATCCGCTCCTGTGGGAAAAATACCAATTCTGGTTCTATCTCTACGACAGCAGCAAGTCGATCATTTTATCCGCCGCTGATTTTCGCGAATCCCTGGCCACCATGGTTGCGACCATCGATCCGGAAGGCAAAGACAGCGCCCTGACCGAGATGGTTGTTATCGGCCACAGCCAGGGGGGACTGCTGACCAAGCTGACTGCCGTGGAACTCGGCGACACCATCATCAGGGCAACGACCCAAAAAGGGTTGGCGGATCTCGACCTGAACGATGACGAGCGGGCGATGGTCGAGCGTTACCTGACGTATTCACCGCTTCCGTTTGTGAGCCGGGTCGTTTTTATCTCAACGCCCCACCGGGGCAGTTATCTCGCCACCGGATATATCCGGCAACTGGTGAAGAAGATCATTACGTTGCCCGGGGATGTGTTGGAACGGACAGTGTCTCTTTCGCGCACGGCAACCAAAATGGGCATGACCGGGATCGAGGGAAGCACACAAGTGCGTACCAGCCTAGACGGCATGTCCCCCAACAGTCCCGGATGGCTGGCCTTGGCGGAGATCCCCCTCGGTCCCGGGATTGCGGGTCATTCCATCATCGCCATTGACGGCGATGATGAGCCGCCGGACGGGGGCGATGGCGTGGTCAAGTACACCAGCGCCCATGTCGACTACGTAGAATCGGAGTTCATCGTGCGCAGCGGCCACTCCTGCCAGGGACACCCGCTGGTTATCGAAGAGGTCCGGCGTATTCTCCTGGAACATTTGGCCAGCCTTGCCCGTTCTTAGGCGATATTGTCAACCAGGAGCTTTATTACGACGGCAAGACCCCATCTAAAAGGTCGCCTTTCGGGGCAAAAACCTGAAGTGCGTCGCGGTTGAAAAACCGTTTAAGTAAATAAGGAGAAGTAGACAGATGCCGGCTCCCGGTGAACTGCAGCTTCAGCGATCGGCAGAAGGCACCCTGACGGTTGCCCTCACCGGCAGCTGGAAGCTGGGGCAAGACCTGCCGTCGGCCGATGAGGTCCGGGACGAACTCGATGGCACCCCGGGGATCGGCAACATCGCCTTCGATACGCGCGAGCTGACGGAGTGGGACAGCGGGCTGTTGATTTTCCTGAAGCAACTCAGCGCATTCTGTGCCCAGCAACAGATCCGGGTGGACAACAGCGAGCTGCCGCAGGGGGCCAAGAAACTTCTGGCACTGGCCTCGGCGGTGCCGGCCAAAGAAGACGCCCGCAAGGCCGAGGGAAAGGTGTCGTTTCTGACCCACGTGGGCAATGAAACCGTCGATTTCTTCCGGGCGGCCGGTGAGATGCTGACCTTTATCGGCGATACGGTGATTGCCGTTCTGAATTTACTGCGCGGCAGGGCCCAGTACCGGAAAAGCGACCTGTTGCTCATCATGGAGGCCAGCGGGGGCCAGGCGCTGCCGATCGTCAGCCTGATCTGTTTTCTGGTGGGGTTGATCCTGGCCTTTATCGGCGCCATTCAACTCCAGCTTTTCGGGGCCCAGATCTTCGTGGCCGACCTGGTGGGCATTGCCATGGTGCGCCTGATGGCGGCCATTATGACCGGCATCGTCATGGCCGGGAGAACGGGGGGCGCCTTCGCCGCCCAGCTGGGCACCATGCAGGTCAACCAGGAGATCGATGCGCTCAGAACCCTGGGCATATCGCCGATGGAGTTTCTGGTGCTCCCGCGCATCCTGGCTCTGGCGCTGATGATGCCGCTCTTGTGCCTTTACGCCAATGTCATGGGCATCCTGGGCGGCATGTTGGTGGGGGTCGGGATGCTCGATATCGGCTTCATCCAATACTACAACGAGACCGCCAAGGCGATCAATCTCTGGAACCTTGGCATCGGGCTTTTTTCCGGCACCGTGTTCGGGGTGATCGTGGCGCTTTCCGGCTGCATGCGGGGGATGCAGTGCGGACGCAGTGCCTCGGCGGTGGGCGATGCGGCCACCTCGGCGGTGGTGACCGCCATCGTCGGAATCATCGTCTCCACGGCCGTGATCACCCTATTATGCAATATTCTTGGAATATGAGCCCGTCGGACGGTTCAGCCCGATAAGCCGAAAAGAAGCCGCTGCGTCAGGACAGACGGAAAATGACTGAAAAGGAAGTCCACATAACGGTGCAAGATCTCACGATGGCCTACGGCGACTTCGTGCTCATGCGCGATCTAACCTTCACGGTCTACCGGGGGGACATCTTCATTATCATGGGCGGCAGCGGCTGCGGCAAGAGCACTATGATGACCACTCTGATCGGCCTCAAGGCCCCGGCCAAAGGCCGGGTGTATTATGGCGACCTGGACTTCTGGGGCGCCGACCCGCCGACCCGCGACCGGATCATCCGACGCGCCGGGGTGATGTACCAGAGCGGTGCGCTGTGGAGTTCGATGACCCTGGCCGAGAACATCGCCCTGCCGCTGGAGACCTACACGGATTTGAACCCGGCCCGGATCCGCGAGGTGGTCGAGCTGAAGCTGGCGCTGGTGGGCATGGCCGGCTTCGAGGAGTTCTACCCGTCCGAGATCAGCGGCGGGATGCAGAAGCGGGCCGGCATCGCCCGGGCCATGGCCCTCGATCCGGAGATCCTTTTCTTCGACGAGCCCTCGGCCGGTCTGGACCCGGTGAGCGCGCGCCGGCTGGATGACCTGATCCTGGAGCTGCGCGAGAGCCTGGGGACCACCATGGTGGTGGTGACCCACGAGCTGGCGAGCATATTTGCCATCGGGAGTAATTCGGTTTTTCTGGATGTGTCCAAACGGACCATGACGGCCACGGGCAATCCCAGCACACTGTTGACCGAAACCAAGGACCCCACGCTGCGCCTTTTTTTAACCCGCGGTGAGAAATCTTAATCACAACACATAAGGATGGGCACAGATGGCCAAGCAGGCAAACAGGATGATGATCGGCGGTTTCGTTGTCGTCGCGGTGATCCTTTTGGCCGCCAGCCTGGTGGTTTTCGGTTCGGGCCGGTTCTTCAGGAAAACCAGCGAGTTGGTTCTCTACTTCGACGGCTCCATCAGGGGTCTCAACGTGGGGGCGCCGGTGCTGTTTCAGGGTGTTCAGATCGGTTCGGTGAAAAGCATCAGCCTCCGCGCCAGCCCCAGAGGTTCGAGGGTGGTTATCCCTGTGATCATCGAAATCGAACCGGAGAGATTCGTCTCGGAGACGGGTCATCCCGAGACACGCGAAGATCAACGTAAAATCCTGGCGCACCTCATCGACAAGGGTCTGCGTGCCGTCCTGACGACGCAAAGTTTCATCACCGGGCAGCTCATGATCGAGATGGACTTTCATCCCGGCACGCCGATAGAATTAAAGCACACTACCAAAGACCTCCCTGAAATCCCCACGATCCCGTCCACAACCGCGCGGTTGGTCCAGACGCTTCAAAAGCTCGATCTGGAGGGGATGCAAGACAACCTTGAGAAAACCCTGTCCGGGATCGACCGGTTTGTCAACAACCCGGACCTGAATGCCAGCATCGCTGAACTGAAGGGCGTTCTTTCCGATGCCCGCCGGCTGGTGCAAAACATGAATACCCGTGTCGACCCGCTGGCCGATGGGATTGAGGCAGCGGTGCACGATACCCGCAAGCTGGTCAAGAACCTGGACGGCCGGGTGAAGCCCTTGGCAGACAGTGTCAACAGGGCCGTGGAAGGTTTCGATAAATTGGCCCGCGATGCAGACGCGCGGCTGGCGTCGCTGGCGGACAGCTTCGACAGAACCTTGGCGGAGGCAAGCGGTGTCCTGACCGAAGACGCGTCGCTGATCGTCGAACTTGAGGCGACCCTGGGAGAGATATCCGCCGCGGCCCGCTCGATTCGGCAGCTGGCCGACTTGCTGGAGCGGCACCCCGAGGCCCTGATTCGGGGCAAGGGAGGATCCGGAGGAAAATAACATGAGAATGAAAGGATCGGTTCGCTGCCTGCCGGTCGTTGCGGCGATCACATAGATCTCTTTAAGTGGCTGCCCGGGCAAGAGCCCGTCGCCGCGTTTTTACGCCCTCACTCCGCCCGATATTCACAGGAACGGATGAAAGCCTGTACCGGTTATCGATGACAGAGCCCCATTCTTATGCCGTATCCGGATTGTAGCACAGCCGGCAGCACGACAGGCAGCGCCGGGATTCGGCCAGCGCGTCCGCCTCGCTCAGGACCAAATCGGTTTCCTCGAAGGATTTGATCCGTTCTACGACCGACAGTTCGGGCATTTCAGCCCGTTTGCGGGGTTGGATCCCGGGGACGTTTCTGAAGAGCGATTCGGGAATATGCTTCTTGCGCAGCGATTTCGCCACGGGTTCTATCGGTTGCTCCGTGAGGAAAAGATGAATGGCCCGGGCTGCCCGTCTGCCGCCGCCGATGGCCTCGACGACCAGCGAGGCGCCGGTATAGGCATCACCGGCCGCAAAGACGTTCGGGATATTAGACTGAAGTATTTCGGGGTTCGCATCGATGGTGCTCCAGCGGGTGATGTTCATCTCTTTCAAGCGGTTGTCCGCTTCGATGAAACTGACGTCCGGGCCTTGACCGATGGCCGAAACCACCATGTCGACTTCCATGAGGGTTTCGGATCCTTCGATCGGTACCGGCCGCCGTCTGCCGCTGGCGTCGGGCTCGCCGAGCTGCATCTTCAAGAATTCCAGATGCGTGACGCGGCCGTTTTCGTCGCCGCTGATACGGGTCGGGGCGGCCAGGAAGTGAAACTTGACGCCTTCGTGTTCGGCCGCGACGATTTCGACCTCGTTGGCCGGCATTTCTTTGCGCGTCCGTCGGTAGACGATCGATACTTCTTCGGCTCCCAGCCGCACCAGGGTGCGGACACAGTCGATGGCGGTGTTGCCGCCGCCGATGACCGCGCACTTGCGACCGATGGCGACCTTTTGAGCCGGCTCGCCGGCCTGCTGGTTCACCGCGAATTTGGTCAGAAAATCGATGCCGGTGTAGCAGCCTTTCAGGTCCTCGCCCTCGACCTTGAGGCTGTAGTCCTTCCAGGCGCCGATCCCCATGAAAACGGCATCGAAGCCTTCGGCTTCCAAATCCGCGAGAGTGAAATCGCGGCCGAGTTTGACGTTCGGGCGATGTTCGATACCCAGATTGAGGATCCCATCGATTTCCCACTGCAGGACCTCTTTGGGCAACCGGTATTCGGGGATGCCGTAGCGGATCATCCCGCCCAGCTTGGGCATCATATCGAAGATGGTGACCGCATGGCCCAGGCGCCGCAGGAAATAGGCATTGGTCAGTCCCGCCGGTCCGCCGCCGATAACGGCGACCTTTTTTCCGGTGTCGGGCGCACAGGCAATCGGCAGCCGTTTGCCGCTGTTCATTTCGTAGTCGGCCGCAAAACGTTTCAGCTGGTTGATCGATACGGGCTCATCCTCGATGCCGCGGCGGCAATAGTCCTCGCACGGATGCGGGCACACCCGGCCGCAGGCCAGCAGCAGCGGGTTGCGCTCCCGTATGGTGTTGACGGCGCCTGCGTAGTCGCCTTCCCGGATGCAGGCGATGTAGCGCGGGATGTCGATTTCAGCCGGACAGGTTTGCTGGCAGGGCGCCAGAGCGTCGTCTTCCTGGTTGAAATGCAGCAGCCGCTGGGACATCGTGCGGACTTGCAGAATCGATTTCGGGCAGGCGGTTTCGCAGGCCCCGCAGCCGACACATTTGAATTCATCCACCACCGGGTACCCGTCCGGCCCCATGTGAATGGCATCGAAGCGGCAGGCACGGATACAGTCGCCGAATCCGAGGCAACCCACGCGGCACTCGCGTTTGCCGCCGGATAGAGCGGACAGGGCGCGGCAGCTGTTGACGCCCGCGTAAATATATTTGTCCTCCGCCCGGTCGCCGCCCTGGCAGGTGTTCAGGGATTTAAGCGGTTCGACCGTACCCGGGTCGATGCCCATCACCGCCGCCACTTGGACGGCGGCTTCGAGCCCGGATACAACGCAAACGCCCGGCGGCGCCTTGCCGCCGACCACGGCCGCCGCCGCACCCGAACATCCGGGGTATCCGCAGCCACCGCAATTTGCACCGGCCAGCAGGCCTTCGATCTCGGAGATGCGCGGATCTTCATAAACGTAGAAGACTTTGGATGCGATCGTCAACATCGAGGCACAGGTGGCGCCCAAGCCCAACATAACCAAAACGGCTTCTATCAAGGTGACCTCCGTTATTACAGACTAATAGAAATGGATACAGCTCGGTCCGTTTCCAATTAAACTAAAACAACCGATCCCTGTCAACGGTGAGCCCGCATTCCGCGGGCCGACGGCTGGGGAGCAGCATCTGGCCGGTTTTTGGACGGGGCTTTTTCGGGATTTATATTTCCGGACGATGCGCCGACGACCCCAGGCGATTGCTTCCGATCGGTCAGTATGCACCGGACGGACGCGGATACGGTAATTTCCGGCCGCTTTCGATCTGTTACACCCAGCCCTTGAAGGCAAAAAATGTCAGCGATAGGATCCCGGCCGTGATCAACCCGATCGAGGTGTCCTGGAGCGGCTGCGGGACGCGGGCCAGAAGGATCCGTTCCCGTACGCCGGCAAAGAGGACCAGCGCCAGGCCGAAGCCGGCCGCGTAGGCAAACGAGGCGACCAGCGTCTGGATGAAGTTGTACTCTTCGTTCATGTTGATCAGGCACACGCCCAAGACGGCGCAGTTGGTGGTAATCAGAGGCAGAAATATGCCCAGACCCGCGTACAGCGCCGGGATGCTCTTCTTCAGGAACATTTCGACGAACTGGACCAAGGCGGCGATCACCAGGATGAAAACGATCGTGCGCAGGTACTCGAGGTCAAATTTTTTCAGCACATACGTGTCGACCACCCAGGTCAAGGCACCGGCCAGCACCAGGACGAAAATAACCGCCATGGCCATGCCGGTCGCGGTCTCCATTTTCTTGGATGTTCCCAGAAAGGGACAGTTCCCCAAATACTGGGCCAGCAGGATATTGTTGATGAGGATGCAGCTGATGGCGAGAACGAGGTAGTCGGTCATGGGAGTTCTCCTATTTTTTGCCCAGCATGTTCATGATGGAAAGCATCAATCCTAAACATATGAAGGCCCCGGGAGCCAGAATGACGAACTCGAAGGGTTGAAACGAGGGTCCCATGATCTGAATCGGCTTTTCCCAGATCGTCAGGATGCCGGTTCCCAGAAGTTCCCGGACGGCGCCCAGGGCTGCCAGCGCCAGGGTATAACCGATGCCCATGCCGAGCCCGTCGGCGGTGGAGGCAAGGACGCCCCGTTTGGACGCAAAGGCCTCGGCGCGACCCAACACGATGCAGTTGACGACGATGAGCGGTATGAAGATGCCGAGTTTGAGAAACAGCGGGTAGGTGAAGGCCTGCATGACCAGTTCGACGATCGTCACGAAAGTGGCGATGATGATGATGAAGCAGGCGATCCTGACCTTTGAGGGGATGACTTTGCGCAGCATCGAGACCAGGACGTTCGATCCCACCAGCACGAAGGTTAGTGCGATCCCCATGCCGATCGCGTTCTCGACGGTCTTGGTGACGGCCAGGGTGGGGCAGAGGCCGAGTACCAGACGGAACGGCGGTATTTCGTTCCACAGACCCTTGAAAAATTCCTGAGTAATTGTTTTGGCCATTTTAATCCCCCGTGTCTATTTGGAAAACGTCTTGGCTTTATCGGCGATCTGGGGCTTGAGTTTCGTGTAGACTTCAGCGGCATCCGTCAGGGCTGCTGCCACCCCCCGCGACGTCAGGGTCGCGCCCGACAGGGCGTCCACCTGTCCGCCGTCTCCTTTCACCTTGAAGGTCTCTTTGAGCGGTTTGGCGGAAAATTGAGCGGTGAAGGCCGGGTCGGTCTTCGCCCGCGAACCGAGGCCGGGCGTTTCGCTGTGGGTGGTGACCCCGACCCCGACGATCTTGTCGTCCTCGAGGTTTACGCCGATCATCACGCCGATGTCGCCGCCGTAGCCCTTGCCGGAGCTTTCAAATGCCACCCTCTGCGGCTTTCCGTCGAACACCCCCACGAAAAAGCTGCGTTCGGCATCGCCATCCGTGAGCTTGAAGCGATCCGTGATCGGATCGTTGGCGGCGCCTTTCAGGATGGCCCTTATGGCGGGGCCTTTCACGAAGGTGAGTTGCTGGTATTCGATCTTGTCCTTGGTGCCGTCTTTGACGTAGGCGAGCAGGCCGCCCGAAACGCAGCTCAAGACCGTGAGAACAACGACCATTTGAATCATTTCACGCATCTTAGACCACCTTTCCTACTGCTTGGGGCCGGATCTTGTCGACCAGGGGTTGTATCAGATTGACGACGAGAATGGCGTAGAGGACCCCATCGGCGTAGACGCCGATGTTGCGGATCAACACGGTTATAATGCCCCCGGCGGCGCCGTAGATAAGCATCGGGATGAAATTTACCGGTGAAGAAGAATCTTCGGTGACCAGAAAAAAGGCGCCGATCAGGGTGTATCCGGTGAGCAGGTGGAAAAAGGGGTTGGCGAATCGACCGGGATCGATCAGGTAAAACAGAGCGGCCATCGCAAAAATGCCGACCAGAAATGATAGCGCGATCTCCCAGCGGATAAATCCGCGCAGGATCAGGTAGATGCCGCCCGCGATCAACCCCAGTCCGAATCCGGACCCGATACCGCCGGCCTGACGGCCCAGGAGCAGATCGACATAAGCGTAGTCCTTGACCGCAGCGACGCCGAAGGCCTTGAGTTTCACCAGGGGTTCCACCATCATGAAACCGGGATCGTAATTGACCAGGGCGGCGTCGAAGTCGAGCAGGTACTTCCAGGACAACGCCAGAATGGCCACCGTCAGCACCACGGGATTGAAGACGTTGCCCCCGATGCCGCCGAAGATGTGCTTGCCGATCACGACGGCGATGAAGGTGCCAGTCAGGACCGCCCACCAGGGCAGAGTGGCCGGCACCAGCATGGCGAACAGCAGCCCGATGAGAGCGGCGTTGCCGTCACCGATGGTGAGGGTCTTTTGGGTGACCTTGTTGATGGCCAGCTCCCAGCCGATGGCGGAGGAAACCGACAGTGCCACGACAGCCAGGGCCGGAACGCCGAAATAATAAATACCCATTAAGACCGCCGGCAGGGCGGCGATCATAGTGTGGTAACTGCGCTCGGTGATGTTGTTGCCGTAATGCCAGAAAGGCGCATGTGAAACGATGAACTTTTTCCGACTAGTCATTCGACGCCTCCGCTGCTCTGGTCCGGCCGAGTTCGAATTTGGCCAAACGGATATATTGAAATATCGGGATCCTTGAAACGCAGACGAAGCTGCACAGTCCGCAGTCGATGCACGCGTGGAGGTCATACAGATCCGCGGCATCTTCGTATTGCCCGGCTTCGAGGAAGCGGACGAGCATGTTGACCGGTATAGCGACCGGGCAGATCCGGATGCAGTCGCCGCAGTTGATGCAGGGATAATCGGAGATGTACGGTACGTCATCCTTGTCCTGCACCATGATGGCACCGGTGTCTGGGGTGACCGGAAAATCTTCGGAATAAATGGCCGATCCGGTCATGGGACCGCCGATGATGAGCCGGTCGCGGTCTTGGAGGGTGATGCCGAGGGTTCTCAAGACATCGCCGATGGGTGTTCCGATGACGGCCGTGACCAGCCGGCAGCCCCCGGCCTTGTCGACGACCGAGATCAGCTTCGAGACCGGGCAAGTCCCGGTCTTAAAGGCCGTGCCGATGGCGGCGACCGCTTCGGCGGTCATGAACGTCACGCCGAGGTCTTCCGGTGTCTGCCCGGCCGGCACCACCCGTTTCAGGACATCCTTCATGATCATCGGCGGCAGGGCGGCCGGGTATTCGGTGGCAACCCTTTTCATCTCGGCGCCGATGTGGCCGTGTCCCTGAACGATTTCTCCCGGAACGGCGATGATGATTCTTTCCACGCCGGAGATTTGCTTCAAGAAGGCAATCCCGGTTTTTACCTCATCCAGTCGCGATTTGATCACGAACTGGTTGGTGGTGACCAGAAGGTCGGTGTCTCCGCCGTAGATCACGATCGTGTCGATCGGCACCTCGGGGTCTTTGAACTTCTTCAGCAGCGGCGCACCGGGGACACTCACCAAATAATCGAGGGCGGTTTCGAGCGACGGCAGTTGCGACTGTTCCGCAAATCGGGTGTCGATCTCCGCAGGGCCGCTCACGCCGATTGTCACCGCGGTGTAAGTCCTGCCGAAGTCGCCGATATGCGGAGCGACAGAGAGCACCGATCCGCTGACGGTGGCGGTTACACAGGCCTCGCCGGCCTCGGAAAGGGTCAGTTTTTGACCGCGTTTCACCGTGTCGCCCGGTTTGACGCCGGTCGTGTCTTGAGTGTCAAGTGGCGCTGCGATCAAAAGGGTTGCCGTCTCCGGCAGGGGGATGGATTGTGGTTCCGGCATCTCACCGGTCAACAGGGTATACTCGAGGCGGGGCTTTGCAAGTCCGAAAAAAGATTTTCGTATCATAGATCACCCTTTTTGGTTTGATTGCACGAATCAAGGGGAACAACGCGGCGGACAATTATCCGGTGTCTCGGCTTACAACACATGACATGCGCTGCAGTCAATGGGACCAGCGCCGACTGCCTTGTGGCAGTCGATGCACTGAGTGTGGTAGGCGTCGACCCTCTTGACTACCTCCGTCTCTTCGACATCCTCTGCATCATGGCATTCGAGGCAAGATTCCGGAACGGCCCCTTCCTCGGGTTCCACGGGGTGACAGGTGCCGCAGGACTTGAGTGCCGCCTCATCTTCCGGTGGATGGTGGTGGCAGTCGTAACAGGAAGTACCGTAACCGGTGCTGGCCGAGTGGGTTTTATGGTCGAAGAGGACTCTGCCGGCGGTGGTTTTGTACATGACGCGAATCGGCTCTTCGGGTGGATTGGCGGAAAAGGCTGTATATGCGTAACTTGCGACTCCCACAATGAACAACACGATCGCCAGTCTGTATGCCAGTTGCAGTTCTTTTCCGAAACGTGACATGTACATTCCTTTCGAGGGCGGGACGGTGTTAAAGAAGAACGGGCGCAAAAACGCCAATCGACTATCATACTGAAAAAAACCTTTCAAGATTTTTTTGATGCCGACCGTAAAAATTGCGGTTGTTGTGAGAATATGGCGGCGGAGCGCTCACACACTCCGCTCGGTTACTGCCGGGCTGATCGCCGACCGCGCGGCAGACGTGTGCGAAGCTTATCCGTGCCTTGCGGACAACGGGAGGGGTCGACCGATTCTAGCGGCAGATGCCGCAGCGGAGGCAGTCGGCCATGGGGCAGGCGGGCGAGGGTTGCCCGGCCAGGGCCTTGCGGTATTCGCCGGCCAGGAAGCTTTTTTTGACGCCATGGTCGATGAAGTCCCACGGCAGGACTTCATCCAGCGGACGGGACCGCACAACGAAAAAGTCGGCGTTGAGCGGGGTTTCCTTGAGGGATTGGGGCCAGTTTTGACGGTTTTTATACGCCAGAATGAGCAGGTCCGCAACCCGGCGGTCTCCCCGTGACAGGAGCGCCTGGACATAGGCCCAACGCGGCACATCCGCGTGAACCCGCACGTTGGGCACTTTCCTGAGTCCCTCCTTGACGGTGCGGATCTTTTTTTTAAGGGTACTCACATCGTCCATGGCGGCCCACTGAAAAGGGGTTGCGGGCTTGGGCACGAAGCAACTCAGGCTGACGGTCATCTCGCCGATTCTTTTTTGACCGCGGCTGCGGCTGAGAAAAACGTGTTTGATCTTTTTGCACAGTCCGACGATGGCCTCGACGTCATCGGCGGTTTCGGTCGGCAGGCCGATCATGAAGTAGAGTTTGATATTCGGTACGCCGCCGTCGACCAGCAGCGCGGCGGCTTTCAGAATCGCGGCCTCATCGATACCCTTGTTGATGACCTGCCGCATCCTCTCGGAACCGGCATCCGGCGCGATGGTGGCGGTTTTGACGTGGCTGCGGCGCAATACGGCCACGAGTTCGGCATCGAGCGCATCGGCCCTGAGGGAACTAAAGGACAACCGGATATCGTCGGCACCCGCCCGCTGGCAGAGTTCCTTTAGTTCTGGCAGATCCGAAACCGCCGCGCCGACCAGTCCGATGCGATCGGTGACGGCGGCGCCTTGCTGCAGGCAGGCCTGCAGAAGCGAGAGCGGCCGGTAACGGGGCGGCCGGTAGACAAAACCCGCGCTGCAGAACCGGCAGCCGTGGGGACAGCCCCGGCCGACCTCGATCAGGAAGGTTCGGTCGAAAGCCGTGTGCGGGGTGACCACGACAGAGCAGGTGGGAGCTTGCGCCAGGTCGGCCAGATAGGTGCGGTCGATCTTTGCGGGGACATCGGCCAGGAGTTCAACCGCGGCCAGACTGCCGGTCTCGCCGTAGACGGGGCGGTAGAATTGCGGGACGTAGACGCCCCGCACCCGCCGGGCGCAGGCGGCCAAAAGTTGCCGACGGTCCCGGAGCCCAGGATACCCGCAATCTTGGAGGCAATCGCAGAAGCCCTCCAGCATGGCTTCTGCTTCACCGATCAGAAAGCAATCGATGAAGGGCGCCAGCGGCTCCGGGTTTAGAAAACAGGCGACTCCCCCTGCAATCACCAGGGGGTGAGCGTCTCTGCGGTCACGTGACTGCAGGGGGAGACCTGCTGTTGCCAAAACCGTCAGGATGTTCGGGTAATCGTTCTCAAAGGAGACCGAAAACGCAATAATGTCGAAGTCGGTCAGCGGTCTTCCGGACTCGACCGAGGTTATGCGAATTTCGGCAAGCGCCTTGCCGTCCGGCAAAAAGGCGCGTTCGCAGATGATGCCGTCGATACGGTTCAGCAGGCGATAAACCACCTGAAATCCGAGGTTCGACATTCCGACCGAGTAGCGATTGGGATACACCAGAGCGACCCGAAGGCGATGGGGACCGCTTTTACGGATCGTTCCGATCTCCGCTGCGATGGGATCGCCGGGCGCCTGCCGGTTATTTTTTTTTATGGAGGTTGCCATCGACCTTCGCTTAGGTGCCGTTCTGCCGACACTATAGCGACGTCCCGGTCGATTGGCAACCGGGCGGAGACCCGTTTTCACA
This sequence comes from Deltaproteobacteria bacterium, assembly GCA_041299015.1. GTDB lineage: Bacteria > Desulfobacterota > Desulfobacteria > Desulfobacterales > SG8-13 > JARFQH01. The sequence goes on from JBFYWB010000026.1 coordinate 23,248, forward strand.
AGCGGCCCTTCGCAAGGTCAAGCCGCATCTAGCCTCTCGCAGCAGAGGCGAACCGGGTTTCCCGCCGGCGATCCGCGGCGGCCCGATCAGTCGGCCTTGCGCCTCAGAAAGGTCGGCACATCCAGATCGCTGTTGTCAATGACGATGCCCCGGTACCCGCGATACGTCGCGCCGCTGTTCTCGCCCACGGCTTCTTTCTGACGAATAAAGGTCGGGATTTCGAAGTTTTCGCCGTTCTGGAGATCTGCGGGAGTGAGGTCCCGCACCTTGCCGCGCAATTTGAATTCTTCGCGGCGCCCCCTGACGGTCGTTTCGGCGGAGCCGCCGATGCCGGTGGCGATCAGGGTGACGCGGATCTCATCGCCCAGGGTATCGTCGATGACCGTCCCCCAGATGATATCGGCATCCTCACCGACCTCGCTGTAGATCCGGTCCGAGGCCTCGGTCATCTCTTCCATGGTGAGATCGCTGGTGCTGGTGATGTTCATGAGCACACCGCGGGCACCGGCAATGGAGAGATCTTCCAGCAAGGGGTGCGAGATGGCCCTTTCGGCGGCCAGCACGGCACGGTTTTCACCGCTGGCGGTGCCGATCCCCATGATGGCCATACCGGCCTTGGACATGGTCGTCTTGACGTCGGCAAAATCGAGGTTGACCAAACCCGGCATCATGATCAGATCGGTGATTCCCTTGACCGAGTGCAGCAGGACCTCGTCGGCCCTTCTGAACATGTCGATCATGGTGGCATTCTTGGAGGCGATGCCGCGCAGCCGGTCATTGGGGATCGTGATGGCGGTGTCAGCCATTTCCTTCAGGGCATCGAGGCCTTCTTCGGCCTGACGGGCGCGTTTGCGTCCCTCAAACGAAAAGGGTTTGCTCACGACGGCCACCGTGAGCGCGCCCAGGTCCTTGCAGATCCGGGCGATGACCGGTGCTGCGCCGGTTCCGGTTCCGCCGCCCAGGCCGGCGGTTATGAAAACCATGTGACTGTCCTTGAGGTACTCGCGAATTTCCTCTTCGCTCTCGATGGCTGCCTGGCGTCCGACTTCGGGGTTGGCGCCGGCCCCCAAACCTTCGGTGAGTTTTTCACCGAGCTGGATCTTGATCTGAGCATTGGAGGTCTCGAGGGCTTGTGCATCGGTGTTGGCGGTGATGAACTTAACCCCTTGGAGCTTGCTGGCGATCATGTTGTTGATGGCGTTTCCGCCCGCACCTCCGACACCGATGACCTTGATTTTTGCCGATTTTTCATTGCTGACCAAAGTAAACATGTTTCACCCCCTGTGTGGTTGTTGATCCCGGCTGCAGGGAACCGGACTCCGGAACTCGTCGGCGTCTCCCCATAAACGCCTCCGGGTCCGTTGAGTGGCCCGCTTCATCCGGGATGGCTGGTTTGACATCTATTCCCATTCCAGTTTCAAGCTCAGCCGGCGCAGCCGGCCGCGGTCCGAAATTTACACCACTTCCTGAAACCAGCGCTTCATGCGCGTCATGATACGGTTGAAGATATTGTTGTCGCGGATTCTGAATTTTTTGGAACTCTGCCGTTTGGCGCCGTAGATCACCAAGCCCACGCCGGTGGCGTACATGGGGTTGTTGACCACATCGATCAATCCGCTGATGCCACGGGGTTTGCCCAGTCTCGTCGGCAGCCCGAAAACCGATTCGGCGATTTCGGTCGCACCGTCGAGCAGCGAAGAGCCGCCGGTGAGAACCACCCCCGAGGGGATTGAATTTTCCTGGCCGGCCCGGAAGATCTCACGGTTGACCAGGGTGAAGATTTCTTCCGTGCGGGGCTCGAGGATTTCAGCCAGAATCTGTCGGGGCAGCTTGCGGGAGGGGCGTCCACCCATTCCGGGAATCTCAATGTTCTCGTCGTTGCGGATATTGGCCGCTACGCACGTGCCGTACTTGTTCTTGATTTTTTCGGCCTCGGCATATGGCGCCCGCATGCCGATGGCGATGTCGTTGGTGAGGTTATTGCCGCCCAGGGCCAGCACGAAAGTGTGCTTGATGTTCTTGCCGGAAAATATCGCCAGGTCGGTCGTTCCGCCGCCCATGTCGATCAAGGCCGTGCCGAGATCTTTTTCCTCATCGGTCAGAACGGCTTCACCGGAGGCCAGGGATTCGAGTACGATGTCGCCGACGTCCAGACCGGAGCGGTTGGCGCACTTGACGATGTTGTGGGCTGAGGTCACCGCGCCGGTGACGATATGGATCTTGGCTTCCAGCCGCACGCCGGCCATGCCGACCGGGTTTTGGATTCCGGCTTCATCGTCGACGATGTACTCCTGGGGCAGGACATGGATGACCTCCCGGTCCATGGGGATGGCGACGGCCCGGGCGGCGTCGATCACCCGCGCCACGTCCTGTTCCGTGATCTCCCGACCCTTTATGGCCACGATGCCGCGGCTGTTGAACCCGGTGATGTGACCACCGGCGATGCCGGCGTAGACCGAGGAGATCTCACAGCCGGCCATCAGTTCGGCTTCCTCGACGGCCTTCTTGATCGAATCCACGGTCGATTCGATGTTGACGACCACGCCTTTGCGCAATCCGATGGAAGGGTGCGTGCCGATGCCGATGATGTTGAGCTTGTCACCGGAGACCTCGCCGACCACGGCACATATCTTGGTCGTCCCGATGTCAAGACCGACAACGATTTTTCCCTGTCCCTGCATTTGCCGACCTCCTCTTAAACCGGTGCCGGCCCGACCGGGTCCGCGACCGAATCATTGTCCGATATTTTGCGGCCTGGCTGGCCGCTCACCGCTGGCTTGTCGCTTCCCGCCGCAGCATCGTAGAGCGGCTGAACGACGATGCGGTTCAGGTTGTTCAGATCCACCGTCTCCAATTCCCCCCAGCCGTTGGGGCGACGCTGCGCCAGATGGGCGAGCAGCCGCTGCAGCACGGCGTATTTTGTAGCATAATCCCGAAAGCCGAGTACGACGGTCTTCGGCTCCCTGAGCGTCTTCAAGGTGATGCCGGTCTCACTGTCCACCATGATCCGGGCAAGATGCCGGTTGGGGATGACGCTGACCGCGGGCCTTCCGAGTTGCAGCACGGCAACAACCCCCGAAAATGGGGCGGCCGGGTTCCGGTCGCCGGCGGCGAAGGGTCGAAGCTCGATATCCGCATAGCGAAGCCCCTCGACCAACGGCAGATTTTCGTCTTCCGGCGCCGCCGCCTCCTTGAAAATCGTTCCGGCGTCATCGAGCAGGAACTTGCGGCCCAGATCGATAACCGCCAGGGCGCGATGTTCACGAACGGCGACGTGAATCCCGTCCGGTATGTCGCGACGGATCTGCGCGTCGGCAATCCAGGGGTCGGCCAGTAATCGTTTGCGGGCCGCGATCAGATTGACCGCCAGGATATTGGTGCCGGGCAAGATGCCGGCGCGTTCGCAAATCTCTGCGCGGCTCAAACGACGGGCGCCGGTCACGGTAACCGTCCGGGCTTTGAAAGCATCGCACTGGGTGATCAGATCGTGGCAAAAAATTAAAACGATGCTGAGCAGGGCGACCCCGACTGCGCCGGCCGTCACCTTCAGCCCGCCGGAGACCCAAGGCCGGTTTTTGCCCGGCTGCCGGCGCTTGAAGCGGTTTTGCCGCTTGACCCTAATGCCCAACAATTTTCACCTCGGGGATCAGTTCAACCGCAAACTTATCGGCCACGCGTTCCTGCACAAGTTTCATGAGGTCCAGGATGTCGCGGGCGGTTGCGCCGCCGGTGTTGACGATGAAGTTGGCGTGCCGGGTTGACACGCAGGCACCGCCGACCTGACGCCCTTTTAGGCCGGCCTTTTCGATCAACTCGCCGGCCGACCGACCCGAAGCCGGATTTTTGAAAAAGCACCCGGCGCTCGGCTGGTCGACGGGCTGCTTTTCGGCTCTTGCCTTGAGGATCTGCGCGGCTTCTTCGGACAGTTTCCGCGCATCGCCCGGTTTCAGGGAAAATGAGGCCTCGACGATGATCGTAGCTTCGCCATCTCCGGTCGGCCCGCTTGCTTTCCAGGAAAGACATCGATAGGAGAAGTCGAGGTCGCGACGGTCGAATCGAACCCACCTGCCGTCGGACTGCAGGCAGCCGATCGATGCCACCACATCCGCCATCGACCCGCGGGTCGTCCCGGCGTTCATGACGATCGCTCCGCCCACCGATGCCGGGATGCCGAGCGCAAAGTTCATCCCCGCAATACCGTGCTCGATACAGTACCGGCAGAGGGACGGCAGCTTGACCCCGGCCTGAGCCGTCAACCGGACGTCGCTGCCGCCTTCTGTTGGTCGGATATCTTTCAGACATCGGCTCAGGCTGATGACGACGCCGCCAATGCCGCCGTCTTTCACCAGCAGGTTGGAACCGTTGCCGATGACCAGCCAAGGATGTCCGCCGGCCCTGCACCAGCGCATCAACGACTCCAGGGCCGCCGTATCGGGCGGTGTTACGAAGGCCTCGGCCGGCCCGCCGACCTTGAAATAGGTGTGCCGGGTCATCGGTTCGTCGAACCGGACGTGGCCGCCGAACTGTTCGGTCAACCAGGTTTTGTCCGTGGCCGTCAGCGCCATCGAATCCGGTCTCGGTCCGCGATGGATGCGCGGATTTGTATTGCGGGTCTCGCCGGCCCCTATCAACTGGAGAGTCGCGCGGTCGTGGTCGTTTTTCATGCCCCTTGCAGTTCCCGTTGTCGCAGAATTTCCTCGCCGACCTTCCACACGTCGCCCGCACCCAGCGTCAGCAGAATGTCCCCCGGAACGAGGATGTCCTTCAAACCGGCCACGGCCGCCGCGATGCTGTCCTTGCAGATCACCTCTTTGTGGCCGTGCCGGCGGATGCCGTCACACATCGAAAAGCTGTCGACGCCCTCGATGGGCTTTTCACCGGCCGAATAGATCGGCAGAACCAGCAGTACATCCGACTGGTAGAAGGAACGGGTGAATTCGTCGAAAAGCGCGCGGATGCGGCTGTAACGGTGCGGCTGGAAAACGACCACCATGCGTCGCTCCGGCCAGGCCTCTTTGGCGGCCTGCAGGGTGGTCTTTATTTCGGTGGGATGGTGGCCGTAGTCGTCGACGATGGTAATGCCGTTGACAACCCCCTTGATTTCCAGGCGGCGCTGCACCCCTTCCACGGTTTCGAGGGCCGCCTTGACGGTCTCGAAAGGTATGCCCAGTTCAAGGCCCACCGCCACGCTGGCCATGGCATTGTAAACATTGTGAATGCCGGGCAGGTTCAGCCGGATGTCCCCCAGCGGCGCCCCCAGGTGGAGCAGCGTAAATTGGCTGCGCAGCCCGGCGAGGGTCACGTTGCGGGCCTGAACATCGGCCTGGGTGCTCATTCCGTAGGTTGTGTAGCGTTTTTTGACATTCGGAATCAGGCCCTGAACCGACTCGTTGTCGAGGCACAGAACCGCCAGGCCGTAAAAGGGGATGCGGTCGATGAACTCAAGGAAAGCCGCTTTGATCGCGTCCAGGTCCGGGTAGTGATCGAGATGTTCGCGATCGATGTTGGTGACAACCGCAATGGTGGGCGACATCTTCAGAAACGAGCCGTCGCTCTCATCGGCCTCGGCCACGATGAACTCGCCTTCTCCGAGACGGGCGTTGGTACCGATGCTCTTGAGCTTGCCGCCGATCACCACCGTCGGATCAAGGCCACCACGGTCGAGAACAGTGGAAATGATGGAGGTGGTGGTCGTTTTGCCGTGGGCGCCGGCGACCGCGATACTGTACTTCAGCCGCATCAACTCGGCCAACATCTCGGCCCTCGGGATGACCGGGATCGAGACCTGGCGGGCGGCCCGGACTTCCGGGTTGTCCGCATTGACGGCGGAAGAGACGACCACGACATCGGCGGTGCCGATCTGCTCTGCGGCATGACCCTTGAAGATGTGGCCGCCGAAGCGCTGCAACCGTTCGGTGATCTCCGATGATTTGAGGTCTGAACCCGATACGGTGTAGCCCAGGTTCAACAACAGCTCGGCGATGCCGCTCATACCGATGCCGCCGATGCCGACGAAGTGGATATGGTATTTTTTACGGTACATGGCGATGTCGGGTTATGGAATATACGTTACGGGTTACGGGCACCGGGTCGTGGATGATGTCCTTTTGAAAAACGTTTTTTGCCTTCACCGATGACCCCTACCTTCTTGCCAACAGTTCGTAACAGTCGTCGACGATCAGGCGCGCGGCCTCGGGACGGCCGAATTTTCTGGATAGCGCGGCCATGCGCTCAAGAGCCGCCCGATCCATTGCCAGGCGCTCGATGCTCTCCGCCAGGCCGGCGGCGGTCAACTGCTTCTCCGCGATCATTTCGGCCGCTCCCCGTGCCGCCAGAGCTTCGGCATTGAGCCTCTGGTGATCGTCCGCCGCAAAGGGAAACGGGATGAAGAGCGCCGCCTTGCCCACGGCGGTGATCTCGGCCACCGTCGTCGCCCCGGCCCGGCAAATGATCAGATCCGCGCGCTGGTACTGCCGGTCCATGTCATCGAAGAAAGCCTCGACTTCGGCGCAGATGCCTTGGGCCGCATAGGCCGCCCGGACGTGGTCTTCGTCCGCCGCTCCGGTCTGATGCACGATTCTGAGCCGTTCCTTTTTCCGGACGAGCGGCAGAGCGGCAACCGCCGCCATGTTGATGGCATGCGCGCCCTGGCTGCCGCCGGTTATCAGGATGTTCAGAACGGGCGCCCGATCCGCAGGCCCGTCGTCTTCACGATCTGCGACCGCTGTCGGTTGCAGTATTTCCCGGCGCACCGGATTGCCCGTCAGACGGACCTTGGCGCTATCGAACCGGCCGGACGTGTTTTCGAAAGAGACATAGATGCGCCGTGCAAAACGGGCCAGCACCCGGTTGGTGATTCCCGGCAGAATGTTCTGCTCGTGCAGCACCACCGGTATTGCGGTCATCCAGGCCGCCAGCACCACCGGACCGGCCGCATAACTGCCGACACCGAGCACCAGGTCGGGCTTGAAACGCTTGATGATCCGGCCGGACTGAAAGACGCCCAGCGGAATGAGCGCCAGGGATGTGAGCTTTTGCCAAAGGCTTCGCCCCTTGATGCCCGCAACGCTGAGTGTTTCGAGAGGAAAACCGGCGCGTGACAGGGTCTTTTGCTCAAAAGGATTGCCCGTGCTGGCAAACAGAACCGCATTTTGGGCATTCCGCGCCATGAACTCCCGGGCGATGGCGATGCCGGGAAACAGGTGTCCGCCCGTGCCGCCACCGGCGATCAACAGACGTGCGGCGTTGCCGGCGACCACCGGCGTCGCGCAGAGCAGTCCGTTAAGGGCTGGATTGATGTCACCCGGCTGCATGACCACGTCTCCGTTTGTTGACGATTGCCCGCCGGTCGGCGGAACCGATGTTCATCAAGATACCGATCGCGGCCATGTTGACCAGCAGCGAAGTGCCGCCGTAACTCAAAAAAGGCAGCGTCAGGCCCTTGGTCGGGAGCAATCCCAGGGCGACGCCCATGTTGACGCAGACCTGGAGAACGATGCCGACCGTCAGCCCCAAGGCCAGGAAGGAGCCGTAGGTGTCGGACGCGCCGCGGGCGATGCCGATCCCACGCCACAGGATGAGGCCGTAGAGCCCCAAAATGACGACAACCCCTACCAGGCCGAGTTCCTCGCCGATGACCGAAAAGATAAAGTCGGTGTGCGGTTCGGGCAGATAAAACAGCTTCTGATATCCCTTGCCGACGCCCGTGCCCCAAAGGCCGCCGGTACCGAAGGCCATCATGGAATGGATGATCTGGTATCCTTCGGCGCTCGGGTACTGCCAGGGATCCAGGAAGCTCATCAATCGTTTCAGGCGGTAGGCGGCATGGATCAGCATGTAGTAAGCCGCCGGCAAGAGCATCAGGAAGGTCATCATCAGGTAGACGACGCGCACACCGCCGACAAACAGCATGATCCAGGTTATGGTCGCCAGAATGACGACCGAGCCGAAATCGGGCTGCGTTATGATCAGCACCGTGAACATCGCCAAAACGACCATGTGCGGCACATAACCGATCGAAAACACCTTGATGTGGGCCTGTTTTCTGTCCAGGGAATAGGCCAGGTACAGGATCAGGCTCAGACGGGCCAGTTCCGAAGGCTGAAAGGTGACCGGGCCGAGACGCAACCAGCGGGTTGCGCCGCCCGCCTCGATACCGATGCCGGCGATGTGAATCGCGGATAGCAAGGCCAAGGCCAGAATCAGAAGAGGGTATGTCGACGGTCGGTACCAGCGATAGGGTACGAAGCGACAAACGATCAGTATCGCCGCCCCGGCCAGGGCGAAGACCGCCTGTTTTTTCAGAAACAGGTAACTGTTGCCATAGCTTTTGGCGGCGATGGCAGAGCTGGCGGAGTAGACCATCACCACACCGATGCCCACCAGAAACAGCACCGGAAAAAGAAGCCGCACGTCGAAGGTCAACAGCGATGATTTGGATTCGTTTTCCGGCACCGGCGGCCTCATATTGCCTTTGCAAGTCTCTCGACGTTGCGGCGGAAGTCTTCGCCCCTGCGGGCGTAATTCGCGTACATGTCGAAGCTGGCGCAGCCTGGAGAGAGCAGGACGACGTCTCCGGCGGAGGCGATCCGACCGGCGGTTGCAACGAGCTCGGCCATCGACCCGGCACGGCTTGTCGCCACGGCGCCGCCAAGGGCGGCGGCAATCTCGTCACCGGCCTCGCCGAACAGGATCACCCGTTTCACGCGTCGGCGGACGCTTTCCTTAAGAAGCCTGAAATCGCCCCTCTTGTTGCGACCACCCAACAGCAGCACGATTGGCGCGCCGAAAGACTCCAGGGCGCGCAGCACGGCGGCGACATTGGTGGCCTTCGAATCGTCGTAATAGCGAACCCCCGCGACGGCAGCCACAAATTCCAGGCGGTGCGGCAGGCCGCCGAACCGCTGCAGGGTGTCTTTGATGGACGCCATGCGACCGCCCGCGGCCAGGGTGGCCAGGGCGGCGGCAGCGGCATTGTCGATGTTGTGTCGCCCGAACAGCTTGATGGCGGAGCAGGGCAGGGCCTCCGCGGCCCCGTCTTCCGTGCCGACGGCCCCGAAAATCCGTTCGCACGGCCATGACCGGGCGCGAAAGACAATGGCCTCATCGGTTACCGCCGCATCCTCGGCGCCGGTCCGGCCGAAGAACAATTTTCGACTGACCACTTTTTCCGCCAACGCCGCCACCCGGCAGTCGGCGCCATTGAGGACGGCGAAATCAGCGGGCCCCTGATTTTCAAAGATGCGGCCCTTGGATCGGGCATAGGCATCGAGGTCCGGGTAGCGGTCCAGGTGGTCTTCGGCGATATTGAGCAACACCGCCACCTTCGGCCGGAAGCGATCGATGGTGTCGAGTTGAAAACTGCTGATTTCAGCCACGACGACCGCGGCTTTTTCGCCGCGGTCGACATAACTGATCAACGGCGTTCCGATGTTGCCGCCGACAAACACGTCGATCCCGGACCCTTTGAGCATGTCGCCCACCAGGGTGGTGGTGGTCGTTTTGCCGTTGGTGCCGGTGATGGCGACGATCGGTTCCGCGATAAATCGCGCGGCCAGTTCGACTTCACCCAGCACCGGGATTCCGCGTTCCCGCGAACGGACGAGCGGCGCCGCTCCGTGGGGTACTCCCGGGCTGATCACCACCATATCTGCGTTTTCAAATGATTCCGGATAGTTGTTTCCTAACTCGAGTGTAATCCCCTTTTCACGCAGGGCCGTAACCGCGGGCCCAAGTTCATTTTCGCGTGCGGAATCGGTCGCCGTCACCACCGCTCCGCGCTTTTTCAGAAAGGCGGCGGTGGCCACCCCGGTGACTCCCAGCCCGACCACCACTATTTTTTTACCCGTTAGCTGCATGAATGAAAAACGGTCATGGGTATTGGTATAAGGGATCGTATCCGTGTCCCTGTGATCCATTGCCGGTTTTTTTATCTCAATTTCAGCGTGCTCATTGCCAGCAGCGCCAAGGCCAGGGCGATAATCCAGAAACGGACGATCACCTTGGGTTCGGTCCAGCCCTTCAGTTCGAAGTGGTGGTGCAACGGGGCCATTCTGAAGATGCGGCGCCCCTTTGTGGCCTTGAAATAGCCGACCTGAAAAATAACCGACAGGGCCTCGATGACGAACAACCCGCCGACGAGAACCAGCAAAATCTCCTGTTTCGTTATGACGGCGATCGTGCCCAGGGCGCCGCCCAGCGGCAGCGAGCCGACATCGCCCATGAAGATCTGGGCCGGATAGGCGTTGAACCACAGAAAACCGATTCCGGCTCCGGCCATGGCGCTGCAGAAGACGGCCGCCTCGCCGCTGCCGGCCACATAGTTGATCTGAAGGTAGTCGGCGATCTTAACGTTTCCGGCCACGTAGGCAAAGATCATGTAGGTAGCTGCGGCGATCACCACCGGCCCGATGGCCAGACCGTCCAAACCGTCGGTCAGGTTGACGGCGTTCGAGGTGCCGACGATCACAAAGGTCGCAAAGATGACATATCCCCAGCCCAGATCCGGCGAGATGTTCTTGAAGAAAGGTACCGTCACCTGGGTGTCAAAATCGGGTCGTGTGGTCACCAGCACGCCGGCCATGACGGCGATAAGGGTCTGCAGGACCAGTTTGCTGCGCGCACTGAGCCCCTTGCTTCGTTTTTTGACCTGCATCAGGTAGTCGTCGATGAAACCGATGCCGGCGTAACTGATGGTGACCATCAAAAGGATCCAGACATAAAAATTGGTCAGGTTGGTCCACAGCAGGGTCGCTACCGCGATCGCGAAAATGACCAGGGTGCCGCCCATCGTTGGCGTACCGGCTTTTTTGAGATGCGTCTGCGGCCCGTCATCACGGATGTACTGGCCGATCTGCATCTCGCGCAGCTTGCGGATGAACCAAGGACCCAGGACGAAGCAGATCAAAAAGGCCG
>JBFYWB010000036.1:0-3441 GCA_041299015.1 Deltaproteobacteria bacterium
ACCTCAACATCTCCAGCATGTGCACGGTCTTTGCCGAATCCGAGGTCACCTCCCTGATCGCCAAGGGGCAGAGCCGCCGCGAAATTGCGCGGGGCCTGCACGCCAGCGTCATCCGCCGGGCGGCCGGGATGATCAACCGGGTCTCATCCCAAGGCGCCATCGTGTTCACCGGCGGCGTGGCCAAAAATCCCTGCATGGCGACGCTGCTCGCGCAAAAACTGGGCCGTGAGATTCTGGTTCCCGATGATCCGCAATCGGTCGGCGCCCTGGGGGCTGCCCTTCTGGCCGGCCACAGCATGTCAGCGGTGTAGGATCGCCGCAGCAAACCATTCGGCAGGCCCTCGCCGGCTGCGGGGCTGCATGATGGTAGACCCGCCGGAAGCGAGTTGGTACCTGCGCCGGTGGCGCAAGCCCGACTGACGGGCCAAAAGAGGATCAGGATGTGTCGCCGACGCCCCCCTGCCGGGTGCATCCAGCGACCAAAGAATCGGAAGAAAGACACACCTGGAGCCGCAAACGGAGTTTGCGGACCGGCGTGCCGGTGGGGCCAGACAGCGGAAAGGTGGTCAAAATCGTAGAGCAAAGCGGCGCTGAGGTGGTGGCATTTGAAAACTGCTCCGACTGCAAGTAGACGTTTATTGTGGACGAAAAAACGGATCCCCTCAATGCCCTGCTAACGCAATACCTTGCCACGCCGTGCTCGGTAATGATCCCCAACAGCGGGCGCTTTGACTTGTTAAAAAAGACGATTCGGCAATGGGGGAAGGCTACCTGCTGCTGGTTTTTGCCGCGATTTTTATCGGCGGCACCTCGGTCTTCGGGGGCGAGGGAACGGTTTTCGGCACCCTGGTGGGGGCCATCATCATCGGTATCATCGAAGCCGGCATCATCAGCGCGGGACTTTCCGGTTTCTGGACCCGCCTGGTGCACGGGTTCATTATCGTGGCGTCGGTGTCGGTCTATGCCAGGGTCTTCAAGACCGGGAGGTAGACCATAAATTAGGCGAAATGAGAGGGAAATATGCACCGCAGCAAAAAGATCCTGGTCACCTGTCACTGCATTCTGAACGCCAATGCCAAAATCACCCCTCTGGCGACGGTCGGCGGGGTTTTGGTCGACGCCGTTTGCGATTACATCGCGGTGGGCTGCGGGCTTTTCCAATTGCCGTGCCCGGAGGCGACCTACCTCGGCATGAACCGCTGGGGGATGACGCGGGAGCAATACGACCATCCCAACTTCCGCGCCTTTTGCCGGGATATTTTGCGATACCCCCTGATTCAGCTCCAAGCTTTTGTGCAGGCCGGATACGAATTGGTCGGGGTTTTAGGAATGGACGGCAGTCCGAACTGCGGGGTGACCGTGACGTGTGCAGGATACCGCGGCGGTGAGCTGTGCTCCCAGAGCCGCCTTGGCGATCAGATCAAATCGCTGCGCTTCATCGCGGGGAAAGGCGTGTTTATGACAGAGCTGCTGGCGATGCTCCGAGAGGCGGGTCTTCAGCCGCAGCTTTTTGCCGTTCGAGAAGAACAAACCAATGAGCAAAAAGAAGGAGAAGAAAAACCATGAAACTGCGAAATTGGATGATCCTGATGGCAGCCGGGGCGATCACGATGGTCAGCGCAACCGAAACCCTGGCGGACACCTCGTTTCAAAAGGTTCAGGAGAGGGGCGAACTGGTTGTCGGGTTGTGCGCCCAGTATCCGCCCTTTGAATCCAAGAACGAGAAAAGCGGCCAATTGGAGGGCTTTGACATTGATATGGGTCAGGCGCTTGCAGCCAAAATGGGCGTCAAAGCCAAATTTGTCGACTCCGAGTGGCAGGGCCTGCTGGGCGGGTTGAAGAAAGGCGATTACGATATCCTCATCACCTGCATGTCAAAATCCGAGACCCGTGAAGAAAATGTCAACTTCAGTGATGTCTATTACCAGCTCCCCGACGTCATCGTGGTGCGCAAGGACGAAACCGCCATCAACACCCAAGCCGATCTGAAGGGCAAGACCGTGGGCGTGCAACTCGGCTCGGCGAGCGAACAACTGGCCGACCAGATGAAAGACACGTTCAAGGAGATCAAGCGCTACAACTACAATCCGGAAGCGTTCACGGACCTCAAATTCAAACGCATCGACGCGGTGCTGGTCGGCTATGCCTATGCGGTCAATCAGATCAAAACCGAGCCCTCCTACAAGGTTGTCGGCGCCCCCTTGTCCGAAGCTGAAGTCGTCATGATCCTGCCGAAAGGGGCCGACCAGTTGACAACCCGGATCAACGCCGCCCTCGGGGAAATCAAAAAAGACGGCACCTACCAAAAAATTCACGACCGCTGGCTTAAAGTCGAGTAGTCAACGGGTGAGGAGCCATGGCAGGATTCAGGTTTGATATTCTTTTCAATGCCGGGCCCTTGCTGCTAGAGGGCCTCGGCGCCACCGTGATCGTTTCGCTGACCTCTTTCTGCCTGGCCATCCTGATTGGGACCGCGGTCGGAATTGCGCGCGCCGAATCAACCCGGGCGCGACGGCTTTTGGGACCGTATGTCGAGGTTTTCAGGGGCACACCCTTACTGATTCAACTGTTTTTTATCTACTACGGCTTGCCCTCGATCGGCGTGACCATGAACAACTATGTCGCCGGAATCGTCGGCCTGGGATTGAACGGCGGCGCCTATATTTCCGAGATCGTGCGGGGGGCATTGTACTCGGTTGAAAAGGGTCAGCAGGATGCGGCCGCGGCACTAGGGCTTTCCTGGTACCAGGCCATGGTGCATGTCATTCTGCCGCAGACGATGCGGGTGGCACTGCCCCCGCTGGTGAGTTCCTTTTCCTCGCTGTTGAAGGACTCCTCGCTGGTTTCGGTCCTGGCGATCACCGAGCTGACGCGCGTCAGTCAACTGATTTACACGCGGACTTTCCGTGCCTTCGAGGTCTATCTGGCTGTCGGCGCGCTCTATTTCGGGATGATTTACAGCGTGTTGCTCGTGTCCCAATACATCGAGCGCCAATTTAAGATTGCCGGCCGATATGGCCGCTGATTACGGTCACTTTTTATGAAATTTATTTTTGTCTGCCCGATTCAAAACCAGCCGTTTGAAAGCGCCGATTTCAAAATCGACGAAAACCGGGGCGTCACAACCGACGCGACCGGCAACAAGACCCTGGATGCCACGGTGGTGTTGACCGAACCGTGCCCGTTTTGCGGCCGGAAGCATGTTTACCATGCCAGTGAGCTGTCCTGCCCGTTTGGCGGACAAGAATGAATTTTTAATACGAAAAAAAGGGGGAGGATCGATGCAAGGGAAAAACATCTTGGCTACGCGATGGGGAATCATCGGGGTCGGGGCCGTTATCGGGGTCCTGGCGGCTGTGCTGCAAAAACTCGGCAACCCCGGGAACATGGGCATTTGCGTGGCCTGTTTCGAGCGTGACATCGCCGGCGCCCTCGGCCTTC
>JBFYWB010000058.1:0-35126 GCA_041299015.1 Deltaproteobacteria bacterium
ATTTCGACTCCGCGACGCTCAAGCCGGGCGCATATGCCGAGTTGGACCGGGTCGCCAATGTTTTCAACGGCTATCCGCAGACGACGATTCAGGTTCAGGGCCACACCGACAGTTCGGGTTCGGAAGCCTATAACATGACCCTTTCGGAACGCCGCGCCGGGGCCGTACGGGATGCCCTCATTCAGCGCGGTGTTGCTCCTGAACGTCTGACGACGATCGGTTTCGGCGAGTCGCAACCGATCTCAAGCTCCGCCGCCATGAACCGCCGGGTTACCCTCGTGCTGACCCCCATCCGGGCGTGAGCGGATCGATGTCAACCGTCAAACCCGTTGCGCAGGCGGTCGATAATCTCAAGGCCGACCGTGATCGGGAACCCGTCCTCGCTGAGCTCGGCGCGGTTCGTCAAGCCGTCCACCGAACCATTGCTGACGAGATAGGCAAGGATGGACTCCGGGTCGAAGCGGTCGAAAAGGTTTTTATGAAGCCTTCGACCCATCGCGGCGATCACGCCGTATACGCCCCAGTTCGAAACGGTGGCGATCACCAGTTCGTCGCAGACGGTCACCGACGGGATGACGGGCAGGTGCGTCAGGGCAGGCAGAATGTTGCCCATACCGATTTCGTTGCCGCCGTCGCCGAAAGCTATCGTCGGGCAGGTGCTGAGACGAAAAAAATGGTCGAACTTTGCCACCCGGTCGCTGATATCTTGCCGGTGCATGTTGTAGTAGCGGCCGTCGGCGGCGACTCCGGGCCGTTCCACCGAGACCACCAGGGCCGGCTTCGTCTCCGCCAGGACAGTTTCCGCGACGTCGACGGTCTCCTGCCAATCGAGGATGGGGATTTCTCGCGTCGCGTAGACGGACTGCAAAATCCGGGAGATCGGCGGCGCACAGACGAAAAGCGGCCGGTAGCCGATTCCTTCCAGGACTCGATACAATCCGATGGCGCCGATGGGGCCGTCGGTTTCGAAACTACCGCCGACCGGGAACCCGGTTCCGATCAGCACGGTCCCCTTGTTGGCAAGAATCATCTCGGCCGCACGGTGGCAATAGCCGGCCGGAAGAGCTTGCTTGACGGTGTCGATGCCTCTTTGACTGTGCGCCAAAATAATATCTTCGATCTCCGGCATTGTGGCGAGAACCTTTCGATGTCAGGGAAGGCGTTAAGTCAATTCAAGCGCTGACACGCTTTTTTTGAGGAACAAGCCCTTCCTGGGCCAGATATGCGTGAATTTTTTGCGGCGTGAAATTGATCATGTTCTTCGAAAGCTTGTGAACCCGGATTCCCTGGCGTTCAAGACTCTCACTATCGGGATACAGAAATCGACGCATGCGTGCCGAAGCCGCCAAGATGACGGTGCGCACGCGTTCGGTCTTGGCGAGTCGCCGGACCTGTGCGAGCACCTTGACCGCGAAACGGCGCCGCAGCTCGTCCAGGTGCTGATCGCGCTTGTCGTCATATCCATGGACGCCTCCTTTCTGGGGGGTCGCTCCGCGGCCGGTTTTTGAATCGCTCACCATTTCATGGAAATCATTAATCTCCGGGTTGTCGAGTTCTATGCGCGTCACTATCCGCGGTCCGGATTCCAACTCGGGGAATTCAACCGGCGCCAGGCTAAAAAACCGGGCGCTGCCACGATTGACCACCACGATCAAATAGTCGCTCATCTGTTGACCTCGATTCCTTTTCGAGTGGAGGTGATAGAATTGTTTTTTGCCCTCTATGGCCGGTAATCCATCAGCGTATTGGAAGCGCACGCTCGCAAAGGGTTGCGGACTCCCGGCGGCCGGGCTTGCACGCCGTTATGATTTGCTATAAAAGACAAAGACTTCACAGACGGCAGGTGCTGAGTTCATCTAAAACGGAAAGCCGGCGATGAAAAAAGTCATTTTGGTGCTTGTTTTTCTGGGGGTGGCCGTTGGCGCTGCCCTCTGGTGGAAATCTTTAACCGCTGAGAAGAAGATTACCGTTCTCGCCACCGAGACCGTGACACGCGGTTCTGTGCGTAAAGTGCTCGAGCAGACCGGAATCATAAAATCACAGGTCGGCGCGATCGTCAAGATCGGCACCCGCGCTACCGGTAAGATCGAGAAAATGATGGTGAGGGTCGGCGATCCGGTAGAGAAGGGCCGGCTCGTGGCCCAGATAGACAGTCGGGAGCTGGAGGCCCAGGCGACCGAAGCCCGCGCCAGACTGGCAGCGGCGCAGGCCGAGCTGAACCGGGTGGAACAGGCTTATCCCCTCACAATCACGGAAGCCCGACACGACTTGGCCCTCACCCGTGCCCGGTCGGATTACCTCCGCAACACCTACCTGCGTCAGCAGAAACTGGCCGAAAGAAATGTCATTTCCAGGGATACCATCGAGGATGTGCGGCAGAGGGCCGAGGTGGAAGCCAACCAGGTCGCGGTCAAACAGGCCATTCTCGAGCGGCTGCAGCGGGAGTTCACCGACGAGGCCGCCAAGGCGCGTGCCGGTGTCAAACAGGCCGAGGCCACCCTGGCGGCCCTTGAGGTCCGCATATCCTATACCCGGATCTTCAGCCCGATCGATGGCGTGGTCAGCCAGGTGACGGCCCAGGAGGGCGAAACCATCGTGGCCGGGTTACAGGTGGCCAACCTGATCACGGTGCTCGACCCGATGCGCCTCGAAATGTGGATCTACGTGGATGAGACCGATATCGGGCAGGTGCATCCCGGGCAACCGGTCGAGTTTCGGGTGGATGCCTACCCGGGACGCATCTTCAAAGGTACTGTGGATGCGATCTACCCCGAACCCGAGATCCGCGATAACATCGTCTATTACCAGGCCCTGGTCAAGATCAATCCGGAACAGGCGACGGTCCTGCGCCCCGAGATGACCACTCAGGTCCAGATCATCGTGGCGGTCAAGGACGATGTGATCGATATCCCTAACACCGCGCTGAAATGGGTCGACGGCCGGCAGGTTGTTTTCGTGCAGGATGCGGATGGCAAGGTCCGCCAGGTGAGCCCGGAACTCGGCCTGGCGGGGGTCACCCGCACCGAGGTGCTGGAAGGCTTGGTCGCCGGGGACAAGGTGGCCACGCAGCTCGTGCTGCCCGGTACCAAGGAGAGGAAAGGCAGGCCGTGATGGTGGGTCAGCGGCTCGTGGAATTGGAAGACGTCGTCAAGACCTACAGGCAGGCCGACCTCGACATCGAGGTCCTCAAGGGCATCTCCCTTTCGGTAGACAGCGGAGAATTCATCGCCTTGCAGGGTTCGTCGGGCTCCGGAAAATCGACCCTCATGCATATCCTTGGCCTGCTCGATCGTCCGACCAGCGGCCGTTATCTGCTCCGGCAGCAGGATGTCTCCGCGCTCTCGGACAATGCGTTGAGCGCCATGCGCAACCGGACGGTCGGCTTCATATTCCAGACTTTTTACCTGATTCCGTATGTTTCGGCCGTTGAAAACGTCATGCTCCCCGGTCTTTACAGTCGGACGGCGACCCGCGAGTTGCGGCACCGCGCCGAGCAGATCCTCGACCAGGTCGGCTTGGCGGACCGGATGCAGTTCAGGCCGAGCCAGCTCTCCGGCGGTCAGCAGCAGCGGGTGGCCATGGCCCGTGCCCTCATCAACGACCCGCGGCTCCTGTTGGCCGATGAACCTACCGGTCAGCTCGACTCCCAGACAAGTGGTGAGATCATGAGGCTTATCGCTCGAATAAACGAACAGGGGCGCACGGTGGTCGTGGTCACCCACGACGATGAGGTCGCCGGTTATGCCCGCAGGAGAATCCGGCTCAGTGACGGTCGTATCACGCCCGGTTGACTGGCTGCGCCAAGCCTGGCGCATCGGCCAGATGGCGCTTGCCGCTTTGTGGGCCTACAAACTGCGCAGCCTATTCGTCGTGCTCGGCGTGGCTCTGGGCATTGCCTCGCTCACGGTTATTGTGGCGGCCGTGGACGGGGCCGAACGCAAGGCCGTGGAGATGGTCAAGTGGTTTGGTCCCGATGCGGCCTTCGTGCTCGGCGGGGACATCCAGAGCCGGGCCGTGGGCCAGCGCACATTGACCCTTTCCTACCGGGATGCGCAGAAACTGCGTGAGTCGCTGCCGGGAGCTTACCTGGTCGTGCCCATGCGCGGCAAGGGCGAGGTCACCGTGCGCTACCGCGGCAAGAGCCGGCAGGTGCCTATTGTCGTCGGGACCACCGCCGGTTATGCCGAAGCCTGGAACTGGCCGTTGGCCGAGGGACGCGACTTCACCGAGGAGGACGTTCAAAAAGGTGCCAAGGTCGGCTTGATCGGCGACCTCGTGGCCGAAGAGCTCTTCGGCAGCGAATCACCGGTGGGCCACACGATTTTCGTCGACCAGTTGCCGGTGCAGATCGTCGGTCGACTCTCCTACCGAGGAATCACCGGCGGCGGCGGTTCGGGCCCTGTCGACGATCGTATCATTTTGCCGATTACAACCTTGACCCAGCGCTTCAACTTGAGCCGTAAGTATTTTCGGGCGTTGAGGGTGAAATTCCACGCTCCGGAGAACATGAAGGCTCACGTCACCAATCTGCGCAGCCTCCTGCGTCACCTGCACAACCTGCAGCCCGGCGAACCGGACGATTTCTCCATTCTTACCGCGGACGAAATCCTCGATTTCATGTCGATGTTAAAGGGAGGTCTGGTGCTTTTTTTAGGCATTACGGCCTTGGTGGCCATGATCGTGGGGGGGTTCGTCTTGGCCAACCTTTTCTACTTGAGCGTCACCGAGCGCCGATCCGAAATCGGTCTCAAGAAATCTGTGGGGGCCCCCGACTGGGCGATACTGATGCAGGTGCTGACCGAATCGGTCTGCCTGAGTTTGGTCGGTGCGCTGCTCGGCGTGATCCTGGGGCTGTCTCTGGGCCAGCTGATGGCCCGGTTCGGTGTGCTGGAGATCCTGATTTCGTGGAAGGTGTTCGTTTTTTCTACCTTAGCAGCCACACTCATGGGTCTTGTTTTCGGGTTGCGACCGGCCCGCACTGCGGCCAGCATGCCGCCGATCGAAGCGCTGAAAGGGCAGAATTGATGGAAGGCCGTGTTTTTTAGTTTAAAGATAGCGCTCGCCTCGCTCAAGGCTCACCGGCTGCGAACCTTTCTGGCCATGATCGGTGTCTTTCTCGGGGCCTTGGCATTGACCGCCGTTCAGCACGTTTCGACGGCCATGTACCTCAAAGCCGAGATGGAGACCGCCAAACTGGGAACCAACTTGTTCATGGCCCGCAGCGGCAACATCCTGTTTCGGCGGTCGGGATCGGCGTCGGTGAGAAATGTGACCACGACCTTTACGCTCCAGGACGCCCGGGAATTGATCGGTTCAATTCACCAAGTGCGCGCCGGGGCGCCTTTTGTCCTCAAAACGCTTCCGATCCGCTTTGGGAACATCAAGGTTCCCAGCCAGATCGTGGCCACGTGGCCGACCTACACCGAGATCCGCAGCTTCAACCCGGCTTTGGGACGGTTTCTAACCTGGCAGGACGAGAACCAGCTGGCCCGCGTGTGCGTGCTGGGGTCAAAAATCGCCGAGCGTCTTTTCGGCAAACCCGAGCAGGCCCTCGACAAGGAAGTTTTCATCTTCCGCGCCTCCGTGCGGGTGGTCGGGGTCATGGAGCCCAAGGGCGCAGACATCGTCGGCACCGACCAGGACGAGCAGGTTTTCGTTCCCCTGTCGACCTTCATGCGGCGGTTCACTAACCAGGACTGGATCACCGGGGTCTACCTTCAGTTGATCGACAACCAGTCTTATGAAGAGGTGAAGAAAACGGCTGAGAGCATCCTGCGCCGGCGGCATCACCTGGGAGAGGGGCAAGGCAACGATTTTAGTCTGATGACAGCCAAGGACACCATTCAGCTGCAGGAGCAGGCCCTGCAATTGGTTCAGACGTTGGGTCTGCTGAGTTCCGGCATCTCTTTTGCCGTCGGCGGCCTGGGGATTCTCTCCCTCATGGTGCTGCTGGTGCGGTCACGGCGCATGGAAATCGGCGTGAGGCGGTCGGTCGGGGCCCGGCGGTTGGACATCATTCGCCAGTTTATCCTAGAGTCCGGATTGATGGCCGGCGTCGGTGGCCTTGCCGGCGTGGTATCGGCCGCCGGACTGGTGCTGCTGATTTACAAAATCGGCAAGATGCCGGTGTACTACGATCCGATGTTTATTCTCGGCGCCTTGGTCGGTTCGATCCTGCTCGGTCTGTTGGCCGGCGCTTACCCGGCCTGGCAGGCGGCCAAGGTCGAGGTCTTGGACATCCTGAGGAACGAATAGCAGCGCCGGGGTATTCCGCTTGGATCGGCACAGACGAAAACAGTGTAACTATTTTACCATGAAAGTATAACCCTGCCGCCACAATTACCCATTTTCCAGCCATGGTGGGCAGTCAAAAGAACGAAAATTTGTGCGTGATATTGGAGCGATAGCCATCGGGCACAATCGCGCATGATTTTTGCTTACGCCACGTCAGCCTTTCACGATGTCAGGTCCGGAAACACCTCCATTCTAATTCATTGGAGACGCGCAGCCTAGCGGGCGGCAGTTGGAAACTGTCAGATCGATGGACTCAATCGCTTTGATTCTCGATGGCCGACGAATGGGTTTGAACAGACGGGTCTATTCGTACGTCGCTCACATACCCGAAAGAAGATCGGGTAATGAACGCCGCAGCGGGCAGGACCGCAGACGCGATGCCAATGCAAGGCTTGCGGAGGATAACGAGCGCAGAGCGGCGTTTAGATAAAGGATGCGATCGAACATTCCCAAATCTTGCGCTGTTGTATCTACCAACTTTTTCGATCCTAGTGCCATTCTTTTAATTTGCTCGTGATGAAATCCACCACAATCCTGTGTTCTTCCTTACCCGACCCCTTCACCCGCAGCGGTTCCCCGAAGCAGATATGAACCGTTTTAGCGGGGCGAATCTTTCCAAAATCCTTCAGCTTGCCTCCGAGTCCCCAGGCGTCGGTTTTCAAAGCTATCGGCACGACAGGGACTCTGGCGCGTTTAGCGAGTTTTATCCCCAGCGTATTAAAGTCGCCCGGCTCGAATTCAATGCTGCGGGTGGTTTGGGGGAAAATAACGATTGACACTTGGCTGTTGAGCCGTTTCTGGCCCTCTTCCAGAACGGTGCGCAAGTCCTGCCGCGGGTTGGCGCGTCCCACGACAATCGGGTTGCGGCTGCGCATGACATGCCTGAACAAGGGGTAGTCGATCAGGCTTGCTTTCACGACGAAGGTGACGTCGCGCTGCGGCTGGATCAGGCCGGGCAGGATGAATGTTTCCAGGACACTCATGTGATTGGCGATGAAGACGCAAGGCGAGGCGAGCATGGCGTGGGCAGCCACATTCTCGATGTCGAACCGGCCCCCCACGGATTCGAGCGCTTTTAAGGTGTTGATGCTGCTCTTGATCCACTGGGCATTGCCATACCGACCTTTCTTTGCCAACCGGGAGGCTTTCAATACAATCATGAAGACCTGAGCGTAAAAAAACGCAGTGGCCTGACGGCGAAAGAGCCCCGAAGTCAGCCGGGGTAAGGTGTGATAGTCGTTTGTTACCGGCAAAAGGTTTGCTGTCATTCGAGGCTTTCTGAGCAGGTCGAAAGAGTAAACCGGCCATTGTTTTCGGGTTCCGGAACCATTTCGTTTTCCTGAATATTTCTATACATGGATCGACCCGCATTTTCAATCGCAAATAACCGTAACATGCCCGGAGCATCCAGAATAAAGGAATTACGGCAATAAACCTCATGCGTCGCATGAGCTCTCTTGCGCATTCCGTGCTTGACATGCGGCCTTGTCTCGACTAAACGTCTCCTCTACTGGTAAATGGCGACGTTTTTACGAATTGGGATCAGGGCTAAACAAAAGGGAGGGATGCACATGGCTGACTATTTCATTAATGTTTTTTTGAATGACGAAAAACACAAAAAGATCGAAGCCGCCGGTTTACAGGGAAGTGTTGCCGAAATTGACGGGAAGAAGGCCGTTCAAGTGCCGATGAGCCAGAAAGACCAGAAAAAACTGGTAAAAGGCTTCCCCGGTCTGAATTTCGACGCCAACAACGCTTGTGTCCTCCCGGCGGAAGCGGAAGAAAAACTCATTAATATCGTTGCGGATATGAAGACTCTGGACGTGATGAAATTTGCCATCATGAAGCTCTACAATCCCCTGGCGGGTAAAGCGCCGCGCTCGGCCCAGCGCTGATTATCGACCCTGGCTACGTGTCAATTTGTACCGAGTTACCGGACAACCATCAACGAGGGAAGGGATCCAAGGATCCGGTTCCCTCGTTTTTTTAGCTCCATTGCTCAACGCACCGCGGGTTGAATCCCGGTCTTTTGAGGCGCGGCCGTTTTCTTGACGACCCATCCGGATTGGGGCGGTTGAGTCTCGACTTAAGGACACCGCCCCCCATTGATGGTAGGGGTGCGATTTGCACTGTTGGAGGGGGAAGCATGGAGACGCCATCTGCTGCAAAACGCGCAGAGTTTTCAAAAACAATGACCGACATTCTCAACTTCGGTGCGCTAAACCTCGCCATGGCAATCGGTTACCGCACCGGGCTGTTCGATGTCATGGATACATTCGAATCCCCCGAACCCCTAAATGCGATTGCCGCCAAAGCCGGGCTGGGTGCCCGCTATGTGCAAGAATGGTTGGGGGTTATGGTATGCGGGGCAATCGTCGAAGTGACCGTCGATGAAAACGGTGAGGATCTCTTTTATCTCCCTAGGGAACATGGCGACCTCATCACCCGACGGGCCGGGAATTCGAACCTGGGCGTATACACCCAGGAAATCCCGCTGCTGACCGCGAGTGTTATGGACACCGTCGTTCGGCGGTTTTACGATGGAAAAGGGGTTGACTACGGCAATTACCCCCTTTTTCAGGCCTTCATGTCTCAATTGGCCAACGCCAAACACCGGATGGTCCTGGTTGACCGGTTTTTACCCGCGGTCGCCGAAGGCCGACTCATCCGGGACTTGAGATCCGGCATTCGGGTATGCGATATCGGCTGTGGCGAGGGTATTGCCTTGATGCTCATGGCCGAGGCCTTTCCACGAAGCGAGTTTGTCGGTATCGATATCAGCGCCGAAGTGATTGCATCGGCTACAGCAAAGGCCCTTCAGAGGGGTTTCGATCATCTGACCTTCCTGAACTTGGATGCTGCGGCCTTGGCAACCACCGGCGACCTGAAGGGATCTTTTGATTACGTTACCGCCTTTGACGCCATTCACGATCAAAGCCGTCCGCTGGATGCCCTTAAAAGCGTCTATTCGATCCTGAAGCCCGGCGGACTGTTTTCGATGGTCGACATTGCGGCGAGCAGCCGGCTTCGCGATAATCGCAACCATCCCATGGGGACTTTCCTGTATACCGTCAGTCTGATGCACTGTCTGCCGGTCGGATTGGTCAACGGCGGGACCGGCCTGGGAATGATGTGGGGCCGTCAGAAAGCGGTCGCTATGCTCGAGGCGGCTGGATTCGAACAGGTACAGGTCCTCGAGATTCCGGACGATCCCTTCAACTTTCACTTTTTTTCCCGGCGCCCATGCGCCCCATGAGCCTGAAGCGTTTTATTGTCGACTTGACCTCACCATCCCGCATCCCATACCGGTCCCTTCACAAACCGGATTTCTAATTTCCCCCAGCGGCCGGATTGTCGATTTTCTTGTCCACAATCGCGGCTTCGCACCGAAGCAACCCCTCTTAAAAGGTACCGGTCTTCGACTTTGAAAAGACGCTCCGCCGTTTGGATGCGGTAATTTCCGCAACATTCTTGGGGTATCAAAGTCACTTATCTTTTCGGTCCGCAGGGCTGCTGAAGATGTATATTTTTACAACATGCTGAATTTATATAAAAATATATTATGACAAAAAGTGGCACACTCTTTGATTGATCCGGTGTCAAAGTGGTTCAACCGCGATGACTTCGTGCTAGAGGGATCCAAGATGATACATCTCCCAAAATCGGCCGTCCTCAAACTCCTTTCGGGAGAAAACGAACGCCCCATTGGGGTAAATTTAACCACGGACGTCGAATACGGCATTGATGACGTGAACGAGAAACCGTTTTCCTGCGAAGCGCTCATCTCTGCGATCTCGAGACGCATGACTCACCAAGATTTGCGGGAAAAGATTTCAACGATAACTCATGCAAGGAGACTTAACATGCTAAACTTTCTAATTATCTTGATTATAATACTTGTCGCGGTGTGCCTCGTGGTGGCCTATGCGTACCTCATCGTCATCAGTCGCGAAGATGAAATGCCCGATTTCGAAGACGTCGAAATCGGACCGGACGATAAAAAATGTGGGTGGAACTGCAGCACAAGGGAGAGCAAAGGTTAACTGAAAAGAACCGTCCCCGGCATTGACAGCAGATCGGCGCCGTCTTTCGGCACTCAGGGACCATCCCGCAAATAAGGCGTGTCCGGATTGAGCGCAACCGTTTTCTTGGATGGGTCGATCTTGATGACCACACGATCGATGCTGGAATAAAAGATGCCCACCTTTTCGCCGCTCGGTCCCATCACATAGGCGCCATAGGGTGCATAATTGTGATCCGTCCATATCCAATAGACCATCTTCTCGAACCGTTCGGTCTTCGGGTCCACCGGTTGCCAGAATGCAGATTTAAGGCTGTACCGGGGGTCGATTCCGGCGATGGCATACGGCATGTTGTCGGGTCCTAAATAGTAATACCCAAAGCCGGCGTCGATCCGATTGTCCTGGAAAGCCTTTGTTAGAGCGCGGTCGCGCTGAAGCCTGCCATAGTTGTCGCAACCGGCAAGACCCGAAAAAAGGGTCAATACTGTCGCCACGCCGGTCAGCATGCCCCCGGAAGACAATTTAAACCGATGGGGTTTCTTCATTTGTCACCTTAATAAATATTTCCAACCAATTAAAATTTATTAATTTATTGCGCTATGGGCTTCCTCGCTTTGTCCACAACGCTCATAGAGCCAGTTGATCAATTCGTTGCCGTCTATATCCCGGTTGGTCACGATACCAAATACCTTGTGTTTGCGACCGCTTGATAACCCGCCGTATCCGAGCGCATCAGCTTGTTTGCTTAGAACAACACTATCCGCTTGTGATCATTAGCACAACGGGGTTTTTACTTTTTTGACGGTGAATCGCGGGAGACGCCTTCCCTTGAATTGATACCCCCTTGGCGATATGGTAGCGTTTAAAATATGGTCGGTCATCACCTCTAATCCGTATGGAATAAAATGGCGCCATCCTCCCCCGGCCCGGTTCGCGTACATGTTTCCGGCATCATTGCCGTCCTGACGGCGGCGGCCTGCTGGGGCGCATCGGGGATATTCGTCAAACTGATCCTTGCCTCCGGGCCGATCTCGCCTCTGAACCTGGCCTTCTGGCGGGATACGGCTGCATTCGGGGTCTTTTTTTTTCTGGCCCAGTTTTTTGAACACGGTCGTATCATGGTGCCGCGATCGGCGTGGCCCTGGCTGGCCGCTATGGGCATTTGCCTGGGGAGTTTTCACGTGGTGCTTAACCTGGGGTATCTCCTCAACGGTGCGGCCATCACCACCGTTCAGCAAGCGGCCATGCCGGCCATCGTTATGGTTGCGGCCCGCATTATCTGGAAAGAACCGCTCACCGGGCTGAAAATCTTTTCGTTGCTGCTCATCGGCATCGGGACGCTTCTGGTGTCCGGGCTGCTTCGGGTCGACGGCCCGAACGTCACCGCCGGCAGCATTCTGGTGGGTTTTTGCGTTCCGGTATTTTATGCCGCCTGGAGCCTCTGCGGCAAAAAGCTGCGGTCGCGTCATAGCGCCGTGGTTACGCTTACCTGGGCCTTTGGTTTCGCAACCTTGGTTCTGCTGCCTTTCCAGCTTGCCACGGGAAGTCTCCGGCCACCACCGGTTTCCATGTCGGCCATCCTGCAATTCGCGGGCTTGATCGGCATCTCCACCGTCGGCGCCTTCTTTGCCTTTACCTTTGGCCTGGGGCGCCTTACGGCGAGCATCGCCACGATTCTGGTGATGTCCGAGATCGCTTTCGCGGTCCTGTACGCCCGCATCTTTCTAAGGGAAGTCCTCACCAACCTGGAGGTGGCCGGCGCTCTGCTGGTCGTCATGGGTGTGGTGGTCTTGGCGACGCCCCGCAGAGGCGGCAAAAAGGCGTCCCCAAAGGGGTGCACTGCAGCATTGAGCAAATAGCCCGGATTCCCTGAGCGGGGTTGACCAGTCCTTGGGGCTGCGATCATAAGAATTGACCATGGAAAGAATCTTCATCATTGCCTGCAGCGTACTGGCCAGGGACATCGAACAGGTCGCCGGACAGTTGCCGCTTTCCGTGGGAACCGAGTTTCTGCCCGGAGGACTGCACGAACACCCCGACAAACTGCGTCTGCGGTTGCAAACGGCCGTGGAGCGGGCATCGCGATCCGGCAACTGGGATCGTATCGCCATAGGGTATGGGGTGTGCGGCCGCGGAACGGTGGGAATTCAGGCGCAAGAGGTCCCCTTGAGTCTCCCTCGCGTTCACGACTGTATCGCCTTGTTTCTCGGTGGCGACCACCTCTATCAGGAGCAGTTCAGACGCTATCCCGGCACGTATTACATTACCGAAGGCTGGCTGGCCGGGAAGAGCGATCCCGAAGAACAAAACCGCGCCTCCGCCTGGATGGGCGACACCAGGGTTTATTTGGACGAACTGGTGGATCGATACGGCGCCCGACACGCCAAGGAAACCTTGGCGTTTCTCAACAGCTGGCGTTCCAATTACCAGCGCGCCGTCTACATCGATACGGGCCTGGGAGAGACGCGCGGCAGGGCCCGGCAACGCGCCATGCAAATGGCGGCGGAAAACGACTGGAAGTACCAGGAGCTGAGGGGCGATACGCGGCTTTTGAGACTCCTGTTGACCATCACAGAAACCACGGATGAAATCCTGGTCGTTCCGCCGAAACATGTCGTCGTTTTTCATCCTCTGGGCAAGGGGCTTGCATCTGCGTCGAAGAGCACGGATGCGGTTCTTTTGCCGGAACGCGTAGAAGTCTTTGACAACCAAGCACCTGCGGACGTCGTCCCCCTGCATTCGGGACTGGGGATCGATGCCGGCGGCACCTATACCGATGCGGTCGTCTATGATTTCAGGACCGAAACGGTGCGGTGCAAAAGCAAAGCGCTGACAACCCGCTGGGATTTTACGATCGGCATCGGGGAGGCGTTGGCCGGTCTGGAAGCGGCTGATCTGAAGGCCGTTCAGCTTGTTTCGGTTTCAACGACCCTGGCCACCAACGCGATTGTCGAAAACGACGGCCAGAGGGTCGGACTGCTCATCATGCCGCCGCCCGGCTTTCGTGAGGACAAGGAAATCATCCACTCGCCTCAATACTGCCTTTCGGCAAGACTGAACATCACCGGAGGGGAAATGGTGCCGCTCGACGAGCGGGAAATTCGCCAAATTGCCCGTCAGATGTGTGATCGGATGGACGTTGAGGCGTTTGCGGTTTCAGGCTATGCCGGTTCGGTCAATCCGGAGCACGAGGTGCGGATCAAGCAGATTCTCCAAGAGGAAACGGGGAAATTTGTCTGTTGCGGCCATGAGCTCTCCGAGATGCTCAATTTCAAACTGCGGGCCGCGACCGCGGTCCACAACGCGCGCATCGTCCCCCGTGTGATACGGCTGCTGGAAGGCATATCCGAGGTTCTTAAGGAGAGGGGAATCGATGCACCGGTAATGGTTGTCCGGGGCGACGGCACATTGATGGGACAGGCAGTTGCGCGGCAGCGTCCGGTGGAAACCATGCTATCCGGTCCGGCCGCCAGTGTGGCCGGCGTCCGATTTCTGACCAAAGCCGATGATGGGATCGTGGTGGACATGGGGGGCACCACCACGGACATTGCCGTGCTGGAAAAAGGGGCCGTTCGACTCTGCCGTGAGGGCGCGCGTATCGGTTCCGCCCGCACCCACGTAAAGGCCCTCGATATATACACCACGGGTTTGGGTGGCGACAGCTTTATCGACTATTATCAGGGCAATTGGCGCATCGGTCCGCGGCGAGTGGTTCCCGTGGCATGGCTGGGCAGTCGGAACAAGCGTCTGGATAAGGCGCTCGACCATCTCTGGGATCGAAAACATCGCTTCCGCAATTCCTGGCAGGCAACCCAACTGCTAACCCTGATCAACCGCGATATCCAGTTTTCATTGACCGAGCTTGAAAGGCGCATCGTGGAACTGGTGGACGAGAGGCCCCGCAGCCTCGATGAAATTGCCCAACGAATCGAGGTCCCGTACCCCGGCGCCTTGCCCTTGGAGCGGCTCGAATCGCGGTTTGTCGTTCAACGATGCGGGCTGACCCCGACGGACCTGCTGCACGTGACGGGCCGGTTCAATCAATGGGATGGCGAGGCTTCGCGGCGGATGGTCATGCTTTTTGCCGATATCTCCGGCATCTCGGAAAGTGAGATCGTGTCACGCCTGATGCAGCTGACGATAGAAAAATTGACCATGGCCATCATTTCCAGTCAGCTTAAAACCGCCGGCGAAACCGGTACCCTCGAATCGTGCGCGACCTGTCGAAAACTGTTCGACAGCCTTTTCGGCAAAGTCACGGCCCCTTTTTCGGTGCGCCTCACATTTCATCATCCGATCATCGGTGTCGGAGCCCCCATCGGTCATTTCCTGCCGCGGGTTTCCAAAGTGTTGGGTTCGGACGCCGTCATTCCCGAACATGGCGACGTGGCCAATGCCATCGGTGCCATTACGAGCCTTGTAGGCGTTGAGCGTCACCTGACCATCAAACCGGACGGTTGCGGAAAATTTTATGTGCAGGGGCTGGCAGGCAACCGCCGGTTCAGCGGCCTCAGCGATGCGGAGAGACATGCCCGGCAATCACTCGTTGACGCGGTTCGTGAAATGGCCAAACAGGCCGGCACAAACCAAACGCGGGTGACCATAACGACCGAGGACCTGGTCGGCAAGACATCTCTGGGAGGAGACGTTTTTCTCGGAAGAGAGCTCGTTGCACGCCTGAAGGGAAGCCCCGATTTCGTCCGCTGATATCTTGACCGCAAAGCCGCGCGGTGGGAAATTCAGCTTTCGCCGAGCGGCCGGGCATGGCTTTAAGAATACTCGCAGTGAATGGGCCGCCGCTGCGGGGCTGAATGCCGGTTATTAACGGCGTTTTTCAGCGACCGGGGCGGATTCGGCTACGGCCGAAGGCGGCAGGGACATCAGGCGCCGGTTGCGTTCCGACTTCGGCAGGCCGGCCAGGGTGCGGCATTCAGCGTAGAATGCCGCCAAGTTGCCGTTTTGGTTGGCGAGCAGCCGGGTGAAGGCCGGGACGAGGTCATAATAGGTGCCGACGGAATTCAGCTTGGCGTTGTTCAGCGGCGGGCCGAACCAGTTGTCGTAGCCGGAATATCCGTGCCAGCCGGCCTTGAGGTTGGCGTATTCACCCTGCATCTCCTCGAACAGGGCCGCTTTGCGGAGGCGCCGCTCTTCCGGGCCCATATGCGCCTGCCGGTAGAGGTCACTCAGCTTTTCGCGGTACGCCTTCACGAGAACCAGAAACTGCTGCCGGCGCCGGTCCTGAGCAACATAAGCCTGGTAACCGAGCGGGTTTCCGTTGGCCGCCATCCAGCGGCGCAGTCCTTCCTGCTCGACGGTGGTCGCAAAACTCTCGTTGAAGGTCGTGTCGTCGGAAACATAGAGGATCTGGTGCGCCAGTTCGTGAAATATCAATGCGGCCGTGGCGCTCTCGTTACGGCCGATGATGGTGCTGAAGACGGGATCAGAGAACCAGCCGAGGGTCGAGTAGGCCGTAACACCGCCCACGTAGGCATCAAGACCCTGCTTTTCCAGTTGCTCGGCACAGCGCTCGGCCATGTCCTTCGAAAAATAACCGCGATAGGCCGCGCGGCCGATGAAGGGATAATACCAGGTTTTCGGGGCAAAGGAGAATTCAGGGGCGGCGCTGACGTTCCAGACCACATACGCACGCTCGAGGTCGATGTAGCTCAAATAATGGCTGCCGGCCGGCAAGGCGAGTTCATTTCGGGCAAATTCCCGAATCTCCAAGATCTGCTGCAGCTGGCGCTTCAATTGCGGATCGGTGCCGCGAGCGGCGATCACTTCGTGGATGGGTTGCCGCTGGCTGAGAATATGCACCTGGCCGGAGGCGACATGTGAATAATAGCGCACACTTTCGCATCCGGCCGGCGCCATGAAGACGGCGCCCAGCAGGATGAACAGAAACTTCCGGGGCCATTTGGAACGCATCGTGGCGATGTCCGGGTTGGGGTTCACGAACAAACGGGTTCGACATTTCGGGCGCTGCCGCGCCCGGACGGCAAATCGTGAAAACGCAAAGCCTATCTGAATATGCCGAGTTTCCACGCAGCAGATGGATGGGGTCAATCGGCCGACAACATGAGACGGCGCGGTTGCGCGAGCCCATGATTGCCTGAACCGCGCCGGCCGGATACCCCGCGAAGAGATCGACACCGTCGAGCGGACTTACGATGCGAAAACCGCACCCCTTGTCAGACGGCGGTTTCGGTTGCACGCTGCGTTACGGCACCCTGCCCGCAGCGGCCGAACGGACGCTTGACCCGGCGGCCGGGTGATGGTATCTGTATACCCGAATTCAACCGGGTATTCAACCGGTTTCGGCTCCGGGCCGCCCGCAGCGGTCGGAGCGTCTTTTCAATCGGCGGCGGAACAGTTTTGCGACCGCTGCACGGCGGCGATCGCCAGCCTGCCGCCCGAGATCAAGGAGGAGCATTATGGCGGTCAAGATTCTCATCAAACGCAAGATTCCCGCCGACAAAGCCAGACCGATGATCCCGCTCTTCAGAAAGATGCGGGCGATGGCCACCCAGCAGCCCGGCTACATCTCCGGAGAAACCCTCAAGCGTCTGGATACGCCGGATGAGTTTCTCGTCATCAGCACCTGGAATGCTTCGGAACACTGGAAGAACTGGCTGGAAAGCGCCGAGCGACGCAAGATCCAGGCCGAGATCGACCGGCTTCTCGGGGGTGAGACCATCTACGAAATCTACCACTACGGTTTCAGCGAGTAAACCGGGCTGAAGCGGGTTCGGGTCGACCACGCGCCTCTTATTGCCGGATCCGGTAACGGGAGGATCCGGGCGGCTGCGGCACCCCGCGATGTTCCGGCTGCGGTCCCCCTTTGCGCAAGGCCGCTTTCGGTTGCGCGACCGCCGACCCTCTCGCATGGAAAGCGGCAGTGCTCGTGCCGATCTTCATGGCCATAGCAAGTCCCGAAAGGCCTGTTTTTTGAACCGGACCCGCCGACGGGCTGGCTCTTGCTCGTGGATGGGCACTGCCTTTGCGCCGAGGAGACCCGCATGTGCGGCAGATTCGTCCGGCACAGTTCGCTGGATTTGATCGAAAAGACCTTCAGCGTCGACCGTCCCGCCTTTGAGACCGCCCCCAGCTACAATATTGCCCCAACCCAGATCGTCCTGGCCGTGATTCGCAACGGGCGCACCCGCCTGGATCAGTTGCAGTGGGGATTGGTGCCTTTTTTTGCAAAAGACGCCTCCGACGCGGCGCGGATGATCAACGCCCGTGCGGAAACGCTGGCCGTCAAACCGAGTTTCCGCAATGCGTTCAGGAAACGGCGCTGTCTGATCGTGGCCGACGGTTTTTACGAGTGGGCGGGCGTCAAAGGGCAAAAACAAGCCTGGTACATCACTCTGCCGAGCGGCGGCCCCTTCGGTTTTGCCGGATTGTGGGAGATCTGGCGCGCGGCCGACCGCAAGACCGAAACCCGCTCCTGTACGATCATCACCACCGATGCCAGCCCTGGCCTGCGGGACATTCACGACCGCATGCCCGTGATTCTTAAGGCCGGGGCCTGCGCCGCCTGGCTCGATCCAGCGAACCAGGACGCCGGGATGCTCCGGCGGATTCTGCAGGACAGCTGCGAGGTTGAGTTCAACCGCACGGCCGTGTCTGCCCGCGTCAATCATGTCGGCAACACGGACGCCGGCTGCATCGAGCCGCTGGAGAGGAAACGGCGATGAAGAGCACACGCAGGCGTGAATGGCTGCTGCTGGCGGCGTTAACGATGTTCGGCGTCGTATCCTTCGGCATTTTTTACTTCTTTGCCGACCGGATGATCACCCCGGCGGAAGATGTACACGACTACTACGCCGGCGTCATCGGATTCGAGGATACGGCGGGACCCTTGGCGTCAGAGGTCCCGGCGCAGCCGACCGGTTTAATCGGCGCCGCCCTGATGCTTGCGCTCGACAAAGAATTTCCCGTCGGTGAAGCGGTTCTCATCTACCGTGGCCTGGCATCCGGCAATGCGTTTGACATCGATGTCATCCTTCCGGCGTTTGACCCGCAGCGTTTTTTTCACCACCGCTACGGCATCGCCGAGGCCAAGAAAGGGTTCACTCTCGCGCAGCGCCCCTTCCGACTGCTGAAGGCAACCCGTACGATCCTGCACCTCGAGCAGGTCGGGGGGTGAATCACACCAATTTAAGATGCCGGGCCTGTTCCCAGAGTTGCTGCGCGAGGCGCAGGCTGGCGCGATCGACCATGCGACCGTCGACCGATACGGCCCCGCGGCCGGCTGCCTGCGCTTCCGTGTAGGCTGCGATGACGCGGCGGGCGCGCTCGATGTCTGCCGGAGCGGGCGAGAAGACGGCGTTGATGGTGTCGAGCTGTTCGGGGTGAATCGCCCATTTGCCGTCGCAGCCGAGCGCAGCGGCCATGACCGCCGCGCGACGCAGTCCGGACGTGTCTTTGAAATTGCCGTAAGGGGCGTCGATGGCCATCAGACCGTGGGCCTTGGCGGCCATGACCAGGCGGCTCATGGCAAAATGCCAGCGATGTCCGGGATACAGTTCTTCTTCTTTTTCGCCGTGGCCGGAAATGGAAGTCAGGCGGGCGCCGATCGAAGCCGAGTAGTCGGCGACGCCGAAGATCAGGGTCGCGAGGCGGTCGCTGGCCGCGGCGATTTCACCGACGTTCGCCAGCCCCCGGGCCGATTCGATAATGGCCTCGAGCCCGATGCGGGCGGACAGGCCCCTGGCCATTTCGATACCGGTCAGCATTCTGTCGGCGAAGTGGATGTCGGCGCGATCATCGACCTTGGGGATGACGACGGCATCGAGCCGCTCACCGGCTTCCTCGGCCAGGACCAGCAGATCCCGGTACCCGAAAGGGGTATCGAGAGCGTTGATGCGGGCCGTGACGATTTTTGCCCCCCAGTCGATTGTGCGCAGGGCGTTGACGACCGCGGTGCGGGCGGTTTCCTTGGCCTTGGGCGGCACGCTGTCCTCCAGGTCGAGCATG
This sequence comes from Deltaproteobacteria bacterium, assembly GCA_041299015.1. Lineage (GTDB taxonomy): Bacteria > Desulfobacterota > Desulfobacteria > Desulfobacterales > SG8-13 > JARFQH01. The sequence goes on from JBFYWB010000058.1 coordinate 19,299, forward strand.
ACGACATCAGCGCGGCTCTGACGGGCTTTGGCGTGCATTTTCTCGACGTGCCCGGGCACCGATAAAATTGATCTGCGGGGTTTCATGGGCGGGGTCCTGTTTGCTTTGATGAGGTCTTTGAAACATATGACGCCGCACGCGCCGGCCGGCTTCGGCCCGGGCTATCGAGCGGCGCCGCCCCGGAAAGAACGCGCTAAGCTTACCATAGTCGGCATAGCCGGGCAATTTCTCCGGTTACGGTGCTGCGGTCACAGCGGACACTCGGATCTGTTGTAGACGACGAGCGGTCGTTCGTCGATCGCGGACGTCCGATAGACGAACGTCGACATGGAGGCCGTTGCCGGGTAACGGTCTGAAAGGCCGGCGGCGGAAAGGTTGCGTTTGTTCATCGGAGTGGGCGGCAAACCACTGGCCCACAGCAGCATGAAGGTGATGACATCGCCGTGGGTCACGGCCGCGACCTGCCGGCCGGTGAAATGGTTGCGGACCCGGCGAACGAATTTTTGAACCCGCCGGATGATGTCCTGCGGCTGTTCATAAGGCGCAGCCGTACCAGAATACACGTCTCCGCCGAGGGTGTCCACCTCTCTCGACGGTTGGCCCTCGTAAGGCGAATACACTTCGGTGAGCAGTGTCGAGGTTTGAATCTTAAGGTGTTTGTGGTGGGCCTGAATGGCAGCGGCCGTCTGCCGGGCACGCAGCAGCGGGCTGGCGTACACGGCCGCCAGCGGTTCGCGGCTCAGGATTTGGGCCGTGCACCGGGCTTCGCGCAGACCCTGGCGGCTCAACCCAAAGCCGGGCAGCCGGCCGTAAAATATTTTTTGAGGATTGTGAACCCGTCCGTGGCGCACCAGGGTCAGTCGGGTCGAGCCGTGAGCAAGCGACGGTGCCAACGGGTCACACCGGAGCGGCGGCAAGGAACCGGAGGCTGTCGACTACTTGGTCAAACGCTTGCAGGTCCCTTTCGAAATCCTGGTCCGCGGCGGTGTTGAACCGCAAGCTGAAGTAGGACCCGTTCCTGATAAAACCGTAATAGAGGGTCTTATAATTCGAGCCGTCGCCCAATCCGTAGGTAAACAAAATCCGGCACCCGTCGTTGCCCTGTATCGTTGCCGGTGCGTTCTCGATTACCGCAAGGGTCAGGAGTTGCTTGTCGGATCTGAGTTCGTCGATAACCACGGACGCGACCTCCTGCGGCCGCATGCCGGCCTGCAGACTCTTGTTGCTGAATTTGAAGGGTCTGTCGAGGGGGCGTTCCTGGACAAGAATGTACTGCCGGAGGGGGTCGTTCTTGTAGATCAGAAAAAATTTATTGGTATTGTGTTTCTGCCAGCCGGCGGGGATATCGATGTCAAAATGGGAGGGGGTCGCTTGGGGCCTGTCATTGGGATGCGCGCAGGCGAGAGCGGCCGCGACACCGATGAGCCACACTACCGACGAGAGCCTTTTCATCTTTTATACCTCGATTTGTTTGCCTGGCGTCAGGACTCCGGAGGCTTCGGGTTCTGCCGGCAAAACGGTTTTCCATACGGATAAAAGACATACCCGTCATCGGACGGGTGATGCGGACCGACTCGTTTGTGACGTCGACCCGGCTATTAAACTGTGCGCCAATATACCATGCCCCGGATCATTAGGCACGCACTTTTTCTGCGCGGGCGTTCGGGCAGTGGTACCATGGTCATTCTCCCCGACTGCCGAACGGCGGCGGCCTCCCGGTTATGGCACCACCGGTTTGGGACACGGCGAGCCGTCGGAGGATCCGGGGTTGATTTCCGGCATCGATTGCCGTAAAAACCTTCCAGCGAGGGTGGCGGGTCATCTCGCCGACCGCGGGGAGGCCGCGATCACGGGCCGCCATGCATGCCAGCGGAGGTCACAATGCCAGCCGCCGAATCGATCCGCTTGGGATATTCACCGTGTCCGAACGATACCTTCATCTTTTACGGGATCGCCGCCGCCGGATTGCGGATTCCGGGGATCAGAATCGAAGTGGAACTGCACGATGTGGAAACGCTTAATCGGATGGCAATGACGGCCAGGCTCGACGTGTCCAAGCTGTCGTTTCACGCCTGGTTGCTGGTCCGCGAGCGCTACCGGCTGCTGAACAGCGGCGCCGCCCTGGGCCACGGCTGCGGTCCGATCCTGGTGGCGCAACGGCCGTTGACACGCGTCGAGGTCGCTGCGACGCGCATCGTTCTGCCGGGCGAATGGACGACGGCCCATCTGCTATTCCGCCTCTGGGCGCCGCAGGCCGCGAATCGGTATTTCGTGACCTACGATCGGATTCTACCCGAAGTCGCCGCCGGCAAGGCGGATTGCGGTGTCATCATTCACGAGAACCGGTTCACTTACGCCGCGGCCGGTTTTCAGGCCGTCGTCGATCTCGGCGCCTGGTGGGAGGCGGAAACCGGCCTTCCGATTCCCCTGGGCTGCATGGCCGTGCGCACGGAACTCGGCGACGGGCGGGCGCGGGAGATCGAAGCGCTCATCCGCCGCAGCATCCACCTGTCCCGGCAGAACCCCGATGCGGCGCTGCCGTACATTCGGCGCTACGCCCGGGAAATGTCTGCCGAGGTCCTGCGCCGGCACATCGATACCTTCGTCAATCCCTACAGCCTCGATCTGGGTGAAACCGGAAAAAGGGCCGTGGCCGAGTTGGAGCGGCGCGCACGGGCCGCCGGGATCATTCCGTGATCGGCATTCTCTATGCCACCCTACCGGAGGCGCGGCCTTTTCTGGGATATACCGGGGCAAGTCCGGCCGGTGATCGACCGTTCGCCCTCTTCCGGCTGCCGAGTTCTGACGCGCTGGTCATCATCAGTGGGATGGGCAAGGTGGCGGCGGCCCTGGCCACCCAGGCGCTGATCCGCGAACAGGGTTGCGATTGTTTGATCAATGCCGGCGCCTGCGGCATTCTGGTCGACACTCCTGCGCTGGTGCCTGGGCGGGTCGTGCGTGTGACCGAGGCCTCGGAGGGACCGCCGGGACCCGGGACTCGGGGCGGTTCGGTCTGCTGCACCGACAACCGCTGGCCTTACCTTCCAACCGCCCGGCTGGTGACCGTCGATCGGCCGGTTTTCGATACCCGCCGCCGTCGCCGGTTGGCGCGCTGGGGTGAACTGGTGGACATGGAGGGGGCTGTCGTCGCCTGGGTGGCAAGCCTTTACGGGGTTGCCTGCGGTATGCTAAAGGGGATCACCGACACGGCCGGCGACGGTCAACGAGCTGATTTACACCATAACCTGGCGGCGGTCTGCGACGCGATCGCCGCTCACCTGGTCAACGGAATTGCAGACGATGTCGCGCACTCAAACGGAAGCCCTTGAATTCAGGACGGCTTCTCCGAACCTTTTCAAAAAAATCTTGCGGTTCACCAAAGTCGAGCATACCGCCTTCAGCCTGCCGCTGATCTTTGCCGGCGCCTGGATCGGCACACGGGGACTGACCCCGCCGCCGGCCGTTCTGCTGCTGGTGCTTGCCGCCGCCGTGGGCGCCCGGATTTTCGGGATGTCCTGCAACCGGATCTTCGACCGCCGGCTCGACGCCTTGAATCCCAGAACCGCCGGCCGGGAACTGCCGGCCGACCGGCTCGCGCTGCGCACCGCCCTGGCCGTGGCGATCGGTGGTCTGCTGGTCTACCTGGCGGCCTGCGCCGCGCTGGGCGGCTGGTGCCTGATTCTCGCCCCACTGCCGCTGGTGCCCCTTTTGGGGTATTCGCTGCTCAAACGGTTTACCGCCCTGTGCCACTTCGGAATCGGTCTCTGTCTGGCCTTGGCGCCCCTGGGGGCTTTCGTGGCCGCCGCCGGCAGTCCGGATTTCACGCCGCCGGCCGTTTTTTTCGCGCTCTTCGTTTTCTGTTGGCTCAGTGGGGCGGACATCATCTACGCCCTGATGGACCTGGAAAACGACCGACTGACCGGTGTTTACAGCCTGCCGGCGCGCCTGGGGGCGGGCGGTGCCCTGCGCGTCGCGGGCCTGTTGCATGCGGTTGCGCTCGGCTGCCTGACCGCGGTATTCTTTTCGACCGGCGGCCGCGGTCCGGCGGCCCTAACCCTGGCGATCTCGGCCCTGGCCCTGGCCGCCATGTACCTGCCGGCTCTTCCCATCGGCGCGCGCTTTTTTCCGGTGTCGACCATCGCCGGCATGGCCGGCGCCATGGTCCCGATCCTGGGACACTTCCCGTGACGCAAAAGCGAGACACCGCAAATACCGACCGATTCGCCTCCGGCGACGGTATTCGGGATGCACCCCCGTCCGTGCCGCACGGCCTTTTGGCGACGGCGCTCGACAAGGGCGCCCGTTGTGAGCGGCTGACACCCGAAGAGGGGCATGCCTTGGCCGGTGAGATCACGCCGGACACGCTGCACGCTTTAGGCGCCGCAGCGCTGGACAACCGGCGGCGGCGTTTCGGTGATCGGGCGACCTACGTTTTCAACCTGCACATCAACCCGGCCAACATCTGTGCCATGCGCTGCACCTTCTGCAATTACGCGGCCGGGCCCACGGCTGCGCATGCCTATGTGCTGGAAGAAAGCGAGATTCTGGACAAGGTGGCAAGGCTGCAGCCGACCGAAGCCCACATCGTGGGCGGGTTGAACCGCGTCTGGCCGTACGAGCGCAACCTGGGGCTGGTCGGGGACCTGCGGCGGCGGTTCCCCGGCCTTTACATCAAGGCCTATACGGCCGTTGAAATCGACTACTTCGCCCGTACGACCGGAAAAAACGCGCCGGAAATTCTGACCGAACTGCGCGGTGCCGGTCTGGATGCCCTGCCGGGCGGTGGTGCGGAGATCTTCTCCGAACGGCTGTGGCGCCGGCACTGGCCAAACAAGATCGGCCCGGCCGACTGGCTTCGGATCCACCGGGTGGCCCACGCAATGGGGATTCCCACCAACGCCACCATGCTCTTCGGTTTCGGCGAGACCTGGGAGGAGCGGGTCGGGCACCTGCTGCGCCTGCGTGCGGCCCAGGACGCTACCGGCGGGTTTGCCTGTTTCATACCGCTGGCCTTTCAACCGGGCAGCGGGCGGTTCATCGATGAGGGGCCGACACCACTGGAGACCCTGGCGGTACTGGCCGTTTCCCGACTGGTCCTCGACAACGTGCCGCACCTGAAATCCTACTGGCCCATGGCCGGGGTCGAGACGGCCGCCGCCGGTCTGAGCTGGGGCGCCGACGACATGGACGGGACCATCGCGGAGGAGAAAATCGCCCACCTGGCCGGTGCGCGGACACCGGTCGGCCTGGCACGCGAGCGGATGATCGAAACCATTGCGGCGGCCGGGTTCAGAGCCGTGGAGCGCGACGGCCGCTTCAACGAACGCCTCCCGGAAGAACCGTCCGCCGATCCGGCGGCGGCATCCGACGTGATCACGCCCGTCGGTCCGCAGGGCGCGCCCCCGTCTCCGGAGGGCCTGCGCTGATGAGCTGGCCGGTCGGCATGATTCCGTATACCAACATGGCCCCGTACCGCGAATTGGGCACGCCCGAGTCGTGCCGGTTCGTTTCGCTGGTGCCGCGGGAGAGCATTGCCGCCCTCTGCGAGAATCGGGTGATCGCGGCGGCGGTCCCGGTGGGGGGACTGGCGGCGGTCGCGGCAGAAACCGAATTTCTGGGACCGTTCGGCATTGCCGCAGCCGAGCGCTCCATGAGCGTGCTGCTCTTTTCCGACCGCCCGGTGAGCGAGATGGGCGCCGGAACCCGCATCCGCTTGACGGTCGAGTCGGCCTCGAGCGTGCGGCTGCTCTACCTCGTGCTCGGATACCGCAACGGCTTTGACAACCTGCCGCAGCCGGCTGCGCCGAGCAATACAGCCAACGGCGAACTCCTGATCGGGGATGCGGCCCTCAAACGGATGTGGAAACGCCGCTCAAGAAGGCCCGAGGCATCGGTGGCGGCCGATGCTTTCGTGACCGACCTGGCCGGTGAATGGTACGGCGTCCACCGCTTGCCGTTCGTCTTTGCCCGCTGGGTGGTGAGAAGGGATGCCCCGCAAAAGGCGCGGTCGGCCCTTAAAGCCTGGCTGGCCGAGTTCAAGGCGCGTGAAGACGAGCTCGTGCAGCGTGCGATCCCGGGAGCCGCGCGCCGCCTCGGTTTCTCCGAGGAGGACGTCCGGATCTATTTCCGGGTGATCCGGCGGACCCTCGACCGGTCGGATCTGGCCGGGCAGGCCAGGTTTTTGAGCGAGTTCGCAAAGCACTTCAGCGACACCGCCGGCTGCCCGCCGCCGGCGCCACCGGTCGACATCTCCGGCTTTAAACGGCGCATGACCGGATCCATAGAAAAGAAATGACTGCGATGCCTGATTGCCAAGCCCCATGCCGGCCGGTTTTGCGGGTCGGCCAGCGCACCGGACGGCCCGAGGCGCTGGAAATGCTCGGCCGTCTGCCTCTGGGCGAACTGATGGGCATGGCCCACCGCGCCAGGCGGGAGCGTTGGCCGCGGCCGGTCGTGACCTTCGTGATCGACACCAACCCCAATTACACCAACGTCTGTGTGACCCGGTGCGCGTTTTGCGCCTTCTGCCGCGAGCCGGGGAATGAAGAGGCCTACACTCTGGGACCGGATGCACTGGTCGACCGGGTCAGGGCGGCCCATGCCCGGGGGGCGACCACGGTGCTGCTGCAGGGCGGCCACAACCCGGCCATCCATCTCGACGATTGGCTGGCCTACATCCGGGCGATCCGCTCGGCCTGCCCGGCCGTCCATATCCACCCCTTCAGCCCGGCCGAGTACGTCTTCATGGCCCGGGTCGAGAAAAAGCCGGTGGAAGACGTGCTGCAGGCGGTTTATGCCGAAGGCATCCGCACGATTCCCGGCGGCGGGGCCGAGGTTCTCAGCGAGCGTGTCCGGCGACAGGTGGCCGCGCGCAAGGCCACGACGGCCGAGTGGCTCGATGTCTGCGAAAAAGCCCACCGCATCGGTTTTATCACCACGGCCACCCTGATGTACGGCCACGTCGAAACGAACGCGGATATCGTGGACCACCTGCTGCAGCTGCGCGCGCTCCAGGACCGGACCGGCGGGTTCAGCGCCTTTATCCCCTGGTCCTTCAAGCCCGGGGGCTCGCCGCTGAGCCGCCGGGTGCCGGCTCAGGCCCATCCGGCCCGCTACGTTCGGATCATCGCCTTGGCGCGCCTGGTGCTCGACAACTTCCCGCACATCCAGTCGTCCTGGTTCAGCGAGAGCATCCCGGCCGGCCAGCTCGGCCTTTTGGCCGGGGCCGATGATTTCGGGGGGGTGCTGCTCGAAGAAAACGTCCTGCGCACGGCCGGACACGAGCGCGCCACCACCATAGAAACGGTCAAGACGATCATCCGCCGCGCCGGGTTCACGCCGGCCCAGCGGAACTCATATTACGACATCCTCGATGCTGGGGCCGATCCTGCCACGACGGCCGCTGCAACGCCGCCCGCACCGGCGGGTCCATAAAGCGGTAGCGGCGGCTTGGCGCGTCGCCCCTGCCCCCTAGATCCATATCCTCCGGCCGGATTGCACTGCGGCGGCGCCATACAAAAATGTTACACCTTTGTACTTTTGATTTATAATAATTACAACAGTGTAAATTTCAACGATTTTCCGTTTCCGCCGCCTGAAATATAAAAGAATATATTTTCAATTAGATATGCATCCCTTGAGCCCTTTTTTGCTCTTGGTACATCTCTTGCCATAGCTTCCATCCGCGACAGACCCGATTCAATACAATCGACCCGGCAGCCCCTTGCATTAAACCCTTGTTTCCCTCGCCCGGCCGGAAAGCCGAACCAACCGGTCCGTCGTGAAGTGCGTTTCGTGGAGGGCGCCTTTTGCGCAGAAACGGAGGTGATCGAAACCATCGATTCAAGTTACCGACTGCTGCCGGGTGCAGGGGAGGATCGAACCAAGAATAGAAAAAAATGGCACCTTTTACGTTAACGGGAGGACACACATGAAAATTCGATTTGCGGCAGTGATGATTTTGATTCTAATGTTGGCGGGATTTGCCGGCGGGCGCGGGCTTGCTCGGGCCGATGACGGTGCCGGATCGGTTTTCGATCCGGCGAATTTCAGCGCGACCGTCACGCTGGCCACCGATTACGTGTTTCGAGGAATTTCGCAAACCGATAAAAACCCTGCGGTCCAGGGCAGCTTCGACTACGCGCACCCGGTCGGCATCTATGCCGGCATCTGGGGATCGAACGTGAATTCGAGCATTTCAGAAGGCGGGATCGAAATCGATTATTACGCCGGATACAAGCGGGAATTGTTAACGAATTTCGGATTCGACATCTCGGCCATTTATTACAGCTATCCCGGTGGCGGCAGTGATCCCGAGCTGGATTACCTTGAAGGCCATCTCGGCTTGGAGTATCAGTTCAAGGATCTGCCGCTGAGTCCGGTCATCGGTGCGGCTTATTACTACTCTCCCGATTTTTACGGCGAGGACGGCTCGGGCCACTATGTCAACGGCAGCCTCGCGCTGAATCTGCCCTATGACATCACCCTGTCGGGGATGTTGGGGTATCAGACTGTCGAAGGCGATAAAACAACGGGCAACGGGCAGGGTCTGGATGGCAAGGACGGCTTCGATTACACCCATTGGCGCATCGGTATTGCGAAGGAAGTGTTGACATTCGTACTCGACCTGAGCTGGACGGACACCAGCGAAGCGGACTTCCTGGGTGACGACATCGCCGATTCCCACCTGGTTTTCAGCGTTTCAAGAACCTTTTAACACCGGCAACCGGACATGCTCATCTGAATTGCCGAACCAAGACCCCCTTGGGGGGGCGGTGCGAACCCGTCTCCCCTAAAAACCCCATACCGCAGCCCTGCCCCCGTGCTGATGCAGCCCCCAAGCGTGCCGATCATTTTCAACCCGCAGATTGACAGGCAGTTAAATTGCGCCTATAGTGCCGGCCATGTCTGCGATGAAACCGGATTTGGTTTTTTATATAAATTATAAATAGTTAAAAGGGGAAAGCGATGAGTTCGCCAAGTATGACGGTTGGAAAGTTTGTCAGAGAGCAGCAGGGTCTTTTCGAAAACAGCCTAACGGACGATGAAAAGGAAAAAACGGTCGCGATACCGGTGGTGACGGTTTCCATGGAACCGGGCAGTGGCGGCTTCATGGTGGCCGAAGCGCTGGCCAAGCGGCTGAGCTATGATCTGTATCACAAAAACATTCTGAATGCGATCGCGGCGAGCGCCGATACCAACAGCGAAGTGATGGAACTGATCGAAAAAGAAAGGTTTTCGAAAATACAGGATTTTGTCACCGCGCTGCTCCAGGAGCAATACGTCTACTCAGGGGATTACCTCCAACACCTCAAGAGGATCGTCACTTCCCTGGGGATCATCGGCCGGGCCGTGATCGTCGGCAGGGGTGCGAATTTGATCCTGCCGCCGGAGAAGCGTTTCGCCATCCGCATCATCGCCCCCGAGGAGATCCGGGTTAAAAACGTCGCCTTTCATTTCGGAGTCTCCCTCGCGGAGGCCAAAAAGCGGATCAAAAACCGGGAAAACAAACGCAAAACCTTCATCAAGAACACCTTCCACAAAGACATCGCCGACATCGCGTCATACGATCTGGTCATCAACACCGCGCGGCTGGACCTGCCGGCCGCCGTGGAAACGGTGATCGGCGCCATTTTGGGTGCGCAGAAAAACCGGGTCTTGGAGAAAGCCGCGGCCTTCATCCTACGGAGCGAAAAATGACCCCTGGGTCAGCCCACGGATTTTTACTTCGGCAGCTTCTTGCCGTAAATCAGGGCCTCGGGGTGGCGTTCGAGATAATCGGTTAGGGCGCGCAGCGAGCGTGCCGCGGCCGCCAGCTCCTGCAGGGCGCTGTTCAGGTTGACCTGCAGCGGGGCTTCGGAGCCCAGGGCGGCCTCCACGCGCGCGAGCGAGTCTTGCGCGCGCGCCAGAGTGGCGGTTATTTCAGGGGTGACCCCGGTTCTGAGCTCGCCGACGAATTGGCGTGTTTCCTTCAGAACAGCATCCAGATTCCGGACGGCCCCGTGCAGCTCGGGCGTGCCGGTCAGCCGTTGGGTGCTCCGCAAAGTGGCGCTCAGATCTTTGCCGATCTGCTCGATGGGCAGGGTGTCGATTTTGGCGAGGATCTGGCTCACGCGGGTGCCGATCTCCTCGATGGGCGCCGGTACGGTCGGCAGTTCCGGATAGGGGCTTTTCCAGGCGATCTTGCGCTGAGGTGCATTGGCAAAGATGTCCAGCGCCACCACCCGCTGGCCCGTGATCAGATTGGCGATCTTGAGCTGACCCCGCAGCCCTTTCTCCACGAGATAATCCATGATCTTGCGTCGCGCTGATTCCACCTGCGGCATGTCGGCCGCCGTGATGAACCGCTCCGGCTCTATTTCAATCAGAACCGGTATGCGGAAATCCAGTTTCTCCGAATTGAACTCCAATTTGACGTCGACGACCTTGCCGACGCTGATGCCCCTGAAGTCGACCGACGCACCCGGGGCGAGGCCGCCCACAGATCCGTCGAAGTAGAGCACGAAATAACTTTTGACCGGATACGTTTTTTCCTGGCTGGCACTATAACCGTCGTAAAGGTCGAACACCTGTCCTTCATCGGCCGGACCGCCGGATTCGAGGTGATTGGGAACGTCGAAGGCGATGCCGCCGACCAGCAGGGTCACCAGGGACTCGGTATTGACCTGGATCCCCTTGGCATCGATCGACACGTCTATCCCGCTGGCATTCCAGAAGCGTGTGTTTTTGGAGACGTGCTTGTGGTAGGGCGTGTTGACGAATATCTTGATGGTCACCGCTTGTCCATCTTCAGCCAACTGGTAGCCGACAACCTGCCCCACCTTGATCTGCCGGTAGTAAACCGGTGAACCGATATCGAGCGAGCCGCGTCGTTCGGCCAGCAGAATGAAATAGCGACCCGGTAAATCCGTGGTAACGATCGGCGGCTCTTCCAGCCCGGTGAAGTGGCGGGCTTTTTTGCCCGGCTTGCCGGGATCGAGACCGATATAGACACCCGAAAACAGGGTCTGCAGCCCGGTGACGCCGCTGAGGTTGATCCGGGCGCGCACCACCCAGAAACGGGTGTTTTCGGAAAGCAGTTCTTCCGCCTGGCGCACCAGCTTGGCCGTGACGACCACGTGACCCAAATCCGGGCTGAGACTGATCCTCTCGATTTGCCCCAGATCGACATCTTTATACTTGATTTTGGTTTTGCCGGCTTCGAACCCCTCGGCGCTCTGGAAGGTGATCGTAATCGTCGGGCCTTTCTCCGACTGGGCCTTATAAACCAGCCAGACACCGATGAGTGCCGCCACCAGCGGAATGATCCACACAAACGAAAACTGGCGTTTCCACGACTGGACCTCGACCTCGGGAATCGTGTCAGTCGAGGGTGGTTCGGTTTTCTGTTCGGTCATTGCGAGACTCCTTGTTATCCCATATCAGTCGGGGGTCGAAACTCATCGCGGCCAGCATGGTGAGCACCACCACCGCGCCGAAGAACACGATTCCCGGGCCGGCCTCAAATACGGCCACCGACCCGAGCCTGACCAGGGCGACCGAGATCGTGATGACGTAGATATCGACCATCGACCAGCGGCCGACCGCCTCGGTGAGCCGGTAAAAACGGGTGCGCTCCCTGGGGCGCCAGGCCGAATGGCGGTGGACCGAAATCAACAGAAAGGAGAGGATGCTCAGTTTCAACAGCGGCACGCAGATACTGGCAACGAAGATCACCAGCGCAATCGGCCACATGCCGGTGTTGATGAAATAGAGCACGCCGCTCATGATGGTGTCCGTCTGCACATTGCCGAAGGATATCGCCCGCGTGGCGGGCAGCACGTTGGCCGGGACATAGCAGATCGCGGCCGCCCCCAGCAGCGCCCAGGTGCGGGTGACGCTGCGGGGTTTGCGCTGATGCAGAGGCGCGCCGCAGCGCGGGCACTGAATGCGCCGGCTGTTGCTTGAGGCGCGCGGCCGGCAGAGCAGGTGGCAGCTGTGGCAGCTGACCAGAGCGGTGTTCTTGGCGGTGGTCGTCGATGGGGTCAGCGGTGTTCCCACCATTTTTCCCACACCCTTTGCGGATCCAGCGAAGCCGAGATGGCCGCCAGGACATAAATGAGACCAAAGAAGCAGAAGAGCGAAATTCCGGGAACAACCTCCGCCATCTTGGCGAGTTTGACCAGGGCCACCAGAATGCCGAGCATGAATACTTCCAGCATGCTCCACGGCTGCAGGCGGCGCACCCAACGGAAAACCCGCCAGACGGCCGGGGGTACGCGGTCGAGCCTCAGCGGCAGCAGCACATACAACAGGCCGGTCAGCTGCACCAGGGGGGCAATGATCGTGGTCAGCAGAACCAGGAAGGCCATTTCCGTTAGGCCTTGACGATAAAGCTCTCTGATCCCGGTCAGCAGGACGATTTGCTGGGACTGGCCTTCGAGCTTCATCGCCAGAAACGGAAACGAATTGGCCAGGGCGAACAGGATCAGCCCGGCGATGTTCAGCGCCAGCGTACGGTCCAGGCTGTTACGCCGGTGACTGTAGAGAACAGCTCCGCAGCGGGTGCACCGGGCTTGCGTTCCGACCGGGAGCGGCCGGGTGCGGTGCAGCAGGTCACATTCATGGCATGCGATCATTCTTGACGCCGACATCTGCGACTTCCTTTCGCCGGTCACCGTGCGGTCGGGTAGCGTGTGTCCGTTGCACTCATCATGATCTATAAGGGGGCCGGCTGTCAATAATCGAGAGTCCGGTCGGCAGAGTGCCGCCGGCGGCCGACCCCGCAGCAACCCGGTCACTCGATTTTTCGGTGCGGCTCCCCGAAAACGAATGAATCTCTTTGCGGAGGAATGCCCGAAAATTCATTTCTCTTTACATTTTAATATAAATTTCATACTGTTATAGCCTTAAGCCGATAAAACCAAAGGGTTTTCAACGGAAATTGATTGGGATGACAACCAGTGAACGGGTTTCCAGGATCCTGTTTGACAAGCGCGACCGTGAGCTGTTGGGCATCGTCACCGATGTCCTGAACCGGAACCGGGCGCTCGCGTATACCCGCAAAACCTATTACCCTTTCTTCCATCCCAGCGGCATAAAGGAAATGGCCGAGTCGAAAGGGCTGCGGATTGCCTATGCCGTGGTCCATCTGCTCAGCTCACTCGAGATCGGCGGGGTGGACGATCGGCTCAGCGCACTGCGCTCGCTGCGTGACGAAATTCTGGATACCGCCGGCGGCAGCATGCCCAAAAACACGGCCCGGGTGTTGCTGGAGATCATGAAAGAGCTCGTCAGGACCCATGGCGATAATCGCCGGCAGCTCGAGCTGGCCCATGACTTCCGGACAACGGCCACGGGCAAGCCGTGGCTCGTGCGACGGCAGCTGCGCCGCTACCACCTGCTCGAGATGCCGGAGGAATGGAACCAGATCGCCTTCGACGATCATGTCCACGATGTGAACACCAAGGGGCGCAAATCATCCACTCACTTGATTATGGATGCCTGGATCAAGGGTATCCGGCGCCTGCGCGTCATTCACTACAATTTCATCGAGCCGCGTTTCGCCGCCGAACTGCTGGAGGCTGCCGCCATCATGGGGATCGACGTGCGCATCGGCATCGAGTTGTCAGCCCGCTTCCGCGGCCGATACATCCAGGTGATCTGGGTGCCGCGCGGATTTCCCGATGCACAGGCTTTTTTGTGTTTTCTGGCCGAAGATCCCGTCATGCGGGTCATGCAGGCCGGGCGCGAGGTGTCGGCCTATCAGCAGGCCTATGTCACGGCGCTGTTGCGGGAGTTCAATCGCACGCACCGACAAGAGATCGCCGCGGCCTATCGGATCGGCCTGCCGCCGGTCGATGAGGCCGAATTTCTGCGATTCGCGGCCCTCGGTCAGAAATCGAAACTGCACCTGTCCAAATTCCTTCATCAGCACATTCTGGCCGCCCTCCAGGAGCACGTCGCGGCCTTGCGGGCTCAGTACCCGAGCGCCGCAGCGGAACGGCAGCGCGACATCGCCGAGGAGATCGACGCTCTCAACCGCCTCGACATCGAACGACTCTTGGAAGACTGCCTGAGGCCTGAGAATAATGCGACGATCCCCAATCCAAACCTGCCCTCCGATGACCCTGAGGTTCCGGAGCTTTTGCGGCTGTCACCCTGTGCGCTGATCCAGCGGATCACCCGGCTGCACTCCGGTCACCGCATCACCCTCAACCTCAGCAACCTGAAGGTGGCGGACGTGCTGGAGCTGCTCTACGATTGCGAGGGCATGATCACACGGCTCGAAATCTTCAATTTGAAAGACTATGCCGCCGGTCAGACCGCCCACCTAGCCGATATCAACGAACTTCAACAGGCGCTCAACGAAGGCAGCGTCATCACGCTCAAGCGCGTGATCCGCAAGGTTATCGACGGCCTGGAACACGCGCGCGGTACCGATCGGCTGGAGCGGTTTTCAAAACTGACCGCGATCCTGCACGACATCCTTTATTTCAAATCTCTTTACGCAGGAACGCCCCTGAAAGCCCGAATCGGCAGCGACTCCACCGGCCGGTCTCCGCGGGTGCACGGCATGGGGCTTGCCGTTCTCGAGACATTGCCGCCGCGGGCGCAGCAAGACGTGGCGCGACAGGCCGACAAGAACCGCGAGTTCATCCCGATGACCATCACCGTTTTCCGGCGCCTGACCCTCGTGCCTTACGAGGGCAGCGGCCGGATCGCGCGGCTCTTTAACCGCGCGGCCGCGTGCCTGCCGCTGTTACGCTGGCTGGGCCACAAGAAGATCGAGGACTGGGATGTAAGGGCAACCTCGATCCGAATGCGGACACCCGGCAATATCGTCACCCTCGGGGGGGTCCAGAAGGAGATCACCAACGAGCTCTACCTCGAGCCCCCGCAAACGACGCCCAACCACAGGCGGTTTTCGTGGCGCTACATGAACACCGGCTTGAAGAACGGTCTGAAAGTATTCATCGGATTCGTCCCCGCCTTTGCCACTTTCGCCTTGACCAAGGACTGGTGGGTGCTGGCCTACGGCGGGGCTTTCATCTGGTTCGCCATAACCGGCCTGCGCAACATCCTGCAGTCGGTCCTGGGCGGCGGAGGGCTCCGGCGGTCCCCTCTGCTGCGCTGGAACAGCTACGTCAGTTGGGACCGCCTGACCGACTCCTTGCTCTACACCGGCTTCTCGGTGCCGCTGCTCGACTACCTCGTGAAAACCGTCATTCTCGATCGGGGCTTTGGCATTACCACGGCCACCCATCCGTATGCGCTCTACAGCTTCATGGCGCTGGCCAACGGGATCTACCTCTCCAGCCACAATGCCTTTCGCGGGTTTCCGCCGGCGGTGATCGTCGGCAATTTTTTCCGCAGCGTTCTCTCGATTCCGATCGCCATCCTCTTCAACACCGCCATCGGCGCCGCGCTGGCCACCGTCGGGGTCGTCGGGATCGATGCCATCCTCCAGAAGTGGGCCGCCATCATTTCAAAAGCGGCCTCGGATTCGGTCGCCGGTATCATCGAGGGTCTCAGCGACCGCTACAACAACATCCGTCTCCGGTTTCGAGACTACCGCAAGAAACTGGCCGACCTGCTGCAGGTTTACACCCAGCTCGAAATTCTTTTACCCGAAACCGGCACCCGTGAGATTCTCAAGCGGCCCTGCCGGATTTCGGTCAGGGACAATGCCGAAGCGCGCGATCTGGAAAAAATCGTCATGATTCACGCTCTCGACCTGCTCTACTTCTGGATGTACCAGCCGCGGGCGCGAAGCGCCTTGGTGGCCACCATCCGGAGCATGTCCCCCGAGGAGCGCCTGATCTTCTACCGCATGCAGACCGTGCTCAC
>JBFYWB010000062.1:0-79009 GCA_041299015.1 Deltaproteobacteria bacterium
CTTGACACCCCGGTCAATCAAACCTATTTTCGAGTATATTTTGGCGCAGATGGAGCCGGGTCCAGAGCCGACCGCCCGAAACCGATTTCAACGGGCTCACCAGCAATGACAAAGAGGACACCATGAAAGAAAAACATCCATCGAGACAAAAAATTCTGATCGACCTTCAAAAGCTCAATGAATTCAACGCGGATGGTTGCTCGGCCTGCGGAAGGAAGTTCACTTTGGGCGAGACGGCCGTCGTGGCTTGCGGCGCCTGGGAGGGTGGCGCCAAATTGATTCACGAGAACGAGGCCGTGTGGGATGCCGAAAATCGCAATTATGTGGAGCGGCGCTGCTTCGAGTCCCGCAGGGGTAAAATAGGATGACCTTGTTCGCATCCGCACCGAAAATACTTCTTGCCGATTTTTATCATTGACATGGACAAGTCTGTGGGGTAAGCAGTAGCGCGAATTTCGCGGGCCAGTGTACGAGGGCATTCCTGACGCTGATCTATCTGATGTGACGACGCTTTCTCATGTGGCTGTTCATGTTGATCGTACGTTTCGAGTGGGCCTGAACCAGTGCTGAATCGATAATGCTCCGAATCGCAATGCCCGTTTGAACCCCTGAGTGGCCAAAACCCTCAGGGGTTCCATTTTTTAAACGATTGCCTCTCCGTGACATGTGATTGGACCCTGAGCGGTGATTTGATTGAGGCTTGCTCTCCGATCGCACACGCCATATCCAACATGCCCACCAGGGCGTCCACGACAAGGTCTGGTTTGATTTCTTCCAAGCAGGTGCGTTCCAGGCAGTCGCTTCGATCGGTATCGAAACAGGGGCTGCAGACTGGCCCGGCCGTTACAATGCGGACGTGATTTCCGAACGGACGCCACCGTTCCGGATCCGATGGCCCGAAGATGACCAGGGTCGGTACTTCCAAAAAGGCCGCCAGATGGCTGACGCCCGAATCGTTGCC
The DNA here is from genome assembly GCA_041299015.1 of Deltaproteobacteria bacterium. GTDB lineage: Bacteria > Desulfobacterota > Desulfobacteria > Desulfobacterales > SG8-13 > JARFQH01. The sequence goes on from JBFYWB010000062.1 coordinate 962, forward strand.
GATGAAGCTCGCGGCGGATTGGAGCACTGGGATCAGTTCTTGAAATGTTCGGGGTTTAATGACCTGGGGGTGAGATTTCGGGTTGTCTTGCACCACCGCTTCGAGATCGACTTCCGCCGGGCCCAGCAGGATCGACGGTTGCAGGCCGCGTTTTTTCGCTTCTGCCGCGACCACCAAAAAATATTCCAGCGGCCAACGTTTTTTAACACTTCCCGCTCCGGGACTGATGACGAGCCGTGAACCGCAGCGGCGGGTTCTCGCCGCATTGTCGTCGAGGTACTCCAAGGCTCGTGCAAACCGGCGGCGGCCCTGCTTTCCCATCAGATCACCGGTCAACACCTGGCGAGCCAGAAATTCGGTTATATGACTTTTTTGAGAAACAGCTGGCCAAGGCAGGATACGGAATACCCGGCACCCGCCGATTTTTCTCAACGACCCCTCCAGAAGTTCTGAAAACGAAAACAGCACAAGGCTGCTGTAGGCCGACACGAGGGTGGCCACTGCCGGGTCGGTCCGATCGGCATAGAGACTCGCAAACCGGGCTGATTCCAGAGGATAAGAGGCGTCGAGGACGCCGAGGTGGACAGCCAGACGACCGAAACTCGAACGACAGATGCCGTCTATGCGGGGATAGACGGTCCTGAGGGCTTTGAGGATCGGAAAGGTGACCACGAAATCACCCAGGGCGCCCTGGTGGAAGATCAGCAGGCGGTCTTCAGACATCGCTCATGGGTCCACACGATTCAACGCAACTCACCGCTCGAAGGCGGGGGTCAATACTCACCAGCGGTCGTCCGGTTTGCCGTTTAAGACAATTGGCCGGGCGAATCTCGAACCAACGGCGGTCCTATGGGAAAGGGTTTTCCCCTGCCAACCATCCGACACTTTCAAGTTTTACCCAGTCAGTCTATAATAACAGTCGATAACAAGTCGTTCAGCCTGATCAATCAATCAACCTTCACCGGGATTGACGGGGCCTTAAACCGGCGGCTGAAGCGGCCTTGTCCGCATGCCGGCGTGCGGCCCGCAGAAAAGGGCGCCAACCAACGGCCGTCCGACAAATGACCATGCTGTAAATCGAGGGAACCTCAATGCGAAGCCCACGGCGTTGTTTCATTTTTCTTCTCATCCTCGTTGCCCTGATGTTCTGTACACCCCTTCAAGCGAGGTCATCATCGACCGATACGGATCCGGCCGGGAAAAGCCCGGCCGTCGCGTTGCACCCTGAAGTGGGCCGGACCATGCTCGAGCAGGCCGGATGGGTCAAAGAAGACTTCGTCAACCAAGCCCGATCGCTTTTCGATCGCGTTCCATTGGGCTGGAACCTTGAGACGCTCAAGGACCTGTATCACTGGTTGATCGAGCTGCCGCTCAAAATTCCGTACCTGATGCAGAAAATCATGGAGCAGAGCCGGCTTCTCGGTGCGGCAGGGTCTCTTTTGGTGCTCACGTTCATCGGGGCCGTCGTCTATAGTCTTATCGGGCGCAACAAGGTGCTGGCACGGTTGGTCAGGGTGTTGCAGCCTTTTGAGAAAATGCTGCCGGCAGCGCTTTATCCATTTTTAGTTTCGCTCATGAAAGTCCTGGTGGCGGCCTTGATACCGTTGATCCTGCTGGGTGGATTTTCCCTGATCGATGCGTTTATCAAATACCAGGCGGCATGGTTTCAGCTGACGGGCCGATTTCTGGGTTTATGGGCAGTCGGCGCTCTGGTTATCGGGCTTCTCAGAGAGGCCTTGGCCGAAAATCTATTTCAAAGGACCGCCGCTTACGGCCAGCGAATTTTCAAACTGGCCCGACTCGCACTGGTTTACGTGTTTGCCGGTGTCGCCGTGATATGGCTGGCCCAAGCCTTTCAGATTCGCGACGATATCGTGGCCTTGCTGAAATTTGTCATTTCGCTGTCGATTGTGGTCGTTCTGTTTCTGCTGCTCATGATGAAAAGGACCCTGATGTCGCTGCTGCCCGATTTACCATATCGCAGCTACCAGAGGTTCGCCCGGGTGATGGACCGGTTCTATTATCCTTTTATAGTCTTCTCCTTTGCGGTTGCCCTGCTGTGGTGTCTCGGTTACCGCCAGTTCGGGCGGGTGGTCCTGCTGAAGACCTGGATAACCGTTGTGGCTTATCTGCTCATTATGTGGATCTATCATGTCCTGCGCGGCTTCCTTACCAAGTGGTATGCCGACAAGGATCCCCGCAATGAAACCGTTGGTTTTCTGTTTCGATCGCTAAGGATCATGCTGTTGTATGCAACCGGGACCGCTACGGCGATCATCGTCCTGAACCTGCTCGGCGTGCTCGACCCGCTGCAGCGATTGATGTCGTTCCCGGTGGCCACCTTGGGGACAACGCCGATTACCCTCTGGCTCATTTTAAAAGCGGCCCTTATTTTGCTGGCCTTCGTATTTGCCTCCCGCCTGCTGCAGGCCTATCTCGACTACCGTGTGTATCCATCCCTGGGTATCGACCCCGGCCTTGGATACGCCCTGAATATCTCATTGAAATACACTCTTATCGCCATCGGTTTGTTGATATCCCTCAGAGCGGTCGGACTGGACCTGCGCTTCCTGCTAGTCTTCGCCGGCGCCATCGGCATCGGCATCGGTCTCGGTCTTCAAAACATGGCCGCCAATGTGATCAGCGGGTTCTCTCTGATCTTCGGGGGCAAGGTCCGCAAAGGCGATTGGGTCGAGGTGAAAGACACCCTCGGCTTCGTTACGGACATCTTCCTGAACTCCACGCGCATCCGCACCCGCGACAACATCGAGTATCTGATTCCGAATTCAAACTTCGTCTCCGATACGATCGTCAATTATTCGCTGAGCTCGCCCATGATCCGCATCACCGTTCCGGTGGGCGTTTCCTACGCTGCGGACCCGCGGATAGTCGAGAAGATCCTGCTGGATGTGGCGTCAAAGGAGCCGATGGTTTCCGACTATCAGCCGCCGGTGGTCCGTTTTGTCGAATATGGCGACAACTCCATCAACTTCGACCTCTTGGTCTGGATCGACGTGCGCGATACCCCTCGCCCTAAGATTCGCAGCAGTCTCTATTTTGCCATTTTCGAAGAGCTCAAAAAAGCCGAAATCGAGATCCCCTTTCCGCAGCGGGATCTTCACATCCGCAGTTCGGATCTGACGCAACTCAAATGAGGCGGTTTTTCAGATCGCACCGCCGGGTCTGATTCGGCCGCGGTCCAGGCCGCGATACTGGATGGCTTCGGAGACATGTTCCACGGCGATATCCTCACAACCGGCAAGGTCGGCGATGGAGCGGGCAATCTTGAGAATGCGGCTGTAGGCGCGGGCGGATAAGCCGAGCTTGTCGATGGCGGTTTCCAGCAGGCCCTGGGAGTCGATGTCGATGCAACAGAAGCGCTTGATGTGGCGGCTTCCCATTTGGGCGTTGCAGCGGGGTTTTAACCGCTTGAAGCGTTCGGTTTGGGCGGTGCGGGCGACACCGATGCGCTCCCTGATGGCGGCAGAGGATTCTGCACTTTGCAGGGCGGCCAGATCTCTATAGGGGACGGCCGGCACCTCCACGTGAATGTCGATTCGGTCAAGCAATGGCCCTGAAATCCGGGTGCGGTAGCGGTGAACCTGCTGAAAGCTGCAGCTGCACTGGTGCTTGGGGTCGGACAAATAGCCACATGGGCAGGGATTCATGGCTGCCAGAAGCATGAAGCTCGATGGGTAAGTGATGGACAGGGCCGCACGCGCGATGGTCACCTTCAGGTCTTCCAGGGGTTGACGTAAGACTTCGAGGACGTTCTTTTTGAATTCCGGCAGTTCATCTAAGAAAAGCACGCCGTTGTGGGCTAGACTGACCTCGCCGGGGCGCGGAATGTGACCGCCGCCGATCAGGCCTGCGTCGGAAATGGTGTGATGCGGCGAGCGGAAAGGACGTCTGGTGATGAGGGCCTGGTCGGCATTCAGCAGGCCCAGGACACTGAATATCTTTGTGGTCTCTATGGCTTCGTCGAAGGTGAGCGGCGGCAGGATCGTGGACAGACGTCGCGCCAACATGGTCTTGCCGGAACCGGGAGGCCCGATCATCAATAGGTTGTGTCCGCCAGCCGCGGCCACTTCCAAGGCGCGTTTGACATGTTCCTGGCCCATGACCTCGCTGAAGTCGACCTCGGCTTCGAGGTCCTGATCGAAGATGGCCTTCAGGTCGGTTTCAAGGGGAGCAATGCGGACCGTTCCGCGCAAAAACTCAACGAGCCCGGAAAGGGTATTGACCGGGATGACATCGATTCCGCTGACAACTGATGCCTCTCGGCCGTTTTCAAGCGGCACCACGATACCGTTGTAGCCGGCATTTTTGGCTGCCAGCGCCATCGGCAGCGATCCGTTTACCGGTTTGATGCGTCCATCCAGCGACAGTTCGCCCAAAACCAGGTATTCGGCGGTGATGGCTTTGGGCACGATACCGATGGCGGTGAGGATGCCGAGGGCAATGGGCAGGTCGAACCCGGTGCCCTCTTTTTTGATGTTGGCCGGGGCGAGGTTGACGGTGATGCGGTCGTCGGGAAAGCTATAGCCGGAGTTGTTGATGGCCGACTTAACCCGCTCCTTGCTCTCCTTTACCGATGCCTCCGGCAGCCCGACAATGGTAAATGTCGGCAGGCCGCGAGCAATATCAACCTCGACCTCTACCAGATAGGCGTCGATACCGATTACGGCACTGCTCAAGACGCGGGCCAACATGTCTTCACCAGTTGTGCGGGAGTGGGTTCAAATGCTTACCGCGCTTAGCACGCGGCCGTATTTTGATCAACGGTTAACCGCGCTGGAGACAACCATAAACAAGCTTTGCCAGAGGGCTTTTGCGGCGGACCGATCTGTGTGCGGCTTGACAGCCGCTTTAAGGGTTGGTATACCACACGTGTAAGTATACCATAAACTTTAAGAATGTTTCACCCCTGAAGCGGATCCACATCTTGAGGTTTTCTCTATGGTCTTCGGCCGGACCGTCCCCGCGCAAATTTTTACTCGTGTTGTGTCACCCGAACCGATCCCTTTTTCGAGGGCAGGTGTGTTATGTTAAACGCCTCAAACCCAAATATTGGTTGAAGGAAAATTTTGCGTTGTTCTGACGCCCTCTCTCCACACGCGGTTGCATTCGATGCCGCGCAGTAGAAAATGCCATCAATGTATCTCTCCCACTACAATCTATCGGAAAAGCCATTTCGAATAGATACCGATCCCCGCTATCTCTGGTTCGGAGAGAAACATCAGGAGGCCCTGTCCGTCCTGAAATACGGTGTGTTGGACAGAAACGGGTTCGTGGTGTTGACCGGCGGCATCGGAACCGGAAAGACGACTCTGCTGAACGCGCTCCTGGAGAGTCTGGGAGACGATGTCCTGGTTGCCAACATCAACAATCCCAAGCTTGAGACTCTCGACTTTCTGAAAATCGTCGCCGTGTCCTACGAGCCGACGGCCGCTATCGGCGGCAAGGCCGATTTTATCATTTATTTTAACAGGTTTTTGAAGCGGGCGCATGTCGACGGCAAGGTCGTTTTGCTGGTCATTGACGAGGCTCATCGCCTGTCACCGGAACTGCTGGAAGAAATACGGCTGTTGTCCAACGCAGAGCAAGCGGGCAAAAGACTGATCAATATTTTCTTCATCGGCCAGAATGAATTGAAACAATCCCTGTTGTTGCCGGATTGCCAGGCCCTGCGCCAAAGGGTCACGCTTTTCTACGATATTCAGCCCCTTTCTGAAAGCGAAATGGTGCAGTATATCGGTCATCGGCTGAGAGTTGCCGGCAGCGAGGCGCAATTGTTCACTTCGGATGCGATCCGTGAGGTTCATCGTTTTTCGCGGGGCTATCCACGCCTCATCAATGTCATCTGTGAGCGTGCTCTTCTGACCGGTTATGTTCAGGGCCTAAAAACGATATCACCCGATGTTGTCACTGAATGCGCCCTGGAAATTCGTTTTCCCGGTGAAGCCGGATCGATATTCGAAAAAGCGTTGATCGACAAACTCAGGGCTCGGTGGCGGGCGGCCTTCCGCGATATGTGGCGGGAGCCGTCGGTTCGGCGGGTCATTCAGGCCATGACGTCGAGATGGACCCACTTTGCCGCGGCATTGTCGACCGGAAGGGTATTTGCAAAGACAGGGGTAAAGAAAGAAGCGGCGACCGTTGGGTCGGGCAATGCGGAACTTGCATTCAAGGGCGAGACCAACGCGGCTGTTGCGGATGAAACCGATCCGGACGGTGAAGAAACTCAAAGAACTTCCGCAAGAGTCAAACGGCAAACCTTCTTTTACGGGGGCTTGTTCGTCGGCATTGGAATTATTGCGGTCGCACTGGCCCTGATGGTGCAGGCCACACCGGCCGAAAAAACAAGAGTTCCGACGCCAACAAGCGGAGTAGCCGTTGAGCAGGGGCAGGCTCCACCGCAGTCCCGCACGGGGCCACCGTTGCCGTCGCAACCATTTGGCGCAGAAAACGGACTGCCTTCCGTACTGGATTTGGTGAAGGGAGCGCTCGCGCAGAAAAATTACCAGTTGGCGCTGGAGTTGCTGGAGGCCACCCGCAATCCGGAAAGACTGCCGGAGTTCAAGCCGCTCTATGCCCAGGCGCTCGCGGGTAAGGCCGCCCGCCTTCTAGAGACATCTCCGCTTGAAGCCCAGCAGATGCTGCGCAACGCCATTGCTCTGGATTCGAAAAACGTCGAGGCCCATTTTTTTTTAGGTAAAGTATACACCCGTTTAAAGGACTACACACAGGCTATCGCGGCCTACCAAAAGGCCGTCGATCTGGATCCTGTCCTTTCAGACGCGTTATTCAACCTGGGATTCCTTTACGCATCCACCGGGATGTATGATAGCGCCGAAAAAATGTTTGCACGGGTTGTGCGGACCAATCCGCCTTATCTCGACAAGGCTCTTTTCAACCTCGCCATGGTTCAACAAAAATTGGGTAAAAAAGAGGAGAGCCGGGCCAGTCTGGAAAAGGCGGTTGCGGCCAAACCCGACAATCAAAAGGCGCAAACTTACCTGCAACAATTCAAAGCCGCAGAGGAGGCTGGCAGGTGATGGCGAAATGGCGGACGGTCTTAATCGGAATAACGTTTGCATCGGCTCTGCTGTGGCTGGTTGGATGCAGCAGTGCGCGTATAGAACCCCGCCAGACCTCGAACGATCAACCGATATCGGCTCCTTCCGTTGAACCGCCGCCGGCGCCGCAACCCTCACGCTTGGAAACGGTTGTAAAATCAGTATCCTATTTTCATACTGTCCGCCGGTCGGGAGAGACCCTTGCCGTGATTTCTCTCTGGTACACCGGTTCGGTGGACAACTGGAAGCGCCTGGTTGAAGCCAATAACGGCCTTAACCCTCGCAGGATACGCATCGGAGACGAGATTCTTATCCCCGAAGAGTTCCTGAAAACGCATCAACCCATGCCGTTGGGTTTCACCACCCCCAAGACCCTCCCCAAAAGCGGCTCAGCTCCTGTTAAACCGGCACCCTACGTTCACACCGTCCGCCGCTCGGGAGAGACTCTCGGTGCGATATCCTTTTGGTATACCGGTTCGGTGGACAACTGGAAGCGTCTTGTTGAAGCCAATAACGGCCTTAACCCGGCCAATGTGCACCTCGGAGACAAGATACTCATCCCGGGAGAGCTCATGAAAACGCATCGGCCGATGCCGGCAGGCTTTATGAATCCCAGAGTTCAGGCCAAGGAAGAGACGGCCGCCCGTCCCCCGACACCGCAGACAGAAACGGGTCGAATCGACCTCTTCGGACCGATTGAGCATAACGATGCGGTCGAGAATCCCGACGCAGTCGGACTGCCATTGGAATCGATAGAATAATCCGTCTGTTAAAAGAAAAAACCTGTTCCGCATTTTAAAAACTCGTGCGCGCCAAACCGCGGTTTCAAGTACCGGACGGCTTGATATGGCAGTGATGAGCATTAATGTTGGTATTATAGGTAAAAAATATCAGAGCGGTTGTCGAAGAGAGGATTTTGGTTTTTTTATTGTATTTTCCTAAAGAATATGGAAAAAAGAGGCATCTGTTTCGTCCATGGGACGATGAGCCGGTTTAAGGATCCATTATTCATGTACATCAACCAGAGAACCTTGCGCAAGCCGGTTCGTTTTAAAGGAATCGGGCTGCATTCAGGCAAAAAGGTCAATTTAACGATAAAGCCGGCACCGATCAACCACGGCATCCGGTTTGTAAGGGTGGATCTACCCGGGACTCCCGGCGTCACCGCCCAGTTCAATCGGGTTGTGGACACCAGCTTGGCAACGGTAATCGGCAGCGACGGGTGTATCGTATCCACCATCGAGCACCTGATGGCAACCTTTGCCGGTCTTTTCATCGACAATGCCTTGGTCGAACTGGACGCGTATGAGGTTCCGGTGATGGACGGGAGCGCTGCTCCTTTCACCGAACAGATCAGCCAAGCCGGAATTGAAAACCAAGGCGTTCCGCGACACTTCTTTGTGCTCAGAGAGCCAATCGAACTGGTCGATGGAGAAAAATCCGTCACCGCCTTCCCGTCGGACACTTTCAGTATAGCCTGCACCATCGATTTCGATCACCCCCTGATCGGGCGCCAATCTCTGGCCATCGACGTGACCGACAAGGTTTTTGCCACCGAAATCAGCTCCGCTCGGACCTTTGGATTCCTGCAGGAAGTGGAGTATATGAAACGCCATGGACTGGCATTGGGCGGCTCTCTCGACAATGCGGTGGTTATCGACGGGAATCGCGTCATCAACCCGGGCGGCTTGCGGTTTCCAGATGAATTCGTTCGCCACAAGATCCTGGATTGTCTCGGAGATTTCTCTCTGTTGGGTATGCCGATCCTCGGACATCTGGTCGTCGTCAAGTCCGGCCATGCATTCAACCACGCCTTTCTTGAAAAATTCTTTTCCTGCAAGGAATCCTGGGAAACCCGTTGGGTTCCCGTACCCACTCCGCTTCGCCCTGCACAGCCAAAATCGATTGCAATATAAATAGGTTTTCGTTATATTCCAGGCATTGTTTCTGATTGGGGTATTGCGGAGGTGCTTGCACGCCTTGACGACTTAAGGTTTAGTCTACGGCAGGGGATATTTTATGGGCCACAAAGTCGGCATTATCTTTATCGTGGCGGTCTGCCTACTATGGTCCGCCGTTGAGCCTGTGGTTGCCGAGGAAGCCCGATTGACGCGCATGACCGTTTCCAACACGCGTGACGATCTCCTTTTGTACCTCACCATGGAAGGCGCCTTCACCGGAAAACTCAAAGAAGCCATCTACAGTGGTGTTCCGGCAACGTTTGTTTTCTACATCAGTCTCTTGCGCGTCCGCAATTGGTGGGCCGATAAAAAAATCGCCGATATCAAATTGACCCACACGATCAAATACAACAATCTGAAGAAGGAATTCACGGTCAAGCGATCGTGGAAAGAAGCTGATCCCGTAGTCACCCATTCTTTTTTACAGGCCCAGCAATGGATGGCAGAAGTCGAAGCCCTGAGCGTGTATCCATTGAGGGAACTGGAAAAGGGCCGCCAGTACCAAATTCGGACAATGGCAGAGGTCAGCAAGCTAACCTTACCGCTCTATCTTCATTACATACTCTTTTCATTGTGGGATGTCGAAACCGATTGGTATACGATCGATTTCATTTATTAACTCCGAGATGATCGCGGATACCGGCATTCTGTGCTATTTCCCCCCTTTTTATCATGGATGACACCAGCAGAACCAACAGGACCCTCTCACTGACACCGGCCCAGGCCGACAGAAAGCGACGCAAGCGCGAAGGCGTGCTGATCTTCGTCATCACCATCGTCGTCGCCTTTCTGACGCTGGCCGAGTTCCGCGTCATTCAATTTGGATCGGATATACCGGTATCCAATACCGTCTTGATGTTCATTCTCATCAACATCAATCTGCTGCTGCTCATCCTGCTGATTTTTTTGGTCTTCCGCAACTTGGTCAAGCTGCTCTATGAGCGCAAACGCAATGTCATGGGCGCCCGGCTGCGCACCCGTTTGACGGTCGCCTTCATCGCACTGACGCTCCTGCCGACGATTGTCCTTTTTTTCTTTTCAATCAACTTCATCACCACCAGCCTCGAATTCTGGTTCAACGTTCCGGTGGAGCAAGCGCTGGAAAACTCTCTGACGGTCGGCCGCAGTGTCTACAAGCAGGCCGAGACCAACGGTCGGTTTCTGATTGAGCGGGCGGCGGTTCAGATCGCCAAGAAAGACCTCTTAATACCGCAGAACATCGATGCGCTTTCCCGGTACACCCAGGTCCTCCAGCGCGAGTTCAATATTGCAGCGGCCGAGGTGTACGATGTCAATACCAAGCGTCTGACCTTTTCGCTTTCCGAGGCGCTCGAAAACACGCCCTTCGGTACCGTTTCGACCGAAAAACTCCTGAAAGGCATCGTTCCGGAGAATATTTGGACCCTTTCGGAGTATATTCCAAAGGGGGAGTTGATCCGAATCGTGGGAACTATTCCCTTCGGAGTGGCACGTGATCAGGTCAAGGGATTTCTGTGCCTTTCGATCCTGCTGGTGCCGGACATCTCTCAGAGCATGAAGTCAATTACGCGTGGTTTTGAAGAATATCAACAGATAAAACTGCTCAAAAAGCCGATTCAGAACACCTATTACATCGTTTTATCGATTGTGGCCCTCTTGGTTCTTTTCTGTGCTATCTGGTTCGGTTTTTATCTCGCCCGCTCCATCAGCATTCCCATCAAGGAGTTGGCCGAAGGCACCCGTCGGGTGGCTGAGGGGGAGCTGAGTTTTACAATCGAACCGGTTGCGGACGATGAGATCGGAAGCCTGGTCGAATCTTTCAACAAAATGACGCGAGATTTGCGCATCAGCAGGGAACAACTGGAACTCTCCGCGCACATGCTCCAACAGCAAAACGTCGAAATCGAGGAGAAACGGCAGTACATGGAAATCGTTTTGAAAAATGTCTCTGCCGGCGTGATTACGCTCGATGCCGGCGGCATCATCAAGACGATCAACACCTCGGCGGCGCGAATGCTCGGGCTCAGAATCGACGAAGCTCTTCATCACAGTTACGAACACCTGCTGGACGGCCAGTTCCACGGTTTGGCCCGTGAAGTAATGAACAGCCTGTCACTTTCAAAAGACGATGCCCTCCAACTGCCGTTGCGGTTGATCATCGATGGGCGGCCGCGCAGCTTCCTGACCCACGTTAATGCGCTCAAGGACGACGCCGGCAGTCCGATGGGCATCGTGATGGTGTTCGATGATCTCACGGAGATGGAGAGAGCGCAGCGGATAGTTGCCTGGCGCGAGGTGGCTCGCCGAATTGCGCATGAAGTTAAAAATCCGCTGACCCCGATCACGCTCTCAGCCCAACGGCTCAACCGGAAATTCGCCAAAGATCACGAAGACCCGGTTTTTGACGAATGCATCCGAATGATCATCGATCACGTGGAATTGATTCGCAACTTGGTTAACGAGTTTTCCGCATTTGCTAAATTTCCAAGCGTCGATCTCAAACCCTGCGAACTGCTGCCCATCATAGAGGAAACCGTAGCGCTTTACAGAGAAGGGTATCCTGATATCCATTTCGAAACCGGGCTGACCGACACCGTTCCGACCATGAACCTGGATCGTAAACAGATTAAACAGGCCATGATCAATCTTCTGGAAAACGCCATTGCGGCCATCAAGGGCCGGGGTGAAATTGCGATCGCGCTGACCCATGATTCAATTTTGAATCGCGTCCGCATCGAAGTGGCCGACAACGGGTCGGGTATCTCGGATGCCGACAAAACCCGGCTGTTCGAACCGAACTTTTCCACCAAAAAGGCTGGTATGGGGCTGGGACTGACGATCGTCAGCACGATTGTCGGCGACCACAACGGTGTGATCAGCGTCCAGAATCATCAGCCCCAAGGGGCAAAATTCGTGATCGAATTGCCGGTTTGACCGGTTGCGGTTCCCCAATCGATCGGCAACGGAAGTTCAAATTCAGCGCCCGAAAACTTTATTGAGGAGTTCAAAGCATGAATCCGTCCATTTTGATTGTTGATGACGAACCGTCGATTCTGCAGTCTCTGGCAGGGCTTCTGATCGACGAGGGCTTTGACGTGCATACCGCATCCAACGGCTACGAGGCGCTCAAAACAATTGAAAGCGAATCTCCCGACCTCGTGCTCCTGGATATCTGGATGCCGGGCCTGGACGGTATCGACACCTTGCAGGAAATCAAAAAGAACAACCCCTTCATCCAGGTGATTATCATCACTGGACACGGGACGATCGAAACGGCCGTGAAGGCTACCAAAATGGGCGCCTATGACTTGATCGAAAAGCCGCTCTCCATCGACAAGATTATTCTCGCGATCAACAACGCTTTGAATTATCGCCGACTCGAAGAAGAGAACCGTTATTTGCGCAAAAAAATGATCGAGAAGAATTCCATCAGCGGGAACAGCCCGCCGATACAGTTACTGAAAAAGCAGGTTGCCGTGGCCGCCCCGACGGACACTTGGATTCTGATTAAGGGGGAAAACGGTACCGGCAAGGAGCTCGTGGCCCGTACGATCCATCAGCTCAGTCGACGTGTCGACCAGCCCTTGATCACCGTAAACTGTGCCGCCATCCCGGAGGAGCTTATCGAGAGCGAACTGTTCGGACATGAAAAGGGCGCCTTTTCTGGTGCGGCCGCGAAGAAAAGAGGAAAATTCGAACTGGCCAACGGTGGCACGATATTCCTGGATGAAATCGGCGACATGAGCCTGAAGACGCAGTCAAAAATGCTGCGCGTACTCGAGGAACAGAAGTTCAACCGTCTGGGAGGCAATCGCACCATCACGGTGGATGTCCGCGTCATTGCCGCCACAAACAAAGAGCTCGAAAAAGAAATTGAAAAAGGCTTATTCAGAGAGGATTTGTTCTATCGCCTGAACGTGGTGCCGATCGAGGTGCCGGCACTGAGGAGCCGATTCGAGGACATCCCATTGCTGGTCGATATCTTCTTCGATGAATTTGCGAAACAAGCCCAAAAGAAAAAAAAGAAGATGTCGCCCGGTGCGCTCGACCGGCTTCGCCATTACGCTTGGCCGGGAAACGTTCGGGAATTGAAGAATTTGGTGGAACGCCTGGCCATAATGGTTGAAAAAGAAACGATTGATGTTGGAGACCTCCCCGAACCATATACACCAGCAGTCGGTCTCGAAGCGGTTCTCGGTGAACCTGAACTGCTGGCCATCGACAATTTGAAAGAAGCCAAGAAGGTTTTTGAGAGAGAATACATCCAGAAGAAGCTCGAAGAAAACGAAAACAATATAACCAGGACTGCAGAAATTCTCGGTGTCGGACGCAGCTTCCTACATAAAAAAATTAAAGAGATCACCAAGTAAACCTGCTTCTCGGCGGGTGCAGGGAAACATCTATTTGCGCATTGTCGGCGGAAACCTGAGAGGAAAAAAACTGGCTTCTTTGAGCGGCGCCGAAATTCGGCCGACAGCCGACCGGCTGCGCGAGTCGATATTCAATATCATCGCCGCACGGGTTCCGAGTGCCGTGGTGCTGGACCTGTTTGCCGGAACCGGCGCCTTCGGCATCGAAGCGTTGAGCCGCCGTGCCCGTGCGGCCGTTTTCATCGATAACAGCCGTTCGGCTGTAACCATCATCAATCGCAATCTGGAGTGTTGCCGGCTTCTGGACCGGGCACGGGTCATCCTCTGGGATGTCACCCGCGATCTTGGCTGCATTACAATATCTCAGCCAAAGTTTGATCTTGTTTTCCTAGACCCGCCTTACAACCGAGGCCTTGTCCGCGATGGATTGAATCTCTTCCGGCGCAGTCCGATCCTGGCGCCCGGCCACCGTCTGATTCTCGAACACTCTCTGCGCGAGCCACTTCCGCTTGCTCTTGACGGCTTCATCCTTCACGACCAGAGACGCTACGGAAAAACCCTTGTTTCATTTTTAGAATCTGTGTTATGAACGCTCCGCACAAGCGGAGACTCCGGAACCTCTGTGATGCCGGCAGAAGGATTCGTTTGCGGAATTATGCGACAGGTGATGGATGGGGGCGATGGCGAGAATTGCGATATATCCGGGCTCTTTTGATCCGGTTACCAATGGTCATCTGGACATCGTCAGACGAGGATTGAAATTGTTCGATAAAATCATCGTCACCATTTTGTGCAACCCTGGAAAGGAAGCGCTTTTTTCAGTGGAGGAACGCCTGGACATGCTCCGGGAGAGCATGAAGAGTCTAGTGCATATCGAAATCGACCGCTTCGACGGTCTTTTGGTGGATTATGCAGCCAAGCGCAAGGCCCAAGCGATTCTACGCGGAATGCGTGCCGTTTCGGATTTCGAATACGAGTTTCAGATGGCGCTTATGAACCGTCGCCTCGATCGTGAAATTCAGACGGTTTTTTTGATGACCGGCCTGCGGTGGATATTTACCAGCTCCTCCATTATCAAGGAAGCGGCCCGGTTCGGCGGCAATATCGAAGGCATGGTGCCGCCGTTCGTGCTCGAAAAACTTAAAATCAAGTTCGGACGAAAGTAGCACGGACTTAGACGGAGGATCCGCCACGGATGCATTTCGGTTTTCTTCCGCTATGCCCTGTCTGATCTCATGGACCTCTGGCAGCTTACCATTTTTTGTAAAATTGTCGAACAGCGCAGTTTTTCGAAGGCCGGAAAACTGGTCCACCTGTCGCAACCGACGGTCAGCAGCCACATCAAGGATCTGGAAAGTCATTTCGGCTGCCGCTTGATCGATCGGTTGGCCAAGGAGACCGTTCCCACCAAGGAAGGTGAACTTCTCTATCACTATGCCCTGCGGCTGATTGCATTGAGGGACGAAGCCGAAAAGGCCCTCAGCCGATTCAAGGGCGCCGTGGAAGGCCATCTGGCCATTGGGGGCAGCACCATTCCCGGCGGCCATATTCTTCCGCGGGTTACGGCCGGCTTTCTGGAAAAATACCCGCATGTTTTTGTAGCCCTCAAGGTAGCCGGCACGGGGGAAATCGTCAGCGATATTCTCTCCGGTGAGCTCGAATTTGGGGTAGTCGGTGCCCGAACGGCCGACGGTAAACTGGAACAACAGGTCTTGGTGGAGGACGAAATGCGGTTGATCGTTCCGGATGATCACCGCTGGCGCGACAAAACCGGCGTCACCTTGGACCTGCTGCTCCAAGAGCGCTTGATCGTGCGCGAATCGGGTTCCGGGACTTTGAAATCGATTGAAGTCAGCCTGCGAAAAAAGGGCCGTCGGCTGAAAGACTTCCATGTCGTTGCCGAATTCGGCAGCACGGAAGCGGTCGTCCAGGCAGTTAAGCGTAAAATCGGACTGTCAATCGTCTCGCCGATTGCGGTCATCGAACACCTGCAATCCGGGACGCTCAAAGCTCTGCGAATTGATGACCTGAATCTCAAGCGCAATTTTTATCTGACCCGCCACAAACACCGCAGCCTCTCCCCACCGGGCCATGCCTTTGTAACCCACCTGTTGAAAGCCGCGGCCGAAGAGAACCTGTTTTTGTAAGGATATCGGCAGACAGACATTTTAATCAAAGATGGTTCAGAAAAAACGCTTGAGCACGACGAAGCTGGCAATTAACAAAACCGTAAAGGTCACGGCCAGAATGTTAAAATATCTATCGATAAAACTCTGGATGCGCGGACCGAACATATAGATCAATCCACCGACGAGAAAGAAACGGGCCGAGCGGGAGATAAGCGAGGCGAGAATAAAAATTCCGAAATTGATCTCAAACATGCCGGCGGCAATAGTGAACACCTTGTATGGAATCGGGGTAAATCCGGCAATTCCGATCACCCACGCATCGTATGTCCGGTACAATGTGCCGATATGGTCGATTTTGTCGGTCAAACCGTAAAAAGCGATGATTTTTTCACCGATTCCCTGCATGAACTGCCAGCCGATCAAATAGCCGAAGCAGCCGCCGAGAACCGACCCTATTGATGAAATCATGGCAAATTTCAATGAGTTGCGAGGAACTGCAACGGCAAGCGCGATCAACAGGACATCCGGCGGAATCGGAAAAAAAGAAGACTCGCTGAAAGCGAGCAGAAAAAGCGCCCATGAACCGTAGGGCGTTTCGGCCCAATGCAGGACCCAATCGTAGAGTTTACGCAACATTCAGCGGTCGCTCCAGCCGTTTTCACCCATCAGCTTGACAAAGCGGCAGCCGCCCAGATTGCTGCGATGAATACCCTCCCGGCCTTTGAATATTTTAATTAATTCCTGTGAGTGCTGATCGCCGACCGGAACCACCATTCGTCCGTTTTCGGCCAGTTGGCTGATCAAAGAATCGGGAATGTGCGGGGCTCCGGCAGTGACGATGATGGCGTCGAATGGACTTTCCTCCAACCAACCGACGCTGCCGTCGCCGAAGCGCGTGATGATGTTGTGGTATCGGAGTTGGTCGAAGAGCCGACGGGCCTTTATCAGCAGTGAATGGATGCGCTCGATGGTGTAAACCCGATAGGCGATTTCCGCCAGGATGGCGGCTTGGTACCCCGAGCCGGTACCGATTTCGAGCACCCGGTCTTTTTCCGAGAGTTGAAGCGCTTGGGTCATTTCGGCTACGATGAATGGCTGCGAAATGGTCTGCTGGTCCCCGATGGGAAGCGGGAAATCACCGTAAGCCTGGTCCCGCAACGCTTCACTGACAAAAAGATGGCGGGGCACTTTGCGCATGGCCGCCAGGACTCTCTGATCGGCGATGCCGCGGGTTTCAATCTGACGCCGGACCATTTCTTCGCGTTGGCGCTCGAATTTTGTCGATTCTTTCTCTATCATTTACGGCATCTAGTAAAAAAATCAACTCGGGTTGTTAGCGGCAAAAAACGTCCTCTCTCGATACCGCGATACGCGAAAGTGACCCTTTTTCTATCAGTTCCGACAGGTTGCGTCAAGAGTATAGCAGCGCATCACCCGCAGCGCATAGCGAGCGGCGACGGCTGAACGAACGTTGCGCGAAGTGGTTTACGGAAAGCCATTTTGGGAAGGGGACGTTTAGTCCACTGGCTTAAACACACAGAGGCTGCCGACCTGCCGTCAGCCTCTGCTATTGCACTCCGGAAGCGGTCGGCATCATGTCATATTTTGTAAATGATGCGTTTGTCAGTGATGATGATATCGACGTGCTTGTCGTGAGATTCGATCGGTGCTTGCGGAATGATTTGAATCTCCAGGGCCAGGGCCACCTTGCGGGTCGTTACCGGCAGGTGCGGGATGAGCCGGTCGTAATACCCGACTCCCAATCCGATTCTTCCGCCTTTTTCGTCGAAAGCGACTCCGGGTATGATGGCGATATCGATGCAGTCGATCGGCACGGTGCGGCATTTTTCAGGGTCCGGTTGCAGGATGCCGTTTGGGCCGGGTTTCAAGTCTCTTTCGAAGTGGTCAATTTTAAACAGCTTGAATTTCTTGGTTTCGGTTTTTACCAGAGGAAGAACGACGATCTTGTTGTGGTCGAAAGCCCGCCGGATAATCCCTGCGGACCTCACTTCGCTTTGATTATCGACATACAGCAGGGCGATCTTGGCCTCGATAAAATTGGCGAAATCAAAAAGGCGGTTTTCAATCAAACTGGTTTTTTCAGCCAAGGCGCCTACAGAGAGTTTGGCGATTGCCGCAGCGATTTCTTTTCTGATGTCGGCCTTGGTTTTCTGGATTTCTTCCATAACTGGTATAACCTCGCCAGAATTGCATTGGGTGAAAGGTATTCTCGAAATGGGTCAACCTGTATTCATCATTGACTAAAGACGCAACCTCATGTTAGGTAACGATACCTTTGCCGATCGTTGCCCGAGGTCTGAGAGCAACGACTAACCGTTTTTTAGCCCTGCCGAATCATGCGGTCCACAGCCACAGCCAATTGTGTCGATATTTCGAATGCAATTCGTAGCAGACAGCCACCACCAACACAAGAACATACCGAAAAAACTCAGGTAAGTATAAGGCCGATATGTTGGAAATCAAGTTTCTCAGGCAGAATTTGTCCGATGTCAAACGGTCACTGAACGCACGCCATTCGGAAATTGACATCGGCGTGTTCCAAACGGCCGATGATCTGCGACGCGGCGTTCTGGTCGAACTCGAAGAGTTGCGTCACCGACGCAACCGGGTGTCCGATCAGATTGCTGATTTGAAGAAAGGCGGTCAAGATGCAGAGGACCTCGTTGAGCAAATGCGCGCGGTGTCGGCCAAAATAAAAACGCTCGAACAGGCGTTGGTCGTCCACGAAGAAAACCTCGACAAGATCCTGCTCGAAATTCCGAACATCCCGCATGCCTCGGTTCCATTTGGCAAGGATGCCGCCGACAATTCACTTGTCAAGCAGGTAGGGAAACCGCCTCACTTCGAATTCGACGTTCAAGCTCACTGGGATATTGGGACCAGACTCGGCATTCTTGACTTCGAGCGCGCCGCCAAGATCACCGGCGCTCGTTTCCCCCTTTATGTCGGCGCCGGGGCCCGTCTTGAAAGGGCCTTGATTAATTTCATGCTCGACATTCATGTCACCGAACATGGATACACAGAGATTTTGCCACCTTTTGCCGTCAACCGACTCAGTATGACCAACACCGGGCAGCTACCGAAGTTCGAGCAGGATCTGTTCAAGCTCGAGGGTTGGGATTATTTCATGATACCGACCGCCGAAGTGCCCCTCACCAACCTGCGCCAGGGAGAAGTGCTGGATGAAGACCGGCTGCCGATTTATTACACGGCCAACAGCCCCTGTTTCCGATCGGAGGCCGGTTCATACGGTAAAGATACCAGAGGGCTGATCCGGCAGCACCAATTCAACAAGGTCGAGATGGTCAAATTGACGCAACCGGAGGCGTCTTATGATGAACTCGAAAAAATGCTGAGTGACGCCGAGGCTATTCTCCAACGCCTGAACCTACCCTATCGGATTGTTTTACTCTGCACCGGCGACATGGGGTTTTCTGCCGCCAAGACCTATGACCTCGAAGTCTGGCTGCCGGGTCAAGGTGCTTACCGCGAGATTTCGTCTTGCTCTAATTGTGAGAGTTTTCAGGCGCGACGCGCCAACATCCGCTTCCGCCGAAAAGGGAAAAAAGGCACGGAGCTCGTCCACACCCTCAACGGTTCCGGTCTGGCGGTCGGAAGGACCGTCGCGGCGATTCTGGAAAATTTTCAACAGGCTGACGGCAGTGTGGTCATTCCCGAGACGCTCAGGCCTTATATGGGCGGCATGGAAGTCATATCATTTTGAAAATAGAAGACATTCCTAAAGATATTCGTCCTTTTATCCTGCCACGACCGTCCGGCGAACTCGTTTACCGCTGCCTGGGTTGCACTGCTGAATACGGGATCGAGAAATTGCTCTACACCTGTCCGGAATGCCGCCAGGTGTTGCTGATCGTCGACCGCAGGGCCGATCGACTGCGCGAAATTTCAGGTGGAATCTGGCAGCGGATACTCGACTACCGTAAGATGCTCACCCTGCCGGCCCTTAAAGGCATTTACCGCTATCACGAATTTCTCGGTTCGGTCATCCCCCTGGAAGCCGTCGTCTACCTGGGAGAAGGACATACCCCGGTGATCGAGGCCAACGGTTTCATGCAGCAAAAAGTCGGCCTCCGGTTTTATTTCAAAAACGACGGACAGAATCCAAGCGCATCATTCAAGGACCGGGGGATGGCCAGCGCGCTGAGCTACATCAACTATCTGATCCGCCAGGGCTTGGTATCCGAGGTGCTGGCGGTGTGTGCCTCCACCGGCGACACGTCGGCCGCAGCCGCCTTATACGCTTCTTATCTGAATCCCCACATCAAATCGGCCGTGCTGCTGCCCCATAAAAAAGTCACGCCCCAGCAGCTTTCCCAACCGCTTGGGAGCGGTGCGACTGTCTTTGAGATTCCGGGGGTTTTCGACGACTGCATGAAAGTTGTCGAACGGCTCTCGGACGAATACGATGTCGCACTGCTCAACTCGAAAAACGCCTGGCGGATCCTGGGACAGGAATCCTATTCCTATGAGATCGCCCAGGATTTTGAGTACGACCTGCACGACAAGGTGGTTATCCTGCCGATCGGCAACGCCGGAAACATAACCGCCGTGATGAGCGGGTTTTTAAAGTTCCGTGAAACCGGCATCATCGGCGACCTGCCGAAGATCATCGGTGTGCAGTCACAGCATGCCAACCCGGTTTATCGCTACTACCGCGAACCGGACCCGTCACGGAGAAAGTTTGCGCCGGTGACGGTCAGACCCAGCGTGGCCCAGGCGGCCATGATCGGCAATCCCGTGTCTATGCCCCGGGTCATCCACCTGGTAGACCGCTATAACCGGGAGGCCGGACGGCAGCGGGTTTTTTTCGTCGAAGTGACTGAACAGGCCATCATGGACTGGGAACTGCTGGCCAATCGCAATGGCCACATCGCCTGTACGCACGGCGGAGAATCTCTGGCCGGCCTGGTGGCCGCCCGGAAACAGGGCCTGGTTGACGGCGACGAAATTGCGGTGATTGATTCCACCGCCCACGCCTTGAAATTCGCCGGTTTTCAGCAGATGTATTTCGAACGGCAGTTCCCGCCGGAATTTGGCATCACCGTCGACCCGCAGTTGATCAACACACCGCTGTACCTCCGCCCGCAAGGCCTGGAAAGGCTGCCGGCGCCCGGAAAGCCTTTGACCGGTTCTGATTTCGACCTGTTCGTGCAACGAGTGGCGGTGGAAATCGCCGACAGATTAAACCTTAAAAAAACCTTGAACGCTTAGCGGCCCGCGCAGCCGACCGGGGGATTCCGCCGGCGTTAACCGATCGATAAGGGACGTTGAATATGAGAAGAAATCGAATTTTGTGGGCCGCCTGCGCACTCTTGCTCATTGCTTGTGCCACGGACCGGGCCGATTTGCGAAAAAGAGAAGTTGCCTATCGAGACCTCGGTAAGCAATACTATCTGGCCGGTGATTATACGAGCGCCCTGAAATACCTGCTGGAAGCCGATAAGATGTATTCCGAGGATCACATTCTGCATAATTATTTAGGCCAGGTTTACCTGGCCAAGAGCAGACCCGACCTGGCCGTCACACACTTCAAGCGATCTTTGCAGCTCAAAGCCGATTATGCGGTTGCCAAGAACAATCTCGGGGTCGCCTACCTGGATGAGCAACAGTACGACCAGGCGATCGCTGTCTTTAAAGAAGTCTCCGGCGATCTCTTGTATGCAACTCCGCATTTTCCCCTGACCAATATCGGCTACGCTTATTTCATGAAAAAAGACTTTTTGGAGGCGGAGAAGTATTACCTGAAAGCATTGGAACTCGAACCCGGTTATCCGCTGGCCCTCAAGGGGTTGGGACGGACCTATTTGGCGATGGGCAAGGGCGCCGCGGCGCAGGCGGCCCTGACCGCGGCCGTCGACAGCGATCCGACATCAGCAGAAGCCTACTACGAACTCGGAAAATCTTACCTCTTGTTACAGAACCCCGCCAGGGCCAAGACCGCTTTTGAAAAAACCGTTCAACTCAAACCGGATTCCCCCGAAGCCAAGGCCGCAAGAAACGAACTGATGAAGCTGCAAAGCATCCCCTAAACCAAATATCGACCGTTAAAAATGAAAACCCGCCGCTCGCGACCAGGGCGAGGGCGGGTTTTTTTTCGAACCTATCATCAGATAATGCGGCGCTGCTCGAGCTGAACGATGCGCGGCGTAATGAAGATCAGCAGTTCATTGTTGGTGTTGTTTTCATTCTTGGTTTTGAACATCCAGCCCATCAGGGGGATGTCCTTCACTCCCGGCCATCCCGATTCGGATTCCTGCTTGTTGTTCTTGATGATACCGCCAATGACAATCGTGTCGCTATCGTTGACCAGCAGCTCGGTCTGGGCTTCATTGACGTTGAGAGACGGCACGCCCAGGGTGATGGTACCGATGTCGTTTTTGGTGATGTAGATTTTCATCAGGATACGGTCATCCGGTGTGACGGTAGGGGTTACCTCCAGCAGCAGGTCGATATTTTTAAACTTCACCGTCGCGTTGCCGGATGAATCCCGTTCCAGGTAGGGCCACTCGACGCCCTGCTTGATTTTGGCCTTTTTGTTGTCGAGCGTAACGATCTTCGGCGCGGTGATGATCCGACCCTGCTTGTTGGCTTCGACGGCGTTGAGGGTGGCGTCCAGGGTCAACGGCGTCCCGGCCAGTTTGGCGAAGTTGAATCCGACTGTCGAAGAAGCGTTCGATGGAAAATTCATGGCCACATTGCCGCCTATTTGGGAACCACCTAAGATATTCGTCGGGCCCCAGCTCGCATTCCAGTCGATGCCCAGTTCCATCGAGAACTCTTCGCTGACCTCGACCACGCGGGCTTCGATGATCACCTGCGGGGTCACCGTGTCGATGCGGCTGACGATTTCCTTGATCTGAGCGATCGTAGAGACGGTGTCGGTGACGATCAGTTGGTTATTGCGCTGATCGACGCTGATGCTGCCGCGGTCCTTGGTCAGAACTTTCTGGGCGAGGGGCAGGACCTCGCCTTGGGCATCCGAATAATTGACTGCAATGTATTCGGTGACCAGCGGTTCAAGCGCCTTGACCACCTCCTGGGATTTCTGTTCGGCGGTGATTTTGTCCTGCTTGGCCTTTTCTTCGGCGGTCAAGGTCGCAAGGGTGGCGATCCGAATGATGTCGCCTTCGTACACCATGCCCAGGCGGTTCATCTTCAACACAAGATCCAGAACCTGGTCCCAGGGAACCGGTTTTTCCAGGGTCAAGGTCACGTTGCCGGTGACATCCTTGTCGATGGCAAAGTTTTTGCCGCTGATTTCTCGGATGATGCGGAAAACGTTTTTTATGTCGGTTTCATAGAAATCAAGGGCAATTTTTTCTCCGGTATACACTTTGTGAGACCCATAGGTGATGACGTTGGGGGCTTTGTACGATGCCAAAGCCGCCATGGGCATCGCCGGTTCGGGAGCATCCGACTGCGCGGCCGGTGCCGAGATGGCCGGCGGAGTCGGGGAGGCGTTTGGTCCGTGTTGCGGGGCTGCAGGGGCTATGGTCTGCGATCCGGCTTCGGTTTGGGCCAGAACTTTCTTCCAGTCCGGCAAGTTCGCCTGCTCAAGAGGTTGCGGCGCTACGGACGAGGGCCCGAAGTGGATCATCAGAACGTCGTCTTTTTGCTCGACATCATAATTTACGGCCTCCCGCAGCTCGATGGCGACCAGAGTCGTTTTCGGCATCGATTTCTTGTAAACCGGGGTAATGCGGTTGACGGCACTTTCAAAACGCGTTGTTATCAAGGGACGATCGCGATATTTCGGCAGCTTGGTATCGAAGAGCTCCAACTGCAGAAGTGTAGCGGATGAATTTTTCAATTCGTATTTAACCGGTCGGGTGGTGCCGACGATAATGGTCGATTGTCCGGCTTCTTCGCTCAGAAAATCGATACGGTTCACCCAGGCTTCTTTTTCAGCCTCTGCGGGCGGCGATGCGGAAACAACGGCGGCTACCGGTTTTTCTGCGATCGGTTTAACCTCAGGCAGCGGCTTTTCGGCAGCGGCGGAGACCGCCGCCTGCGGTTCATCTCCAATCTGGATCATCATTCCGGAGGCTGACGGCCAGGCGCTGTAATTTTTCAGGTAATTCTTTTCTGTGTCGATAACCAGGCGGACCTTGTCGGCATAGCCGTAGTACCGCGTCTGCCGGATCCATCCGGTGTTTGCCGGAATCACCTGTTCTCCTATGTGAGGGCTTTTCAGGTTCGGCATGTCAAACACGATCCGAGCAGGATCATAGAGAATAAACGATTTAAAGTTTTTGATAGTGCCATCGGCCGTTACATTGAGACGTGTCCGGTCCTGGTCCTTGACGATGTAAACGCCCTCGAGGCGAGAGGCCGTCGTTGCCTCGGCAGCCGGACCGTCAGGTGTGCTTTGCGAATCACCGACGATGGGCGCTGATAGGGGCTTGGCGAATTCAATTCGGATGCCGGTTTCCTCAGTCACAACCTCATGAGGCGTATCCTCTTTAAGGGCGATGAAAAGCCGCGATACGCCCTGACTTTCGCTGATCTGTGAAAACTCGACGGATTCGATGACCGTATTGTCCGGTGCGACCTGGGGAGCAACGGCACTGTCGACGCCGGTGTCTCGGAAGTAAAATAGGATGCCAAGTGGAAAATCCTGCTTTACGGAGGTATAGGAGAGCTGGCTGTTGCCTTTAACCCTCACGATACAGGATTGCGCATCCTCAGTGACCATGACCTCCGAGATGATAATGGTTCCGGTGGCACGCCACTCGCCAGACGCATCATTGGCCACCGGTTTGGTGTTGACACACCCGCCTGACAGTCCGAGCAAGACAATCAGAAAAGTGACCACTACTGCGCTTTTCTTGAATCTTACAATTGAGGTGTTCATGTGATCATTCTCCGGGGGGTTTCGGGAGTACGAGTTCTTTATTGCGGATGGTCGGTTTGCCGACCACGTCCTCGATTTCTTCTTCTACAATCACCCGATCATTCTTTATTTCGGTCACCTTTCCTGAATTCACGCCAATATAGGTCCCTTCCTTGATGATATACCCCTTTCCCGATGATTCCTGCACCAGTGCCCGGTTGCCGCTGGAGGCCAAAATGACGCCGACCAATTTGAGTTGGCCCAGATCGATTCTTTCAAGAGGTGTCCGGGGGACACGCTTTTCCTTTTTGGATTCAGCCGGTTCAATCTCAGGCTCATCTCTGAAGAGCGGCTCAAAGGGGTCGATCTTGCCAAGCGGGTTGTATGGCAATGGGTTACCGTCCATTGCTCTGGTCACGATGGAAGGCGGTCTATCTTCGGGTACCGTCACAGCAGCTACCGTCAAAGCGGGTACGGAGACCTCAGTCGCAGAAGCCTCTGGTGACGGCGCCGGCGCTGTGGCTTCCGCAATCGCTTTGTGTGCAGGCAGCGGCGCGGCGGCCGCACCAACGTCGGCAGGCACCGTTTCGGCCTGTCCGAGGGGTTGGGATGCGGATCGATTCGTCAGCGGCGCCCCCGGTGCTGGTGATTTTTGAGCTGCGATCGACGGTTTCATTTTTTCCGGCGGAGTTGCCGCAAGATCCGATTTCGGATCCAGTTCAGCCGCAGCCGTCTGGACAATCGGCGTCGATCGGGTATTCTGTATCGTTTTTGTTTGGGCGATATCGGCCTTGGGCGACAAAGGGCCTAAAACTTCGCTTGCCGGATTGCCGCCGGATTCCGGAGGTATCTGGATCTTTTTTCGCACCACAGTAGGCTGTGCCAGAGCCAGCGCCTGTTTGTCGCAGATGCCGGTTACCGCAACAAGAAAGGACAACATGGTCAGTGAAATGATGCCGCGCAGTGATTTCATGGCTGATCGTTTCTGTTGTTCGGAAAAGGGTTATTTTTTCTTCTTTGCCGACGTTTTCTTCGGGGCCGGCTTGCTCTCGATGAATTTATAGGTTACGGCGGTGCATGATGTGGTCAGGGACATGTTGCCCTTGACCGGTTTCATGGAAACGTCGCGGATATTGACAACGCGCGATAATCTGGCGACCCGGTCGAAAAAGATGGCGAGGTTGTGAAATTTGCCGTTTACTTTCATGACGACGGGAATTTCAGCATAAAAATCCTTCTGCACCTCGGCTTTTGGCTGAAAAAGGAGAAACTCCAGCCCGGAATCCTTGCCGGAATCTGAAATGCTGGTCAACAGCGATGGAATTTCTTCTTTTTCCGGCAATGATTTCATGACGATTTTAAACTGGTCCTCTGCATCCTTCATCTTCTGTTGAAACTTTTTCAGGTCCTTGGCATTGTTCTTTGCCGTTTGGAGTTCCTTGTCCAGTTTTGCCAACTCTTTTTCAAGAGTGCCGATGGTCTCTTGCTTGGGCATGTAAAACAAAAAAACAGCCACGCCGATGAAGACCAGAAAAACGCCGGCACTGATCAGGATCCGGTAAAGCCTTGAAAGTTTTTCGACTTTGTCAATAAATGGTTCAAGCGCGTCTAGTGTGAGAGCGGTTTTTTTCATGGTTATGTTCTCTTCTTTGGCTCTTTTTTCAGTTCGTTGGGTTCTGCTTTACTGCAGGTGATGGAGAACTTTTTCAGCCCCGAGCCCTTGACCACTTGTTTTTCAATGGTTTGCAGTCGCACGGAACCGAACAACCCGGTGCCTTCCAGGCGGGTCATGAAGTCGGCCACGGTCTTATTGTCCAGAGCGATACCATCGATTTGAACGTTTTGAGGCCGGTCGTCGAATGAAGTAAACCACATCCGGTTGGCGATGATTTTATCCGACATGTTTTCGAGAAGTTGTACCGGTTCGAAGCGGTTGGTTTCCAGCTTGCGGATAACTTCGGTTTTCTTCTCCAGAATCGCCAGCATCTTTTTGATTTCTTCGATCTGTTCGGTAATTTTTTGAAACTTGGCGACCTCCTTCTTTGTGGCGTCCACATTGGTTTTGAGGTCCTTGATCCGCCCGCCTAGATGAATGTTGTAATAGATCAGGACGGCCAGCATCAAGAAAAAGGAAAGAAAGAAGACCGAAATCTGTCGCCGAATGTTCTCTTTTTTCCGGGCGGCCCGAAAGGGCAAAAGGTTGATGCGTATCATTTGTCGTCAATCTTCCTTATAGCCAGACCCATTGTGATCGCGGCCTGGGGTGCAATTTGTTCGATGTAGGCAGGGTCGAAGTTGCTGTCCAATACAAAGTTGCCGAAGGGATTGATGGTCGTCACTTCAGAAGACGTTTCCGAGGCCAGCAATTGACGGAAATCGGCGATGTTGCCCCCGCCGCCGCTCAATATAATTCGTTTTATTTGATCCTCAGGGTAGGTCGAGTAAAAAAAGTCAATCGCCCGCCGGATTTCCGTGCACCAGTCTGAGACAACTCCGATCACGATTTCCTTGATGTCTGCGGCGGAGATTTTATCGGTCTGCCCGCCCAACTTAATGGCTTCGGACTCATCGAAGGAGCAATTAATGAGGGAAATGATTTTCTGGTTGATCTGTCCGCAGCCAAGCGAGACATCGCGCATGAAAACCGAGTTGCTACCTTTTAGAATATTAAGCGATGTCTTGCTGGCGCCGATATCGATCAACGCAATATTTTCGTCTTTCACCTCATGGTTGATTTCGAAAATATTTTGAAGCGCGAATGCTTCGACATCGATGATGCAGGGATTCAATCCGGCTAGATTCACAAGGTTGATATAATCATTGACCATTTCTTTCTTGGCGGCTACCAGGAAAACGTTCATCTGGTTCGGATTGTTTTCATTCGGACCGAGAATCTGAAAGTCGAGGTTGACATCACTGATGTCGAAAGGAATATACTGTTCGGCCTCGAAATGAATCGTGTCCTGGAGTTGATCCTCGGCCATCGTTTGGACGTTGATTTTCTTAACGATGACCGAATATCCGCCAATCGATACGGCAACATTTTTTTCGCGGATGTTGTAGGTTTTGAACAGTTCCTTGATTTTCTTGGCGACCTCTTCCGGCTCGTTGATGGCGCCATCCTCGATAAGGCCCGGAGTGATGTCCACCATGCCGAAACGTTTGAGGGTCCTTCCCTTGGCAGTGTCGGCGACTTCAGCCGCCTTAATCGTTCGGGAGCCGATGTCCAAGCCGACGAGATGGTCTTTTTTTCCGAATAGCATAGGAGCTCTCTTACTCTTTAAGGTGTTTTCTTGCGTTAACCGGCTCTTTTGCCGTGATGGGGAATAACAGCGAAATATATCGGCCCTTGAAAATCGTGAGGTCTTTAATTTTTTTCGTTTCGACCAATGTTCGTATCCCGCCCGGATTAGGTCAAGCCAATCATGTTAATTATACATTTAATTATAGGTAGTTAAGATATATTTCACTCAAAATTTTCGTATTGATCTATATCTTGAGCGTAATTACTTTAGGCATTCATTTAATGTACATTGTATCACATATTCTTTCATTTCGATACCCCATTTCTTTCGGTCGAATGCCCCTTACCAGTGGATGGACCCAATGTCGGCAACGATGGTCAAACTCGATGGCAAAACGGGTGTTGCCCCTGCCGACATGAGCCCGAAACCGGTATTTTGGGACGGACTAAATCTACTTATCGGCTTTTCAGGACGAAAGTTTAGCCGACAAGAGCTGTTTATCCAAAAAGAATGCCGGGTTCCTGCCTGAAGCAGCCGCTGGCGATTTGTACACGCCTGGGCGCTCCAGTCGAACTCCTACCGGGCGAAAAACTGCAAAGTTTTTCTCGCTGGGAATGGTTTTTCTCTGCCGGGCCCCATTTGGCGGTGTCGATTGATATTTTTACCCCGGCATGCTACCTTCAGTTGCCGGCTCCCGTCAGTTAATTGAGTGTCCCCGATGGCTCATTTGATTCGTAGCGACTGTTTTCAGCAGTCCTTTTTATTGGCGATTGGAAGGGAAGCGATAGGCACCGAAGTGGCCTATCATGGAAGGTGACTCTCTGCCTAAAGGCGAACGGATCTTGAAGTCGATCGACCGAGCGATTGAAGAAAAAGCCAAACCGTTTCGACTGGTGAAGTACTTTACAATCACCAGCCTTATATTGATATTTTTGGGCACCATCATCCTGTCGATGCTGAACACCCATTGGGCGCGTGCCATGCAGCGTGAAAAAAGTGAAGAATACGCTCTTTTGATCATCGAAAACTTGAATCACCAGATTTTTTTACAGTTCATCATGCCCGTCGTGCTACGCTACGGCAAGATTCAGCTAAGAAACGAGGAACAGTATGAACTCATGGATAAGGTGGTGCGCAATACCTTACACAGCTTCAATGTCGAGAAGGTCAACATTTACGACATGAACAACGTCATTTCTTACAGTTTCGATCGGGAGTTGATCGGCAAAACGAACATGGGCGGTACCGGCTACCAAGCAGCGGTGGAAGGCAAATCGGTTTCCCGTCAGGTTCAACGCGGCAACTTTTTAGAGATGCTTTTCGGCATCCCGAAAGAAAGCCGATTCGTCACTTACGCGCCGCTGCGGGCGGAGCAGCTGCCGGCCCGGATTTCAGGACCGGTATTGGGCGTGATCGAAATCGTGGAGAATCTCTCCGATGAGTACAAATCGATTTTCAAATACCAAGTCTATGTCGTGACCACCAGTGCAATGGTCATGCTGGTACTCTTTCTGGTTTTGATCTTCGTGGTAAAACGCGGCGAGGGCATCATTGAGCAGCGGGCTCAGGAACGACTGCGCCTCAAGGAGCAGCTCAACCGCGCCGCGCACCTGTCTTCTCTCGGCGAAATGGCCGCGGTGATTTCCCATGAGATCCGCAATCCTCTCGGTATAATCCGCAGCTCCGCCGAGCTGCTCAAAAAGAAGGTGGCCGGTTTTGATCCGGACAATACCATTCCCGATATCGTTATCGAAGAATCAAGCCGTCTAAACAACATCATAACCGATTTCCTGAAGTACGCGCGACCGCGGCCACCGCGTCTGGCGCCTTGCCGGATAGAGGATGTTTTAGAAAAAAATCTATCCTACCTTGCAACGCAGATGGCGGGCAAGGGATACCACGTTCACAAGACCATCGCTGATAATCTGCCGACGCTGAACGCGGATGCAGACATGCTCTACCAGGCATTTCTGAATGTTTTCATCAACGCCTTACAGGCAATGCCCGATGGGGGTCAAATATTCCTCCAGGTACAGGGCCAGCCGGATAAGCTCGAAGTGATCATTGCGGACCAGGGGGGCGGTGTACCGCAGGAAATTCTGGAGAAGGTATGGGACCCCTTCTTCACGACCAAGGACAAGGGTACCGGCTTGGGGCTGGGGATCGTGAAGAACATCATCGACGCACACGGCGGCGATATTCTCATCGAAAATACTTCCGAAGGTGGAGCGCGGTTCATCATACGTTTCACCATTTAGCAGAAAGGATAACCGTGGAAACCGTTCTCATCGTCGATGACGAAAAAAACTACACACGGATTCTGGGTGCCGTTCTGGAAGAGGAAGGGTTTGAAATATTGACCGCCAACAGCGGAACCGAGGCCCTTGAAATCCTGGAAGGCTCGGACGTGGACCTGGTCCTGACCGACATGAAAATGCCGGTGATGGACGGTATCCAACTGCTTGAGAAGATCAAGGCCAGGGATTCGGAGCTGCCGGTCATCATGATGACGGCTCACGGAACCGTGGACAAGGCCGTAGAAGCCATGCAGAAAGGCGCCTACAGCTATATTCTGAAGCCTTTTGACAACGATCGCCTGACCATCTACGTTAGAAAAGCCGTCGCGATGTTCCGGGTGATCAAGGAAAACCGTGAACTGCGCAATGCCGTTTCCTCCCAGTACAGCTTCGACAACATCATCGGCAAGAGCAAAGTCATTCAGCAGGTCTTTGATACAATCCGTAAGGTCGCACCCAGCAATGCCACTGTTCTGATCGAAGGCGAGAGCGGCACCGGAAAAGAACTGGTGGCCAAATCGATCCACTTCAACAGCCCCCGCCGGGAAAAGCCTTTCGTGGCTGTCAACTGTTCCGCACTGGTCGAAACGCTTCTTGAAAGCGAGCTGTTCGGTCACGAGCGGGGCGCTTTTACCGGTGCGATATCGATGAGAAAGGGACGCTTCGAGCTGGCCGACACCGGTACGCTTTTTCTGGATGAAATCGGGGACTTGTCAACCGGCCTGCAGGTGAAGCTCTTGCGGGTGCTGCAGGAAAAGGTTTTCGAACGGGTGGGAGGTATTAAGCCGATAGCGGTCGACATCCGGGTCATTGCCGCCACCAACCGTAACCTGAAGGAGGAAATGAAAAAGGGGCGTTTTCGTGAAGACCTTTATTACCGGCTCAACGTGGTCCACATCGATCTGCCGTCGCTCAAACAACGACAGCAGGATATCCGGCTGCTGTTGGATCACTTCATCAAGAAATATGCCGATGAACGCAAGCACGGCGTGCCGGTGACCGGAATTGACCCTGAAGTTGTGCGGCTCTTTTATGAGTACAGTTGGCCGGGAAACGTTCGGGAACTCGAAAACCTCATCGAGCGTCTCATGATTATGAGTCCGGGCGGCATCATCACCCCTGCTGACCTGCCGAAAAGCTTCAGAGAGACTGCGCACGACGACCTGTATTTAGAGAGCATACCGGCGGATGCCAAACTGTACGAGACCCTGGCAATGATTGAAAAAACAATGATCCTGAGAGCCTTGAAGAAAACCGGCTTCGTTCAATCGCGGGCGGCGGAATTGCTTGGCATCGGCAAAAGCGGTCTGAACCAGAAAATCAAGAAGTACAACCTGGATCTCGGCTCGAAATAGCCTGCGCATTCAGTTTTCAGCTGCGGTCGGTTCGACCGCTATGTTTCCGGACCGCTCTATGGCCAGATCGGCGTAAAACGATTGCGGCAAAGCGGAGACGATTTTCTGGTAAGCCTGCTGACTTTTGTCAGCGTGGCCAAGTTCGGCATACAGCCGGCCCATGTTGAAAAGGGCCTCGGCTTTAACGACCGGATCGACGCCCGCTACAATATTTTCATAATATTCAAGAGCTTTATCGTATTCTCGCTTTGCTTCGTGCGCATAACCCAGAGCGTTTAAAATTTGGTTCCTGTAAAACGGTTGCGAAAAATCATCCAGTGCACTTTGGTACAGGGCAATGGCTTGGTCCACTTCGCCGGCTTCATAGCAGATATCGGCAAAGATAACGCGCGCCAATCTTCCGCCCGGTTTGTCACCGAAATCGGCAATCAGCCCTTCGAATTCGGACCTGACCTCTTGATATGCCAGCAGCGGATCACTGTCCATTTCGCTGCGAAGCGTATTGTAGCGATTCCAGCTTTTCTGCAGCTGCGCCAGGGACTCGTTGGCGTTCTGGCGGGAATAGTAATTCCACCCCGAAATGATCAGAACGATAAGAATCAGCCCGCATAGAGCGGCGAGCATCTGGTATTTATGATTGACAACAAATTGGAACAGCCGAGCCGACAGGGTCAGGAACTCATCGGGTTCCTTGAGCAGCTGTTTACGCGAGACCTTTTTCTTGATTGCCATTTTGGCGCTCCTCTATCATCTTCCGTATGCGCCGCCAGCCTTCTTCGGGGATAGCAGCGCCGATAACCTGACAGACCTCGTAACCGCAAGCCGAGCCGATCCGACCGCACCAGTCCAGCGGATATCCATTCACCAAGCCGTATAAAAAGCCTGAAGCCCAGAGATCGCCGGCGCCCGTGGTATCCACCGCACGGCCGGCTCCCAGAGGATCGATATGCATCATCTGACCCCGGTGGGATAGAATGCTGCCGCGCTCGCCGAGCTTGACCACGGCAATGTCAACTTTTTCCGCCAGGTCTTCCAAAGACTGCTGCTCGTTGTTGAGTCCGGTGAATGCCCGGGCTTCGTCTTCATTGGCGATAACGATATCGACGTAGTCACTGACGATTCGATCCAGCAGGCATCTATGTTCCTCGATGACCGTAAAGCTGGCCAAGTCGAGCGAGATCAGAGCACCGGCGGCACGCGCCGCACTCAAGGCCGTCAACATCAGTTCCGGATTAAACAACAAGTATCCTTCAATATGGACAATCGCTGCGTTTTCGAAACAGCCGTTGGTTAGTTCCGCAGGCTGGGTTTCCGAAGATGCACCGAGGTAGGTAAACATCGAGCGTTGTGCGTCGGGTGTGATAATCGACAGCACCCGCCCAGTGGGCGAATCGGAAGCGAAAAGGGCTGGTTCAACGTTTTGGCGAAGCAATTCTTCACGAAAGAAACGCCCCCACTGCCCGTTGCCGCACTTGCCGACAAAACGGGCCCGACCGCCCAGCCGACTGACACCCACCACCGTATTGCAGGCAGACCCTCCCGGCACGAACGTGGTCTTTCCGGTGGTGTGGGCCAAGGCAGCTTCGATAAAGTTTTTTTCCACCAGGGTCATGCCCCCCTTGACGGCACCGGTTTGTTCTAGAAACGCTTCGTTTTCGTGGGTTAAGATGTCTATCAACGCCGACCCGACGCCCACGATCAGTTTGCAGTTTGGCTTGAATTCTTCCTGCACATCCATTTATCGATCGCCTCATTGAGAGACAAACGGTTAAGGGATCATTCGCCGCCGATGCGACGAGGGCACCATCAGCGGGCCCTGCTTCCCGGTGTTTGCCGTCGGAGCCGCTGCTCTTATTTACCAAACCAGTGAGTCGTGAATCCAGCCCTGGTCACCATCCGCATGAAGGACACGCAGCCAATTGCTTTTCTGCTCCAAGACTTTGAAGGGTACCCCGATGCCGACCGAGAAAACAATTTCATTCTCGGTCCCGGCTCCTGTACGGACGTTGCAATTCGGTTTGGCGGTGATGACAGTCTGCAGCTTGCCGGCCAAAGAATCGTGGACCCAGCCCGAATCACCCTCAAAATCTCGGAACTGGTACCAGGCGCCCTCCTTTTTGATGACCTCGAAGGGATAGTATTTTTGTACACTCCAGAGAATATCGTAGGAGGAACCCGGACCAGAACGGATATTGGCGATGCTGGCGGTAATTGCAAGACGCTCAGCGAGGGCGGTTTGACTGGACACGGCCCAAAAAGCCAGCAACGTCAAGGTGCAAAATCGCATCGGCGCACTCTCTAAGGAGCGATCATTAAAAGGGTTCGCGGCCAAGGCCGTCAGACAGTGTAAAATACCAACTCCGGCAATCTCACGCAGGTGAGTCGGTTGCCGTAGACGGCGCCGGTATCGATACCGATTTTATTTGGCAACAGAAGCGGTTCGTGCAGCGGGGTGTGGCCGAACACCACCATCTTGTCGAAATCGTAAGTGGATTCGATGAAACGCTTTCGAATCCACAAGAGGTCCTCGGTCTTTTGCCTTTCCAGGGGCACCTTGTTTTTCAATCCGGCATGCACGAAGATATAGTTTTGGGTTTCGTAATAAAGCCGCAGGGATTTGAAAAATTCGAGATGCGTTTTCGGTATCACCGGTTCACCCTCCGGCCGCGGGCGGTTCATGTAACTCTCCAGTGTTTGCTGGCCACCGTTGACCAAATAGGTGATCCGGTCTTCACCGGAGAGGTATTTCTCCAGCATCTCCTCGTGATTGCCCTTCAGAAAAACGGCGTTGGCATATTTTTTTTTCAGTTCGGCCAGGTAGGCGACGACCTCGAAGGACTGCGGCCCCCTATCTATGTAGTCTCCCAGGAAAACCAGGCTGTCGGACTCGAAATCGACGTCTATTTTCTCCATCAGCACCAGGAGTTTCTCATAGCACCCGTGGATATCGCCGACCGCATATATTCTTTCCATACTTCTTCTGATCGCTCGCTTTGTTCCGCTGACAAAATCAGCCTATCGCAGTGCGAACACACGCCGGGGAGGGTCAAGGCGATGGATTCCTTCCTGGATAGCGGCCTGGCGGGCTTCTGCAAAGTCGTTTCGAGTGGGATACCCCGCCAGTTCCCTGACCCCGGCGGCGCGGCCACAGGGCCTGTACTGAGTCATGATGTTCACATAGGTATCGGCAGATATGTCAGCAGCGATAAATCGCATAATCTCACGTGTGCCGGCCAGGTTCTCGGGTAAAACAAGATGTCGAACCAGCAGACCGCGTCTGGCGATTCCGTTGCCATCGATGACAAGATCCCCGACTTGGCGGTGCATTTCGTGCAGAGCGTTGCGGGCAACCTCAGGGTAGTCGGGAGCGTTGCAGGTTATCTCGGCCACCCGGGGATCCCAGAATTTAAAATCCGGCATGTATATGTCGCAGACGCCTTCAAGCAACCGCAGTGTCTCGACCCGCTCGTATCCGCCGCTGTTGAAGACCAATGGCACCCGAAGTCCATTTCCGGCGGCTATGGCCAAGGCTTCCAGAATCTGACAGACGACGTGTGAGGGTGTCACCAGATTGATGTTGTGACAACCCATACCCTGCAAATCGATCATCATCGCAGCCAATTGATCGGCACTGACCTCCTCACCGGCACCCCCATGGCTGATGTCGAAGTTCTGACAAAAAAGGCACAGCAGGTTGCAGTGGGTAAAGAATATCGTTCCGGAACCGTTGGCCCCGACCAGCGGCGCCTCTTCGCCGTAGTGGGGTGCGTAGCTGGAGACCCTTGCGCGCGCGCCGGTTTTGCAGATCCCGGTTTGACCCGCAAGGCGGTCTACGCGACATTGGCGAGGGCACAGGGTGCAGGCCGATAGCAACGAGCGTGCCGAACGGATTTTTTCTGTCAGGAGGCCTTGTTCAATCAGTTTTATGTAGGATGCGTCGGCTCGAATCATCGGCTTTCTCGGCACTAATATCCGATCCCGGGTCAGTTTTTTCCATGATTACCAGTGCACAGGCTCAACCATGATTTTTTCTGCTAGTCCACGGCCGAGAGCATAGCGCTTGAAGTCGACGGCAATCACGACCTGACCCTTGTTCTGATTGGTAATGACCTCAACAGGATCGCCGATTCGAAGACCCATCGTCATCAACCGCATCCGGGCACCGGCCCCGCCGTTGATCTCCTTGATCACGAGTTTTTCGCCCGGTCGGGCCAAATCCAGCGGCATCAGCAGATCACGGTCCTTCAGGCAGTCAACACAAATGCCATAGATTTCCATTTTGTGCTGAAGCATGTGGAAACCGATAGCGGCCGCAATTTTTACTTGCAGTGCCTCCATCTGGTCGTTGCGGAACTCAAAAATTTTTTTGCACTTCGTGCAAATCATGTGGTCGTGATGATCACCGAGATGGAGGTGCTCATATCGGACCGCGCCGTTGTCGAACCGGTTTTCGCGGGCAAAACCGAAACGGCACATCAGGTCCAGGGTGTCCTTGACAAAATCCTGCGAAAGCGCGTTATCGTTCTCCTGGAGCTGCTGCGTCAACTCGATTTCCGTCAGATGCTGTTCGGTTTTGAGAAAGGCATCCAGGATTTTAAACCGGTCTTCGAAGCGATCGATTTGCTCCTGCTTAAAAAGTTTTTTGAATTGCTCTTTTTCCTGCTTGTGAATCTGCTGCATCGTTTTTATTTAAGTCTCGTTGATGAGCTGCTGCCGGCGTCCGACTTGTCTGTAAAAACCTGTGGCCCTGCTCGACGGCAAAAGGTTTCAACCGATGATCGCTTTGCCGTGGACCCGTTCAAGTGTTTATACACAAAAGGTCATCGGGGGGTAGCGTTAAGGCACTATCGAGACGGCCCGGGAATTTCGAGGGTGGAACAGGATCCCCCTGAACAATTCCGCGTTTGGGACTTCACGCCCTGACCAGCGCCTGCGCTACCATCCATGGAATAGCTGGCACAACTGAGAATGCGTTCAAAGTCTTCTGCGCCGCACGCCGGGCACCGCGTTTCAACCGAATCCTTGGCGTTCATGACTAAGATTTCAAAACATTCGTTGCATTTCAAGCACTTGAATTCATAAATCGGCATTGATTTATCCTTCGACTAAAATTTTAACATAAAAGGTATAAATATTGTATATGGCTTTAAATGTCAAGAAACCGAAACAAATTCCGATTTTATCGTTATCGGGACCCCGGCGGCCCTATCTTTGCTTCAACAACTCTCGAGCATGGTTTCGCGTGGTCGCCGTGATGTCGACACCGCCGAGCATGCGTGCGAGCTCTTCGACACGGCCGCTTTCGTCCAGCACCGTGATGGCCGTCAGGGTACGACCTTTGACGACTCTTTTTGAAATGCTGAAGTGTTGGGCACCGAATTTGGCAATTTGAGGCAAATGAGTGATGCAGATGACCTGATGGTGATTGGAGAGTTCGAGGAGCTTGTGCCCCACGACTTCGGCCGTGCCGCCGCCGATACCGGCATCGACTTCATCGAAGATAACGGTTTCGACGGCATCGGTGGCGGCCAGGATCGATTTCAGGGCCAGAACGATCCGGGAGAGCTCGCCTCCCGAGGCGATGGCGGTCAATGGTTTGAACTCCTCTCCGACGTTTGGAGCGATCCGAAAGACTGCCCGGTCGAAGCCTGATTCAAAAACCTGCATACCGTCGACCTGCAGGAATGGGGATGTCCTGTCACCGGTAGGCACGCGATGGAGGGCGACCTCAAATCGGGTTTGGGCCATTTTCAGACTCTTCAGCTCGGCTTCAACCTTCAGGGACAGCGCTTTTGCGGTCCTGCAGCGCCGTTTTGACAGGTTCAGCGCCAGCCCCGCCATGCGGCCGTGACAGTCCGCAAGCTGTTTTTCGGTTGCGGGAATTTGTTCATCAATATTTTCAACCTCAGCCAGTTCGCGCGCAATGGCATCGCTGTGGGCGAGTACCGCTTTCAAGGAGCCGCCGTATTTTCGCTTGAGTTTGTTGATCAGATCCAAGCGTTCTTCCACCGCTTCCAAGCGGCTTTCGTCCGTTTCAACCGTTTTAAGATAGGCCCTGAAAAGATCGACCAGCTCCTCTATCAGAAAATTGATTTGGGCGAGTTGGTCGATCCCGGGCAAGAGGGCGCTGTCGACCCGGCCGGTTTTTTCGAGGTTTTTTCGCACGCCAGTCAGCTTTTCGGCGGCTGAACCCTGCCCGCTGTAAACCTCTTCGAGTGCTTGGTGAACGATCTGAAACAACAATTCACGGTTCTTCAGCCGGTTGCGCTCCTGTTCGAGGCGAGCGTCTTCCGCTTCGGTCAAGGCTGCGGAATCAATCTCCGTGCGCTGGTATCGGAGGAGTTCGGTGTGCTGCGCCTGACGGTCTTTGAGCGCCTTGAACCGATTCAGGTTTTCGATCAGCGGTAGCATTTCGTTGTAGGCGTCGCAAACGGTCTGGCGCAGGGGCATCAATCCGCCGAATTGATCAAGGATCAACAGGTGCTGTTCCTCTTTCAGGAGGCTCTGATGGGCATGCTGTCCGGAGATACTGGCCAGATTTTCAGCAATGGCACCGAGCTGCTGAATTGTGGCCAGGCGGCCGTTGATGTAAATCCGGTTGCTGTCCGTGCGGGAGATGATGCGTCGAATCAGCAACCCTTCACCGGACGCGTACCCGTTTACCGCCATCGTTCGGGCGGCGGCACTTTGCGGTGAAACTCGAAAAAGGGCCTCCAACTCGGCTGCGTCACAGCCGGTGCGGATCAAGGCGGCCGATGCCCGACTGCCGAGCACAAGGTTGATGGCATTGATGAGAATCGATTTGCCGGCACCGGTTTCGCCGCTCAGAACGGTGAGGCCCGGCGCGAATTGAATTCTTAAATCATCTATAATGGCAAAGTTGCGGATAGACAGTTCCTGGAGCATAGGCAAATCATCTGGAAAGTGTACTTTCTGTGACGGGGCTTGCACCGCCCGGCTGATTGAACGACATTCTATCACACAAGCGTTGAATTTTGTAAAGGATGCCAAGGTCGAGGGCCTTAAGCTGAACCCGCCATTTGAAAAACATTTACAAACAAACCGGCATGAATTATGATTTTTCTTTAATTTAATGAACTTATGTGATCTCAGTCCCAGGCGAATCGGTGCCGCCGTTTTTTTACAGGTGTTGGAATGTCATCCGACTGAAACCACCCGGTTGTCATTTAGCGCTGGTTTTTTTCTTTTTCAAAGTGTATGCGGTGTACTAAAAGAATCATGTACCAAATTCTACTCACCAAAGCGCACCTTTTGATCGATGAAAACGTTCATGAAAGAGGCCATCACTCTGGTCATCGCTACCCGCAATCCGGGAAAAACAGCCGAGATTCGGGAACTTTTAACGGGATTTCCCCTTCGGGTTGCCGATCTTGCCGATTTCGGCCCGATTCCTGAAGTGGAAGAAGACGGGCGGACTTTCGAGGAAAATGCTTACAGGAAGGCCAGTTTCACGGCCAGGGTCCTGGGATTGCCGTCCCTGGCCGATGATTCCGGCTTGGCCGTCGCAGCCCTTGACGGTGCACCAGGAGTATATTCCGCCCGTTTTGCCGGAGAGCAGGCCACCGATGCTGAACGTTGCGCCCGGCTGTTGACGGAGATGGCAGGTAAAACCGATCGCCGGGCTGCCTTTGAATGCGTCATCTCGATCGCCTTGCCGACAGGGCAGGCCCTGACTTACGAAGCCCGTTGCGAGGGGGTGATTGCCGAAAAACCGGTCGGCCGCGATGGGTTTGGTTACGATCCGATTTTCTATTACCCCGGCTTGAAAAAAACCTTTGCCGAATTGACCCGCGCAGAAAAAAGCCGTATCAGCCATCGGGGAAAAGCTCTGGCGGAGCTGAGGCTCGAAATGGACAAAGTATTGATCTGGATTCGGCAACACATGCCGGTTTTCGAATAATTCCCCTAAAAACCGCATTTGCAGAAGGAGTCGCTCTATGATGAGGAAGAGGGAAGGAATCGATATCGTCGTTGAAATCGGCGGGATTAAGACCCCGGAGGCCGTTGCGCGTCTGTTCGAAGAGAAACTGGACGCCGAACACCTCAAGCGGCTCAAACGGATCGAGCATCCCGAAGTTAAGCAGAAAATCGCCAATGCCATTGCCATGTGCCGGCCGGAGCGCGTGTTCATCAACACGGGGACAGAATCCGACCGTCAGTTCATCCGGGATCTGGCCCTCGAAACAGGTGAAGAGTCTAAACTGCCCATGCCGGGACACACCATCCACTTCGATCTCAAAGAGGAGCAGGGGCGGATCATCGATCGGACCTTCTATATTGCCAATCCGGAAGACCTGGTCAGTTCGCTGGCCAATAATATCGACCGGAAAGAGGCCCTGAAAGACATCCGCGACAAGATGACCGGCATTATGGGCGGCATGACGATGATTGTCGGCTTCTATCTGCGCGGACCGGTCGGTGCGCCGGTCTCGAATCCGGCGCTCGAGATCACCAGTTCGGCTTATGTCTCACACAGCGCCGAAATTCTCTACCGCAGCGCCTTTGACCATTTCGACGAACAGGTGGAACGTCTCGGGCATTTTTATACCAACATCCACAGCCAAGGGTTGAACCGGCCGGAAGACCTGCCGAACGCACGGGTTTACATGGACCGCAGCTATCAGGCCACTTACAGTATCAACTGCACCTATGCCGGCAACACCCTGTTGCTCAAAAAGGGAAACCACCGTTTCTCGGTCGACAAGGCGGTTTACGAAAACCGAGGCAATGAACTCACCGAACACATGTTCATAACCGGAGTCGACGGTCCGGGTGGTCGTATCACCTGGGTTGCCGGGGCCGCTCCCAGCGGGTGTGGTAAAACCACCACCGCCATGGCCGGGAATCACTTCGTGGGAGATGATTTGGCGCAGATGTGGATCGACGACCGGGGCAGCCTACGCTCCGTCAACCCGGAATGCGGAATTTTCGGGATCGTCGAGGACGTCAACTGGGACGGTGACCCCATGCTGATGAAGTGCCTCCGCAATCCCGGCACAGAGGTCATCTGGTCCAACGTGTTGATCGATGAAAACGGCGCACCCCAATGGACCGGCAATGGTGAAACTCCCACCAAGGGGTTTAATTTTCAGGGCCCCTGGGAGCGGGGAATGACCGATAAAAACGGCAAACCGATCCCTTTGTCGCATCCCAATTCCCGCTGCACGCTGTCCTCATCGGCCTTGGACAATTATTCGGCGGCCGCCGAAGATCCCGCGGGGGTCGAAACGCGTGTGGTTACTTACAGCGGCCGCGACAGTGATACCATGCCGCCGGTGTGGGTGGCCAAAAATGCCGACCAAGGGGTTGTGATCGGTGC
This sequence comes from Deltaproteobacteria bacterium, assembly GCA_041299015.1. Taxonomy (GTDB): domain Bacteria; phylum Desulfobacterota; class Desulfobacteria; order Desulfobacterales; family SG8-13; genus JARFQH01. Next base: position 41,592 of record JBFYWB010000062.1, read on the forward strand.
CTGTATCGTTTCAGCCGCGACGGCCACGGAAGTAGGTGCCTCCGGTGTCCGAAGGGCCCCGTGGGCCAACGCACCCTTCATACCGGGCTCCCTAAGCGATTACATGGATGCACAGTTTCGGTTTTTCAGCCATCGGGGTCTCTCCGAGGACAAAAAGCCGATCATGGCCGGATTAAACTATTTTCTGACCGATGCGGCCCGGGGCGGCACATCCAAGAAACTGCTCGGTGAAAAACGAGACGTAAAGGTCTGGCTGGCGTGGCTGGACCGAAGGGCGCATCACGAAGTCGAGGCCCTAGATACCCCCGTCGGCTATCTTCCCAGATACGAGGACCTGAAGAAGTTGTTCAAGGAGATTATCGGCAAGGAATATTCTCAAGATCTCTATGTCAAGCAGTTTTCACTTCACATCGACAAGATTCTATCCCGAATCGAACTGCAGATCGAGGCCTACGGCAAGGAGGCGAACCTGCCCCTGCGGCTGTTCGAGGTTTTAAAAGAGCAGCGTACCGGGCTGTTGGCACTGAAAGAAAAGTATGGTTCCAAGGTCACGCCGGCTGATCTGCTGAAGGCGAACTCGGGCGGTTGAGATACTTCGCAGGTGCAGGGCATGGTGGGCGGCCATGAAGACCACCCGGGGATTTAAGGGCGGGCGCCTCTATATGGCGAGGGTTGTCTTCAGCCGGCGCATGCTCGTGGCGCTTTTGATGGGGTTTGCCTGCGGGTTGCCTTTGCTGCTCACCGTGAGTCTTCTGCAGGCCTGGATGAAAGAGGCGGGCGTAGACCTGAGCGTCATCGGTCTGATGGCGCTGGTCGGGCTTCCCTACACGCTCAAGTTTCTATGGGCCCCTTTCGTGGACCGGTTCACTTTACCTTTCCTCGGCCGCAGGCGGGGCTGGCTGCTGGTCATCCAGTTGGCCCTTATTAGTGCCATCGTCGGGCTCGCATTGACCGATCCGTTCCTGAATCCCTGGATGGTGGCGGGCACCGCTCTTGTAGTCACTTTTTTCAGTGCCTCCCAGGATATCGTGGTGGATGCCTACCGACGGGAGGATCTGGCCGATGAGGAACTCGGCCTGGGGGCGTCACTCTACATCAACGGCTATCGGTTGGGTATGCTCCTGGCTTCGGGCGGCGGCCTGATCATGGCCGACCACATGCCGTTTCCTGCAGTCTACCTCGTCATGGCCGCCTGCCTGCTGCCCGGTGTGGTGACAACCCTTATGACACCGGAGCCGGAGACACCGGCCGGAACGCCCGCAAGCCTCAGGGAGGCTGCTTTCGAACCCTTGACTGAATACTTCAGCCGCAGCGGCGCCCTGTGGATGCTCGGCTTTATTCTGCTTTACAAGATCGGTGACTCGATGGCCACCGCCATGACGACCCCCTTTTACCTGGATCTTGGCTTCTCAAAGTCTGAAATCGGTGCGGTCGTCAAACTCTTCGGATTTTGGGCGACCGTCGCCGGAAGTGTCACCGGCGGCGTCTTGATGATCCGCGTCGGCATCCACCGAAGTCTGTGGATTTTCGGTTTTCTGCAAGCGGTGTCCACCGGCTGCTTTGCCCTACTGGCCCGCATGGGGCACAGCCTGCCCTGGCTCGCCGGGGTGGTGACCTTCGAAAACCTGAGCAGCGGCATGGGGACGGCCGCCTTCGTTGCCTTCATGGCCAACATCACCAACAAGAAGTTTACGGCGACCCAGTATGCCCTGCTGTCGAGCTTGATGGGCGTACCCCGCGTCATGGCCGCTGCGCCGACCGGTTTTTTGGCCAAGTTTCTCGGATGGGAATCCTTTTTTGTTTTCTGTACGCTGATCGCTGTTCCTGGGATGCTCCTCTTGCTGAAATTTACTCCCGGCAGCGCCGGCCACGATGAGATATAAAAAATACCATGCAAGGCACTTCAGACATGAAAATACGGGACCGGATTGCGGATCTGAACCGTCGGAGAAAAGAACTGCTGGCATTGCCGCCCGAAAAAACGATGCAGCGAATTCTCGACTCGGCTCATCCGGCTGCCCTGGTTCACTCTTTTGCGGAGCAGGATCTCTATTTCCTGATTCACGACATCGGACCCGAAGATGCGCTGCCGCTGTTGGCATTGGCCTCCGACCGGCAGTGGGAATACATTCTGGACATAGCGACCTGGCACCGTGACCGTCTCGATCCTTCGGCACTGACCCGGTGGTTCGATATGCTCTACCGGGCCGACACCCGGCGAATGGTGAAATGGCTGACCGAACAACAAACCGCGCTGGTGAGGCTGTATCTCTTTAAGAACATCGAGGTGAGGGTCTGCGAGCACGATCAAGATCCGTCGGATTTTGGTGAAGACTTCTTTACGCTCGACAGCGTCTTCTACGTCCGGATCGCCGGTCCGCTCTTCGCTTCCGAATCGGAGCTGGGCGACATAGAGAAAAATACCTACCGTGATTTCCTGACGAATCTGATCCAAAGTTTAGCGGGTTTCGACCACAGTGCCTACCAAATGCTTCTGCTGGAGGCTGTCCATGTCATGCCGGCCGAAAGCGAGGAGGAGGTCTACCGGCTGCGAAACGTCAGATTGGCCGAGAAAGGCTTCCTTCCCTTCGAAGAGGCCGTCGGTGTCTACCAACCCCTCACTCGGCAGCTTACCGGACGAAACCGTAAGCTCCTGACCCCAACGGGGGCCGGGACAGGTCTACCAGTTCCTCTCTACCCGTCGGCAGTGCTCGAGAGCGGCAGCCTCTTTGCCGGCGCGCTGGACAAAATCACAACCCAGGCTGTTTTGGAGCTGCTGCAAACCGAATTTGCCGGTCTCTGCAATCGGATCATCGCGGCCGATTTCGCTCCGGTTAACAGCAAAGACGACTTGCGGGCGGTGGTGCGAAAAGCCAGCGGCTTCCTTTCAATTGGCCTGGAGACACTAGCGGCCGAAACGGATGCGCACGGCCTTTCGATCAGCGATTTATCGGTGGTGTTGATTCAACGTCATCCGTTATCCGATGTCTTCAGGGTCGGTTATGGGCGGGCGCTTGATTTGAAATGGCGTGCACAGCGATGGCTGGATCGCTCCTGGTTTGCCGGCCAGGGGCTCTCTTTGACATTTTGGGGTGAAAATTGGCTTGGGGTTCTGGGGGGGGTGCTGGTCAAGAAGCCGATGTTCTTCGATAATTATGCATCCGGCCGCATGTACCGGAATTTCAGCACCCTCGACGAACTGCGGCAGACAGCTGCCGCGCTGGACAGCGTCATTGCCTGCGACCAACTTTTCGCACTGCTCAAGGTTCCGCCAGAATTGCTGTCCGCACGCCGGTTTCTAACCTATAAAAACCTCGTGCTGACCCTTTGGGCGCTTGACCAGGTCGGTTGCGACAAAAAGGATCGGTTTCTGACCGGCACCGAGTTTAGGCTGTTGTTTGAAAAACTCTGGCAGGGCAATGACCGGCCACGCCGTGTCGCTCTGGTCATGAAGCAATCCTTCCTATCGTGGCTCTGCGGGCAGTCCGGACTGCGTGACCACGAGATCACCGCTCGGCTTGGGCCTGTGCTGGAGGGCTTGTTCTCGGAAATCGAAGAGGAGTACGGCCGGGTTGACGCAACGGATCTCGACCCCAGGTTTATTCACCTCTTTCTCATAGAGCACTGATTGGCACGTGTTTCCGGTCAAGACCAAGGGCGCCGGTTTATTCGCGCAAGCATGCTCAGCGGATCTTGAAACCATAATTTTCAAAGCTCAGCGGGCAAACGAACGGACGGAAAACGATTTCGATCGGTATGGGGAAGGAACTTGGCCGCCGAAAAGCGGTTCATGAAATCCTGGTTGACGTTGAGTTCGAGGTAGGTGATGCGGTCCCGGATCCGGTCGACTTCTTCCATGCGGCGATCGGATGTCAGCAGCAAGGTGGCGCCGCCGAGGGAACTGTTTCCCAATCGCTTGAAAGCCTCAAGCGGAAGGTCCGGCAGCATACCGATGCTGATGGCCGAGGCCGGCTGTATAAAGGTGCCGAATGTACCGGCGACATAAAATGTTTCTATGTCTTCCAACCGGATGCCAACCGTTCCCGTGATGGTTTCCAAAATCGTGTACATGGCGGCCTTGGAGCGGATGAGGCTGTCGAGATCCGCTTGGCTTATGGTCAGGGCCTTGCCGGTGGCGGAGTCGGCGGCGGCCACAACGATCAGGTGCTCGGTGCCCTCGATTTCAATCAGTCGATCGCCGCACGCCTGCGGTCGAAACCGGGCGCGAAGATCGATCAAACCGCCGAGAAAGAGTTGAGCGGCGAGGTCGACCAGTCCCGATCCGCAAATGCCGTGCGGTGGCTGATCCGCGATGGTGTGAATCTCGAATCGGTTTGCAGTGCGATCCAAGCGCACCCGATCGATGACGCCGGGAGCGGCCAGGGTGCCCATGCGGGTAACCCCGCCTTCCAGAGCCGGACCGGCGGCACCCGCACAGGCGATCAACCACTGGCTGTTGCCGAGCACCACCTCGGCATTGGTGCCGACATCGATCAGCAAGGCCGGTTCATCCGCGCGGTGGAGACCCGCGTAGAGAATTCCGGCGATCACATCACCGCCGAAGTAGCTGCCGATATTCGGAAAGATGAACGCCCTGGCCTGCGGATTAATTTTGAGACCGAGAGAGGCGGCCCGGATCAGCCCGGGACGGTTGGTGACCGGAATATAAGGCTCGCGTATCATCCAGTGCGGACTGAGTCCCAGCAGCAAGTGCGTCATGGCCGTGTTGCCGGCCACGGCGACCAGGAGGATGTCTTCCGGCAGTCTTGAGCAGGAAGGGCAGAGTGCGATGATCTGCCGGTTGAGTGTCTCACAGATCAGGTGCTGCAGGTGCTGCAGGCCGCCCGGTCGATCGGCGAAATGGATACGCGTGAGGATGTCGAGCCCGATGTCGATTTGGGGGTTGTCGAAAGTCGATTCGCCCAGCAGTGTGCCGCTGAGAAGGTCCACCATCCGCAGTACCACCCGGGTCGTGCCCAGATCGACGGCCAGACCTGCGGGTGGATTTTTACGGTTTAGGGATTGCAGGCCGACCAAAACCCAATGATCGTGGTCCTTGAAGAGCGTGCAGCAAACCTGGGAGCCTTCCTGTCGCAGCAGAAAAGGGAGCCGCTGCAGCAGTTCCAGATCGATTGTCAAATCAAGCCGCGGGGTTGCCAAATGGTTTTTCAGTGCCTCGATCAGACGATCGGCGTCGGCCGTGTTGTTCTGCAGGCTCGGGGAGGGGATTGCCAGGATCTTGACCCAGCTTTCTTCACGCTGATCCATCGGTTTTTTTCTTGGTTGGTGGCAGGGTGTTTTAGTCCTATCGTGCGGCGAGACCGCGGTGTGCGCGTCAGCCGGCGCCCTCAGCCCTGACTTATTCGACGCTCCACTTCCGCTACGATACGGCGCATCACTTCTCCAGCTTTGCCTGCGATCAAATAATCGCTGACGCCGTGCGTCAGCGGGGTCGGCTCGGTGTTGATTTCGATCACCCGGGTGCCCGACTGCTTGGAGATAACCGGTATGGTCGCCGCCGGATGCACCATTGCCGAGGTGCCGATAACCAACATGACATCGCACTGCATCGCGAGAATCTGGGAGCGGTTGAGATGCCGGGGCGGGATCTGTTCGCCGAAAAAAACACATTCGGGCCGTAGGACACCGCCGCAGCCGCACCGTGGGGGAAGCCGGTCCATCGCGACGGCGCGGGTCGGGCAGCGCCGGCCGCAGTCGAGGCAAGCCTGCCAGGCGAAATTGCCGTGAAACTCGATAACGTCGGTGCTGCCGGCAGCCTGGTGCAGTCCATCGACATTCTGCGTGATGATCGTCTTGATGATTCCCAGTCCTTCCAGGCGCGCAAGGGCCTTGTGGGCATCGTTTGGCTGCGCTTGATCGACCACGTCTTTCATGCCGCGGATGAGAACATCCCAGACCTTGGCCGGATTGGCCATGAAAGCATCGATATGGGCATATTCCATCGGGTCGATTTTTTCCCAGATGCCGCCCTTACCCCTGAAGGGGGGAATTCCGCTTTCCACTGAAATGCCTGCCCCGGTCAAGGCGATCACATATTTTGCCGAAGCCAGATCCCCGGCCGCTTTTCTGATCAACTCATCCATGGCTTTTTGATCCGCGTGACAGTCGTTTAACCAATTCCGGGCATCGGTGGCCACGGCGAACACGGTCGCCGTTTTTCTTCAGCCCGTATCGGAAGGCCGGGAAGAGATCGCTTCAATTTGCCCGCGCTTGGGTCAGAGCTCGAATTTCGCGTTGCACCGCACCCCGAAACACCTCAGATGGTGGCCCGCCGCAACGATCCGCCTGCGGCAATCGGCGACGATTTTGTCCATGGCTCGATCGGTGCGGTCTTGGTTGAGGTGGAACAGGCCGAGCTGTTTGACACCGGCTTCGATCGCCAAGCGAAGAACGTCGGTGTACACCGAGTGGCCCCACTCGATGAAAGTGGCATACTCGGACGGGGTGTACTCGGCGTCGTGGAACAAGAGGTCGGCCGACTCCGAAAATTCTACATAGTCTCTATACGCACGGCCACCGCGGTGAATGTATCCCAGTTCATTGTCGGTTAGAAAAACAAAGGTCTTGCCATTTTCGATAAACTTGTATCCGCTGCCGCTGTTGGGGTGGCTGAGTGGAATGGGGACCACCTTCACCGATCCGATTTCGAAATCGACCGGGCATGCATCTTCGTAGTGCATACTGGCCGATATATCGGAGTACTTTAGAGGAAAATTAGGCGGCGCCATGACTTTGGACAGAATTGTTTCCACGAACTTGCTGTGAAAGGGGCAGCGGTGCATACGAAATTCGGAGTCTTTGGAGTAGAGCGGTTTGAAGTAAGGAAATCCCATGACGTGATCCCAGTGGGCATGGGTGAAGATGAAATGGAACTTTTGACGTTTTTCTCTGATGAGCTGATTACCGAGACGGCGGATGCCCGTTCCGGCATCGATGATGATAATATCGCCGCTCAGCGTTCGGATTTCGAGGCAGGTAGTGTCTCCGCCGTACTTGAGGTAGGTTTTCCCGGAAACGGGTATCGATCCGCGGGATCCCCAGCATTTGATGATCATCGTTTTGCTCCGACCGCCTTCGCAAAATTCTTGTTTTGGGTGGCGCCCTCACAATGGATTCATTCCCAAAAAGGTATGCCAGATGCCCTCGCCGAACCATTGCTGCCGGATGATGGATCCGGTGCGGATCAACTCTCCGGCAATCGCGCCGGCTTGACTGCGCATCAACCCGGATAGAATGAACCATTTTTTTTGGCGAAACCCGGCTGACGTCACCAGCAGGCGCATGACATCGTAGTGGATGTTGGCCACCAGAAGATCCGCCGGAAGTGCGATAAACGCTTCTGCCCGGCCCTGCACCGCCAGGATGCGATCCGCCATGCGATTGATCCGGAAGTTTCTCAAGGCGGTGCGGGCGGCCAGCAAATTGATGTCCACCGCCAGGGTCGACCGGCTTCCCAGGGATGCCGCGGCAAGGGCCAGAAGCCCGGTTCCCGTACCGAGGTCGATGACAGCCTGCGGTCGCTCCTCGGCGTAAACCGTTTCCAGCGCGCGCAGGCAGTCGCGTGTCGTTGCATGCGTTCCGCTTCCGAAAACCACCCCGGGGTCCAAAACAAGGCGGTGAAGCTCTCCTTCGGCGGGGCGTTCTTTTCGTTCGATGTTCCAGATCGGCACGATATCGAATCGGCCGACGCAATAGGCTGCCGGCTGCTCGCCGAGCCACTCGGCGTAAGTCATTTGATAGGCTTCGATCAGTTTCATCTGGGGCTGGGCCGCAAGGAGTGCGTCGATTTCCTTTCGGCACGGGCGGGTGTAGAAGAGAAAGGAATACCCGTCTTCTTCCCAGTTACCGATGAAGCCGGGGACCGAAAGGTCCGTCGCGGGGGCCACGCGGCCCTTCAGGTAATAGATGAAAAGCTTCGCATCGGGCTTGGCGACAATCGCCGTCGGAAGATCACTTCCTGTCATATTTCGGCAATTCGTCCAGGTACCACTCCAGTGGGTCAACCAGCGTATATCCCATTTCTTTGAGTTTGCGCTTGATACGGGCCACATTCTGGGTCAACAGGTAAGGGAAGACTGCGCGCTTGTCCTTTTCAAAGTAACGCGCCACCAATACACTGCCGAAAGAGATGCCTTCCGCGGTGATGGCATCGACGATCTTTTTCAGCTGGCCGACCTTGTCTTCGACCAGCACGCATAAAAGGGTTCCCGGTTCGCCAAATCCCAGCACATTGATAAAAGCGCGCAGCAGGTCACGGACGGAGATGATGCCCTTGAGTCTGCCCGCCTTGTCGACGACCGGCAGGGCGCCGACCCTGAGTTCCTGGATCAGTAACAGCGCATCTTGAAGGGTGTGGTGAGGTCCGATCGTTTTCGGGTCGGCCGTCATGATATCCATGACCTTCAGATCTTTGACTTTTTCCGCTTCCGCTTTGCGGCTCGAGTCCTTGATCAGGCTGTACGGCAAGGCGCTGCGGATATCACGATCGGTTACGATTCCGATCAACCGGCCGTCGGCGTCGGTCACCGGCAGGTGGCGGATCCGGTTTTGCAACATTTTCTCATAGGCATCGAAAACATCCGTTTCCGGACCGGTGGTGATTACCTTTTGCGTCATCGATCGGCTGACAAACATTGTGTACCTCCAGCGTGTCCGCATTCCAAGAATTGCGAAAATAAAATAAAAAAATCAATTGGTTTCAGCGCGGTCATTTATTCGTCCAACAGGGCGGCGACGTGGTTGCGAGCCAGTTCGGGCAGACGCCGCAGGCAATAGCCGCCCTCGAGCACCGAAATGATCCGTCCATTGCAGTGGCGGTCGGCGATTTCCATGATCCGCTTCATGACCCAAGAATACCACTCTGTGGTCAGGTTGATGTCCGACATGTCGTCGTCCTTGTGCCCGTCGAATCCAGCCGAAACAAGCACGAAATCGGGCTGAAACTGCTCAAAGTCCTTGACGAGGTTTTCTTCCACCAAGGCCGAATACTCCGTGTCGCCCTGTCCCGGCAGGACCGGGTTGTTTTTGGTGAACCCGTAACCGGGTCCGGAGCCGAATTCAAATTCTCTGCCGGTGCCGGGGTAGGCGAAGGTGGGATGCTCATGGATGGAGTAGTAAAACACGCTCGGATCCTGCTCGAAGATGTGCTGGGTGCCGTTCCCGTGGTGGACGTCGAAGTCGATGATGCCGACCTTTTGAATTTGCCAGTTTTGCTGCAGGTAGCGCGCCGCAATGGCCACGTTGTTGAAATAGCAGAAGCCCATGGCCTGGTCGCGCTCGGCATGATGGCCGGGCGGACGCACGGCGCAAAAGGCATTGTCGATCTTACCCGTCATCAGCATGTCGATCGTTTGAAGAATGCCGCCCACGGCCAGCAAGGCCGTTTCGTAGGTGTTGCTGCACATCTGATTGTCCGGATGTTCGAAAATCTTTTTTCCCGAGAAGCAGACGTCACCGAAGCGGTCGATGTAAGCGCTGTCGTGGACAGTCTCAATCCACCGTCTTTGTGCCGGTTGGGCTCTGATGCAGAACAGCTTGGGCAGCAGCCCGCTCTCCTTGATACCGTGGTAGATGGCGGTCAGCCGTTCGGGTATTTCGGGGTGGTAAGGGCCGGTTTCGTGGAGCAGAAATCTTTCGTCATACAGAAAACCTGTTTTTCGCATAAAGCCATCCAAGGTCAATGGGTGAATTTACCCGACGATCTTTTGAAAAATCTGGAATGCGGCCCGAACCGAACGGTTGTCCTCCGGTAGTTCGATGGTGGGGCGGCCGTTGAGGTCGAATTCATAGATCGCTTCATCGGCCGGAACCGTCCCCGCCAGTTCGAGGCCACTCTCCTGCAAGATATCGAGCACCGTTGCGGAGGGCGGTTCCTTAGCCTGGTTGATCACAGCGTAGCTCTTGCCGACGACGATGTTGAGTTCACTGGCCAGCTTGTTGATGCGCACGGCGGCCTGGATGCTGCGACGGGATGTGTCGGAAACCACCAGGAGCACATCCACGTTCTTGGTGGTCAGGCGGCTGATGTGTTCCATGCCGGCCTCGTTGTCCATTACCACGTAGGGATAGTTGTTCTGGATGCGGTCGAGAAAATTGGTCAGAAGACTGTTGGCTGCGCAGTAGCACCCGGCACCCTCCGGCTGTCCCATGACGATCAGGTCGAAATCGTTGCCTTCGACGATGGCCTCTTCCAGCCTCATTTCCATGAAGATATCCTTGGTCATCCCACTGGGAACGACCCCTTTTTTCATGTCTTCGCGGGCGCCTCCGACGGTACAGGCGATTTTCAACCCCAGCACTTCGTTCAAATTGGCGTTGCAATCGGCGTCCACGGCCAAAATAGGCGTCTTGGCGTGTTTTACCATATATTTAATCAACAAACCGGCCAGAGTCGTTTTGCCCGTTCCGCCTTTACCGGCCAGAGCAATGGTATACGTCATTGGGTTTCATCTCCTTTGGATCTTGATATTAGCACAGATTTCAGCCGTTTTAAAATTGTTTAGGCCAGTTAAATCAAACAGTCAAGGGGCATCGTCGCGGGGATGGAACAACCGGGTGATTCCCGACTCTCACGATCGTTGTCCGCTATGGACACGGTCAGCAGAAACCATGTCCGAGAAGGCCTCTCAAATGCCTTGCAAAGGACGCAGATCATATGCTAATTGTATAAAATCATTTTAAACTCAATAATTACGGATTCTTAAAAAACGTCGCGGCAAGAACCCAACCCGGTTGTGAGCCGTCGCCGGCTGTCGGGGACGCCACCACTAAAACGACACAGGAGATGCACAATGGACTTCGAGCTGAACAGGACCCAGAAGGATATCCAGAAAGCGGTCAGGGAATTCACCCGGGGTGAGTTCGACAAAGACCTGGTGCTGGAGCTGGAGAGAAAACACGAATTTCCCGAAAAAATCTGGCGCAAGGCCTGTGAGCTCGGTCTGGTCGGGGTTCATTTCCCTGAAGATTATTCCGGACAAGGGCTCGGGTGCCTCGAGGACATCCTGGTGGTCGAGGAATTGTGCCGCGGCGATTCGACCATGGGCAGTGCCATTGCCCTTTCGAGTTTTGCTTCGGAAATCATTTTGCACTGGGGCAGCGCCGAAATGAAGCAAAAATATCTGCCCGCCGTGGCCGAAGGCCGCATGCTCTCGGCCGGGGCTTTCACCGAACCGGACCGCGGCTCCGACATCACCAGCATGAACACCACCGCGGTCAGAGACGGTGACGAATGGGTCATCAACGGGACCAAGACCTTCATCACCAACGGTGGGCTGGCCGGGTTTTATTCGGTCATGTGCCAGAGTGATCCAGATGTCCGACCGACCTATCGCGGGATCAGCCTGATGCTGGTTGAGGCTGATCGTGATGGACTGTCGACCGCGGACGTGGGGCAGAAAATGGGCATCCACATGATGGCCACGGCCGAAGTGAATTTCAAAGACGTTCGGGTGCCGGTCGCCAACCTGATCGGCGAGGAAAACAAGGGCTTCTACCATGTGCTGCATTTTTTCGACGAAAGCCGGATACAGGTTGCGGCCCAGGCTCTGGGGATCGCCCAAGGCGCCTTCGATCGGGCGCTCGATTATGTCAAGAAGCGGGAGCAGTTCGGCAAGAAAATCGCCCAGTTTCAGGTTACCCAACACAAACTGGCGGATATGGCCACAAAAATAGAACTGGCGCGGCTGATGACTTACAAGGCGGCCTGGAATTTCGATCAGGGCCGTATCGATCCCAAGATTACTTCCATGGCGAAGATGTATGCGGCTCGAACGGCGGTCGAGGTGGCTGATGAGGCGATTCAGCTGCTCGGCGGCTACGGTTACATGACCGAGTATGAAGTCGAACGGTTCTATCGGGATGCCAAGATCACCGAGATTTACGAAGGCACGAAAGAGATACAGAAAAACACGATTGCCAGTGCCGTGCTGGGCAAGCTGAGGTAGTCAGAAACCATTTTTTTACGCTAGGGCGCTGCACTTCGCCTTTCAGCGAGAGGGGGAAATTATGCTGGATATCGTCAAAAAAGCCCTGTTGACCGGGATTGGGATGGCCCTGCTGGCCAAGGATGAGATGGAAGAACTGGCGCGCGAGATCGCTGAAAAAGGAAAGATGACCGAGCAGGACGGCAAGAAATTTCTGACCGAACTGCAAAAAAGATATGAAGATGTGCAGGGCAAGCTGGAAGACCGGGTGGAAAAATCAGTCAAAGACATCCTGAAAAAGATGGATGTCGTCACCGGCGAGGAGCTGAAAGCCATCAAAAAGGAGATCAGGGAGTTGAAGAAGGCGATCAATAAAGACGCCGAGACCGCCTGACCAATTCTTTAACAGGCCATCGCCCCCTCTTCTTTGCGGGCGCGAAAATCGCAGGCAATACCTGACATGCTCAGCATCCGCAAAATCGGCGTCATCGGCCGGACGTACCGCAATTTGAACCGCTACCGGCAGATTCTGGCTGTGTTGTTCAAATACGGCTTCGGCGATTTACTGGAACTGCTGAAGCTCGACCACTACGTTTCGGCCGGATTGCAGCTGATATCCAAAAAACAGCCGGTCAAGGTCGAGAAGCTCACCCGGCCGCAGGGATTGCGGATGGCCCTCGAGGAGCTCGGTCCGACATACATCAAACTCGGGCAGATACTGTCCACCCGTCCGGACCTTATCCCGGTCGACTTTCTGCAGGAACTCTCCAGGCTCCAGGACAAGGTGCCGCCGTTTCCCGCCGCCGCCGCCCGCAAGATCATCGAAACCGAGCTGGAGGTGGGCATCGATATTCTGTTTTCCCAATTCGACGACATACCGCTGGCATCGGCCTCCATCGGCCAGGTGCACCGCGCCCGGCTGCAAAACGGTCAAGAGGTGGCGCTCAAGGTGCAGCGGCCCGGTATCCAGAAAGTCATCGAGGTCGACCTCGAGATCATGCTTCATCTGGCAACCCTGATGGAACACCACATCGAGGAGTTGGCCTTCCACCGCCCGATAAAAATTGTCGAAGAATTTGCCCGCACACTGGAAAAAGAACTCGATTACCTTCTTGAAGCCGCCAATATGGAACGAGCGGCGCTCAACTTCAGCAACGACCCCTCAACTCTGATTCCGGCCGTCTTTCGAGAGCTGTCGACGGTGCGGGTCCTTACCACCGAGTGCGTCAAGGGCATCAAGGTTTCGAATATCGAGCAACTCGATTCCTCCGGACTCGATCGCAAGCTGATCACATCGCGTGGGGCCGACATTCTGCTGCGCATGATATTCGAACACGGCTTCTTCCAGGCCGATCCCCACCCCGGCAATATCTTCGTTTTGCCGGACAACGTCATCTGTCTGATCGATTTCGGGATGGTGGGTTCCGTCGACCGGCGAACCCGCGAAACCTTTGGCGATCTGTTAGACGGGATCGTCAAAAAGGACGCATCGAAAGTGGCCAAGGTCCTGCTGCAACTGACCCTCTGGGAAGAAGAGCCGGACATCCGCGCCTTCGAGATCGACGTGACCGATTTCATGGCCCATCATCTTTTCAAGCCCCTGAAAGAGGTTCGTATCGGCAAACTGCTCCATCATCTGCTGGACTTGGCATCGCGTCACCGGCTCCGGATTCCTCCCAACATCTTCCTGATGATGAAGTCCCTGACCACCGTAGAGGGCGTGGCACGCATGCTCGACCCGGAATTCGACATCTTCGGCAAGGCCGCTCCTTTCATCAGGAGCCTGCTCCTGGAGCGATACTCACCGCAGCGTCTGTCGGCCGACGTGTTCCAGCTGACCGCCGATCTGATGAAGTTCACCCGGCAGTTCCCTCAAGACTTGCTCGACGTCGCGCGCCTGGCTCGCCGGCAGCAGCTCAGCCTGAGAATAGAAAACCGGGGATTGGAGCGCACCCTTTCCACCCACGACCAAATCAGCAACCGCCTCTCCTTTTCGATCATCATCGCCGCCTTGATCATCGGATCGGCATTGATCGTGATATCCGAGACCCCCCCTTTTTTTTACGGCATATCCTTGATCGGCATCATCGGTTTCTCCGCCGCCGCTCTGATGGGTATCTGGCTGCTGGTGGCGATTCTGCGCAAGGGAAGGCTTTAGTGGGTTTGCCGCCGGAGGTAGATGAAGTTCGACGGCATCGGGCGATCTTCCACGGTGATGGTCCGCATGTAAACGTCAATTTTTACCAAGGGGCCGGGGCTTCATCTATACCACTGTGTATCCTGGTCCTTCGCCGCCTTCGGGGCAGGTCCACGTGATGTTGCGATAAGGGTCCTTGATGTCGCAGGTCTTACAGTGGAAACAGTTGGACGGGTTGAGTTTAAGCCGTCTTTTTCCCGTTTCTGCATCGGTATCGATTTCGTAAACATTGCCGGGGCAAAAGCGCGTGCAGGGGCTGCGATAGGTGTCGAAGCACCGGGTGACACACAAATGGGTGTCGTGCACTATCAAATGCGACGGTTGATCCTCGCGGTGTTTGGTTTTTGAGAGATACACGCCGGTCAGCTTGTCGACATACAAACCACCGTCAAAGGCGGATTTGTCCAAACCCGTGCCACCTGCGGTGTGGTCGGCTTTCGTGGGTTCGAGGGTTGTACAGTCTTCCTGAAGGGGCATCCGTTCGATCAATCCGCGACCCTTGGTCACGTATTGAACCCCGAGGTGAATGTATTTGACTACCCCCTTTTTGGCAAGGGCCTGGGCGAAATTTCGGCCCGCGTAGATTTCTTCTTTCAGCCAGCTGCTTTCGAACAGAGTCGTGTAGGCGCTCAGGGATGCTTCGGTAAAGCTGTTTCGCGCCAAGGCCGCAAAGATGGCTTCGGCGGCCAGCATGCCGGATTTCATGGAGACGTGGAAACCCTTTAGAGCCGGCGAGTTGTGCATGGCGGCACTGCCGCCCACAAAGACGGCACCGCTGGTCGACAGCTTGGGGATGCTGAAATAACCACCCGTGGAAACCGTCCGGGCGCCCTGCTCGATGACCTTGCCGCCCCGGATGATATCGGACACAAACGGGTGGCGTTTAAACCGGATGAACATATCGTAGGGATCGATCAACGCGTCTTCGTACCCCAGACCGGTGAGGTAGCCGATGGCGATCTTTTTGCCTTTCATTTCGTAAATAAAGCCGCCACCGGGTGTGTTCAAGCCAAGCGGGTAGCCGAGAAAGTGGATGTCGTTGCCCTTGCCGGTTGTAAAATAATTGTTGTCCGGCAGTTGAATCACCTCTTTGACACCGGTTTCGTATACCTGGGGCATCTTGCCGGCGGCGAGGTTCAGTTTGGCTTCGATTTGCTTGTAGAGGTTGCCCCGGGCCCCCTCCCCGAAAACCGTTACCTTGGCCCTGAGGTCGATTCCGGGTTCGAAGTTGACTTTGTGCTCGCCATCTTTGCCAAGGCCCTTGTCGCCGGTGCGAACACCGGTTACAGTTTGGCCGGTTTGGTCATACAGAACCTCTTTGCCGGCAAATCCCGGGAAAAGATTGACGCCCATCTCCTCGGCGATCCCGCCCAGCCAACGGCAAAATTTCGACGAACTGATGATGTAGAATCCCTTGTTGTGGAGATAGCGGGGCACCAGGCTGGCCCGGAAGGCGCGGTTTCGGGTCAGGTAATAGAATGCATCGCCCTGAACGACGGCCTCAATGGGACACCCTCTTTCGATGTGGTCCGGCATGAGTTCGCGCAGTGCCCTTGGATTGAGAATGGCCCCGCTGACCGCGTGGGCACCGATGTCGGCACCCTTTTCGATCAAGGCGACTTCGATGGTCATGTTTTTTTCCTGCGCCAGCTGCATCAAGCGGACGGCAGCTGCCAGACTGGCGGGCCCACCGCCGACGAACACCACATCGAAATCAATGGATTCCCGTTCGACACTCATCATTCGGCTCCTTTCACTCAGCCCGAAGGCCTCGATTGTATGTTCATCCAATCCCTGCGACACGCTCGGCGGTTGTCCGCTGGCGGCGCCAGGATCAATGGGGCCTGTTTAGCATGGCGGACGAATTTTGTAAATCGACAGGAGGTCTTGAAATCCGGTTAATCAGAATTATTATCTCAGCTTAGCGGGCTACCGGCCGCTTTCAACCGCAAAACCGAAAGGGGGCAGACTTATGAATCGTGCAAAGCTCGAACCTGTGGCACGGCAGCTTGTGGCGGACGGCAAGGGCATCCTTGCGGCCGACGAGAGCCTGCCGACAATCAAAAAGCGTTTCGACGCCATCGCAGTTGAATCGACCGAAGAAAATCGTCGCGCTTATCGGGATTTGCTCTTCACGACACCGAATGCCGGCAAGCACATCAGTGGCGTGATCTTATTCGAGGAAACCCTGCGGCAGAAATCCCTGGACGGCACTGCCTTTCCGCAGCTGTTGAGCGACCGGGGGATTCTACCCGGGATCAAGGTCGACCAAGGCGCCAAGCCCCTGGCCGGATTCAGTGGTGAAAAAATCACCGAAGGCCTGGACGGTCTGCGTGAGCGTTTGGCCGCTTACCGGGAACTCGGTGCAAGGTTTGCTAAATGGCGGGCAGTGATCACCATCGGCAAGGACATACCGAGTCGGTTGTGTATCGATGCCAATGCCCACGCACTGGCGCGCTACGCCGCGCTGTGCCAGGAGGCCGAACTGGTGCCGATCGTTGAACCCGAAGTCCTCATGGATGGCCCTCACGATATACAGCGATGTCAGGATGTGACGGCCGCCACCCTCAAAAGCGTTTTTATGGCCCTCTTTGAACATTGCGTCCTTTTGGAAGGTATGCTACTCAAGCCGAACATGGTTCTTTCGGGATCCGAGAGTCCGAACCAGGCCACGGTTGCGGAAGTGGCCGAAAGAACGGTGGTTACCTTCCGACAGGTCGTGCCGGCGGCCCTGCCCGGAATCGTTTTCCTCTCGGGTGGTCAGAGTTCCGAATTGGCCACCGAGCACCTGAATGCGATGAACGCACTCGGGAGACATCCCTGGGAACTCAGCTTTTCTTACGGCCGGGCCTTGCAGGAGCATACCCTCAAAGCATGGCGGGGGCGGGCGGATGCCGTCGCTGAGGCCCAGAAAGTGTTTTACCACCGGGCCAGTTGCAACGGCGCAGCGCGCTACGGTCAATACACCAAGGCGCTGGAAGAAAAACCCGCTTGATCCGAAAGGGAAACTGGAGGTGCGAAGCGATGCACGACGGCAAACGGACGAAAAACACCGCAATCCATCACTAACCTATGCCGATACGCTCTTTTACAAGCATTTGCCCGCGGTTATGACTCTCTTTTCAAGGACAGCGCCCGTTAGCCGATTCGCGCGGATGCCCAGGCGATGAAAGACTTCTGGCACTGGTGGCAACATATTCCCCAACATTTGGATCCGGTGGTCTTCGACTTCGGCGGTTTCAAGCTGCAATACTACGGGCTGATGTACGTGGTCGCTTTTTCCGCGACCTACCTGCTGGTTGTCTACCGGCTTAAATACGAAAAGCGGTTCCTGGTGAGCGGCGAACAGGTTCAGGCGCTGATCACCTACATGATGTTGGGGGTTATCATCGGCGGTCGTCTTGGCTACGTGCTCTTTTACAACCTGGCCTATTACCTTAAACACCCGCTGGAAATTATTCTGCCCTTCGACCTTGCGAACGGATTCAAGTTCACCGGTATTACCGGCATGTCGTTTCATGGCGGACTTGTCTGCGTCATCCTGTTCGCTTGGCTCTACTGTCGTAAACACGGCCTCAATCTGCTCGAGATGGCCGATCTTTTCATCCCCGCCATCCCGCTGGGATATACCTTCGGCCGAATCGGCAATTTCATCAACGGTGAGCTCTATGGCCGGGTGACTTCCGCTCCTATTGGAATGATGTTTCCCCTGGCGCCCGGTAGCCAACTGAGACACCCGTCGCAACTCTACGAAGCCCTGTTCGAGGGTGTTTTTCTTTTCGTGGTTTTGTGGAGTGTGAGGCGAAGACTTCGTGTACCGGGGGCTATGCTGCCACTCTACCTGATCGGGTACGGAACGGTTCGATTTTTCATTGAATATTTCCGCCAGCCCGATACCCACTTGGGTTTTGTACTTCTTTCGCTTTCGATGGGGCAGGTGCTGTGCCTGTCGATGATCGGCAGCGGCGGGCTTCTGCTGGTTTATCTGTACCGCCGGCAGAGGATGATCGCAAACAACCGTTGAATCGTTTATTCTTATGTACCTCGGGAAATTGATTCTGAATCATGACGACGCTGATGTTCTATAACACACTGTCCCGCAGCAAAGAGCCATTTCGACCGCTGCACGAAGATTATGTCGGTCTCTACACTTGCGGGCCGACGGTGTACAACTACGCCCACATCGGCAACCTGAGAACTTATATCTTCGAGGATATTCTCAAGCGCGTGTTGCTCTACAACGATTTTCGTGTCAAGCACGTGATGAACATCACCGATGTCGGCCACCTGACCGGCGACCGGGACATGGGCGAAGACAAAATGGAAAAAGGTGCCGCCCGTGAGGGTAAAACCGCCTGGGATATCGCCGAATTCTATACCCGGGCGTTTCAGAAAGACATTGGCCAGCTGAACATCCTGCCGCCGGACGTTTGGTGCCGGGCCACCGATACGATCCCTGATCAGATTGCCATGATACGGTTGCTTGAAGAAAAAGGATACACTTACCGGACCGGAGACGGTATCTACTTCGACACTTCCCGTGTCGATAATTACGCCAAATTGTCCTACCAGAAACTCGATGCGCTCCAGGAAGGAGCCCGGGTGGAAAAGAATCCCGCTAAGCGCAACCCCACTGATTTTGCTCTGTGGAAGTTTTCACCCCAAGACATCAAACGCCAAATGGAATGGGATTCTCCCTGGGGCAAGGGTTTTCCGGGTTGGCATATCGAGTGTTCGGTCATGAGCATGAAGTTTTTGGATGGCCATCTCGACATCCACTGCGGCGGGACCGATCACATCGACGTGCATCACACCAACGAAATTGCCCAGTCCGAGGCGGCCACCGGCAAAAAATTTTTCAATTTTTGGATGCACGGGGCTTTTCTGAACATCGCCGGCGGCAAGAAAATGGCCAAGAGTTCCGATAATTTCCTGACGCTCGAGGCCACCTTCACCCAAAACGGGATCAGCCCGTTGGTCTACCGTTTTGCCGCATTTCTCACCCATTACCGCAAGCCGATGGAATTCAGCGACGAATCGCTGGAAGCGGCGCGCAATGGACTGGTCCACCTTCAGAACCAGGTCCGCAGCTTGATGGGCCTGCAGAAGAGTGAGGGGAAGGTTCATCCGGATTTCAGGACCCGCTTTCTCGAGGCCGTCAACGATGATTTGAACATGCCGCGGGCCATGGCCGTCGTTCAGGAAACGTTGAAAGCGGATCTCCACGAAGGCGGCCGATTGGCCACGGTGCTGGATTTCGACCGGGTGATGGGATTGGACCTCGACCAGGTGGGTCAAGATGAGTGTCTGCCGGCCGAGGTTTTAAAACTGGTGGCGGCGCGCCAAAAGGCTCGGACCGAAAAGAACTGGAAGGATTCCGATCGGCTGCGGGAGGAAATTCTGGCACTCGGATACACGGTGCAGGACGTCAAGGAAGGGATGAAGGTCTTCAGGCACCGATAATAAAGAAGCGTAGCCATCAACCTCACTTGATCAACCGCCGGCGCATGGCTCTTAGGGCCAGAATGGCAAAAATCAGGAAGAAGAACAACAGGTAAAGCATGCTCAGTGCCGGCGGTGTCTCCCGGGCGCCGAGGCTGATCCAGCGTGCCAGTTCGGTGAGGTGATAGAGAGGAAAGGCCAGCGCTGCCGGCTGGACCCACAAAGGCAAGTTGGATACCGGGAAAAAAGTCCCGCTGAAAAGAAACATCGGGGTGACGAATAAAAAAATCGGCAGATTGAACATGTCGATCGTGGGGACGATTCCGGTAAAAAACATGCCGACGGCACCGAAGGCCAGGCCCCCTATCAGAGCCAAGGGAATCAACAGCAGGCCGAGCGGAAAACGGACATACCCCAAACCACCCAGTACCAGCAGCATGACAGCCGCCGCCGCCACCGCCTTGGTCGCGCTCCAGAATATTTCGGCGATGATGATCTCCTCCAAAGAAATCGGCGCGGCCAGCATGCCGTCGAAGGTTTTCTGGTAGTACATGCGCACGAAAGATCCATAGGTGGTTTCGAAAAACGCGTTCCACATCACGGCGGTTGCGATCAGCGCCGGCGCAATGAAAGCCGTGTAGGACAGGGCAAGACCGCCATAGCGCACGGTGCCGATCAGGCCGCTGAAGCCCAGACCGAAGGCCAGAATGTAAAACAGCGGTTCGAGCAGCGGCGTGATGAAGCTGACCTTCCAGATTTTCTGGTAGACCACCAGATTGCGTTCCCATACCCGTAAAAAACGCCACGAATAGACCGACCAGTCGATCATTCCCTGAGTTCCCTTCCCGTCATGTGCAGAAACACGTCCTCAAGGGTACTGTTTCTGAAAATGCATTTGTCAGTGCAAAAACGATCGCGAATCGTGGTGTGCAGTTCCACCCCCTCCGGTATGTACACGATCAGGCGATGTCCCAGGTCGTCGTGTTCAATGCGGTTCTCCTTCACATAATCCCGCAACCCTTGGTCGGGGCCCTCGATTTCGACCACACTGCTGCCGGCATGACGGGCGATCAACTCCGCCGGGCCGCCGTCGACCAGAATACGGCCGTGATCGATGATGACCAGACGATCGCAGAGCCGCGAGGCCTCCTCCATGTAATGGGTGGTCATGAGAATCGTCAGTCCGGTGGCCCGTAAGGCCGTCAACTTGTCCCACATCAGGTGGCGCGATTGAGGATCGAGCCCGGTGGTCGGCTCGTCAAGGATCAGCAGGTCGGGTTTGTTGATCAGTGCCCGGGCCAGGATCAGCCGGCGTGCCATTCCGCCCGACAACTCCATGACTTTGGCGTTTTTTTTGTGGGACAGGGCGAAGAAGTCGAGCAGTTCATGGGTGTGTCGGACGGCTTCCTTTTTGGGAATCGAAAAATAGCGGGCATAGACGTGCAGGTTCTGTTCGACCGTGAGGTCCGGGTCGAGGGTGTTCTCCTGATGGCAGACGCCGATACGGCATTTGATGGGGCGCCAGTGGCTTTTCATATCGAGTCCGAACACCTTCAGGCTGCCGCCGGTCGGCGGCGCGAAGCCATAGAGCATCCGGATCGTTGTGGTTTTACCGGCGCCATTGGGGCCCAGCAGACCGAAAAATTCGCCTTTCGCCACCTCGAACGAGATGCCGTCGACAGCTGCAAGTCCGTTAAATTGCTTCAGCAGGTCTCGAACTTCGATCACGTTCGCCATTCGGCTTAAACTCCACAAGGGCGGTCAGCGGTCGATCTCCAGGCGTGTCCCGGCGGCCAAAGGATCGATATGGTCCTTATAGAATGCCAGGTGTCCGGAAACGATGGTGGCGGCCACCGATGAACGAAACCTCAGTCCGTCGAAAGGGGACCAGCCGCAACGGTACAAGATCGACTGCTCACCGACGTGTTGCGGGCGGTTCAAGTCGACGAGGGTCAGATCGGCCCAGTAGCCTTCGCGGATATACCCCCGCTCCTTCAATCGAAATACCCTTGCGGGAGCATGCGCGGTCTTGTCGGCGATCAGCGGCAGTGAAAAAAGGCCATCGTGATAATGTTCCAGCACACAGACCAGAGCGTGCTGCACCAGCGGCAGACCGGCTGGGGCCTTGAAATACGGGTTCTGTTTTTCAGTGAGTGTGTGCGGAGCATGATCGGTGGCGATTACGTCGATGAGATTGCGGCGGACCGCGGCGACGAGCGCCTTGCGATCAGCGGCCGTTTTTATGGCGGGGTTGCACTTGATCCGGGTCCCTTGCTCCGCATAGTGTCGATCGTCAAAATAGAGGTGGTGGACGCAGACCTCGGCGGTGATCCGCTTGTCTTCCAAAGGGGCGTCACTCAACAGGTTCATCTCCCTGGCCGTGGTCAGATGCAGCAGGTGTAACTGCGCGTCGAACTCGCGGGCCAAATCGATCGCCAGGGAAGATGAGCGCCAGCAGGCCTCGGCGCTGCGAATTTCGGGATGCGCGCTCATGGGCACCGCCTCGCCGTAGCGGGACCGTAAGCGCTCTTCGTTGGCCCGGATGGTCGGGGTATCTTCACAGTGGGTGGCGACCACCGTTGGTGCCTGGGAAAAAATGCCGCGCAGGGCTTCGGGGTCGTCCACCAGCAGGTTACCGGTTGAAGCGCCCATGAAGATTTTTATACCACAGGCCTCACAAGGATCGAGGGCTTTTATTTCCTCCAGATTGTCGTTAGCCCCGCCCAGATAGAACGCGTAGTTGGCAAAGGACCGACCGGCGGCCCGTGCGAATTTCTCGCTGAGCAGCTGCCGCGTTGTGGTCGGCGGAATCGTGTTCGGCATGTCCATGAAGCCGGTGATGCCGCCGGCGACAGCCGCTCTTGATTCGCTGAAGATATCGCCCTTGTGGGTAAGGCCCGGCTCACGGAAATGAACCTGATCGTCAATCATTCCGGGCAGCAGGAGGCGGCCGGCGGCATCGATGACCGTGGCGGCCCGCCGCGATGCCAGATCCGGCCCCACTTGCTCGATTCGGCCGTTGGCGATGAAGACATCGCCGCAGCGAACTTCGCCATCGTTGGCGATCAGGGCGTTGACGATCAAAATCGATTCCATGCTCCCGTGATCCTTCGTTGCGGGCATAAAAGCAATCGGCTTTGCGCGAGTCACCGGCCGTTGGATGCAGTCCGGGGTGATTCGCAACCATAAGCACGGCCGATTCGTACCACAGCTGGCCGGTAAAAGCAAAAACGACGCGGCCATTCGATTGGTATCCGCAGGGTCGCGGCGTTTGCAAGAAAGGCACTAAAATAGGCCGCCATTCTTAAAGGCCGTTGCGGTTGTCTGTCGGGGTTAATTTTTTTCAGAAGGGTTTAAAAAATGACAAATATGTATTAACTTGTCAGGCCCAAACCAAATTAGAAATTCATTATTTTTTTTGAAAGCCGGCCCCTGTTATGGATGATATCAGACGATTCGAACAGACAACTCTGCTCTATGAAATCAGCACGGCCCTCAACGAGCATCTGGATCTCAAAAAATCCTTATACAAGGTGTTAGACATCCTGTCCACGTCGCTGAAAATGGAGCGCGGCACGATCACGATCCTCGATCCACTGCGCAACGAAATCCATATCGAGGTCGCCCACGGCATATCCAAGAGTGCGGTATCGCGGGTTAAATATCAGCTCGGCGAAGGGGTCACCGGCCGCGTCATTCAGTCCGGAAAAACGGTCGCCATCCCTAAAATAAGCCAGGAACCCCATTTTCTCGATCGTACGGCCTCGCGCAGATCCAGAGAGTCTCGTGAGCTGTCATTTTTCTGCACACCGATCAAGAAAGGCAACCAGGTGGTGGGGGCCTTGAGCGTCGATCGCCTCTATGATGAAGGTTACAACTTGGCCGAAGGTAAAAAACTGCTTTCCGTGGTCGCCACTATGGTGGCCCAGCACGTGATCAACCTGGAAACCATTCAGCGCGAAAAAGATCAGCTGCGGGATGAGAACCGTAGGCTCAGGAAGGAGTTGGAAAACAAGTACCGTATTACCAACATCATCGGCAACAGCAACAAGATGCGGGAGGTTTTCCAGATGATCTTCCAGGTGTCGAAAAGCAACGCCACGGTTCTCATCCGCGGCGAAAGCGGCACGGGAAAGGAGTTGGTCGCCAATTAGATTCATTACAACAGTCACCGTGCCAAAAATGCCTTTGTCAAGGTCAACTGTGCGGCCCTGCCGGCCAACCTGATCGAGAGCGAGTTGTTCGGCCATGAAATGGGTGCTTTTACCGGCGCCATCAAACAAAAACAAGGCAAGTTCGAACTGGCCAACAAGGGGACGATTTTTTTGGATGAAATCGGCGCCATCGGTCTGGATGTCCAGGCGAGCCTGCTGCGGGTCCTGCAGGAGAAGGAATTCGAACGGGTCGGCGGACACAAGACCACCAAGACCGACGTGCGGGTCATCGCGGCCACCAATAAGAATCTGGAAGAGGCCGTCGAGGACGGGTCTTTTCGCGGCGATCTGTATTATCGGCTCAACGTGTTTCCGATTTACATGCCTCCCTTAAGAGAGCGCAAGACCGATATTCTGCTGCTGGCCGATCATTTTCTCGAAAAATACGCCCAGGAAAATGGTAAGGACATCCGCCGCTTTTCCACACCCGCCATTGACATGCTCATGAACTATCACTGGCCCGGAAACGTCCGAGAACTGGAGAACTGCATCGAGCGGGCTGTGCTGCTCTGCGAGGAAGGCGTCATTCATAGTTACCACCTGCCGCCGACCCTTCAAACCGGTGTCGAATCCGACACCCTGCCGACCCTTTCCCTCGATGAGGCCGTCGCCAATCTCGAACGGGAAATGATCATCGATGCCCTGAAGAACACCCGTGGCAACATCACTCAGGCGGCCGAAATCCTCCAGTCGACAGTGCGCAAGTTTGCCTACAAGGCGAAGAGATACGGTATCGACTTTCGTCATTATCGCTAGAGAAAATAGTGCCTGCGCCTTCTATGACCGGAGGGCATGCAGAAGGCCCTTGCAAAGGCCTTCGCCCACTTGAATAAAGGCCGATGTGGCGGCGGTAAACAAACGCGGCATACGCCCGCGGGCAAATCCGGGCGCATGCCGCGTTTGCAGGAGCGATAATTTAGATGTCGAAGTAGAGGAAGAACTCGTGGGGATGCGGTCGCAGTTTGACCGGATTGATTTCATTTTCGATTTTGTACTCGATCCACATGTCGATAGCGTCCTGCGTAAACACCTCGCCCTTGAGCAGAAATTCAGAGTCGGCCTTCAGCGCCTCGATCGCCTCTTCGAGTGAACCCGGTGCCGATTCCACCTTGGCCAGCTCTTCGGGTGGCAGGTTGTAAATGTTCTTGTCGAGCGGATCGCCAGGATCGATCCTGTTTTGAATGCCGTCAATGGCCGCCATCAGGATGGCCGAAAACGCCAAATAACCGTTGCACGAAGGGTCGGGGGTTCTGAATTCGATCCGCTTGGCTTTGGGAGATGCGGAGTACATCGGGATGCGAATCGCAGCGCTGCGGTTGCGGCTGGAGTAAGCCAGGTTGACCGGCGCCTCGAAACCGGGAACCAGCCGCTTGTATGAGTTGGTAGTCGGGTTGGTGAAGGCGCATAGCGCCTTGCAGTGCTTCAGGATGCCGCCGATGGCATAGAGCGCTTCCTGGGAGACGCCGGCATACTTGTCGCCCGCGAAGGTGGTCTGACCCTCCTTCCAGATGCTCAGGTGGGTGTGCATGCCGGTACCGTTGTCCCCATAGAGCGGCTTCGGCATGAAAGTGACCGTGTGACCGTGACGATAGGCGACGTTCTTCAAAACGTATTTAAACCACTTCAGCTGATCGGCCATCTGTACCAGCGGCTTGAAGCGCATGTCGATTTCCGACTGCCCGGCGGTGGCCACTTCATGATGCTGGGCTTCGATCTCGATTCCCAGGTTCTGGAGGGTGAGGACCATCTCGGTGCGCAGGTCCTGAAATTTGTCCATGGGCGGCACCGGAAAATAGCCTTCTTTGTGGCGGGGCTTGTAGCCGAGATTCGGACACTCGTCGCGGCCCGAGTTCCAGATGCCCTCGACGGAATCGATTTCATAAAAGGCGCGGTTGGCGGCGGATTCAAAACGGATGTTGTCGAAAATGAAGAACTCGGCTTCGGGTCCGATGAATGCCGTATCGCCGATTCCGGTGCTCTTCAGATAGGCCTCGGCCTTTTGCGCGATATAGCGCGGATCGCGGGTATAGGATTCCCGGGTGACCGGATCGACGATATTGCAGATGAGCACCAGTGTCGTTTCGGCGAAAAAGGGGTCGATCTTGGCGGTCACCGGGTCTGGGATAACCAGCATGTCACTGGCGTTGATCGGTTGCCACCCCCGGATACTGGATCCGTCGAAACCGAAGCCGTCTTCGAAACACGATTCCGACAGCTCGCTGATGGGGACCGAAAAGTGCTGCCACAGGCCTGGAAAGTCCATGAAGCGCAGATCCAGCATCTTCGCGCCTTTTTCTTTTGCTAACGCCATTACGTCCTTGGGTGTCATACGGTCTCCTCCTTATTTAACTGTGCGGTTAATTGAAAAACTCAAATGGCGTCTTTGCCGGTTTCGCCGGTTCTGACGCGGATTGCTTCTTCGATCGGGGACAAAAAAATCTTGCCGTCACCGATTTTGCCGGTGCTGGCCGCCTCGCGAATTTTTTCGACGACCTTTTCCGCGCGTTCGGATTCAACGACAATTTCGATCTTGACCTTGGGAATGAAATCAACGATGTATTCGGCGCCGCGGTAGATTTCCTTGTGGCCTTTCTGCCGGCCGTAGCCTTTTACCTCGCTGATCGTCATGCCCTGAATACCGATTTCGTTCAATGCTTCCTTGACGTCATCCAGTTTGAAGGGTTTGATGATGGCCTCTATTTTCTTCATCTTTTAACCTCCTGTTCGATGTGATCGACACACCCATTCTTGGGGTCGTAGCGTGTCGGCTATATAATTTCAAATCCTCTTTCACCGTGCAGGGCACTGTCGAGTCCTTCGATTTCGCTCTCTCTTTCCACTCTCAATCCGCCGGTGATGAATCGGGTAATATAAATGAGCAGGGTTGTCCCGATAGCCGTAAAGATCGCCGTGGCAACTACTGAGACGATCTGTATCCAAAGTTGTCCGGGATTTCCATAAAAAAGACCACGTCCGGCCTCATTGACGGCAGGATCGGCAAATAGTCCCGTGGCCAACGCACCCCAGATACCACACACGCCATGGACGCCGAACGCATCGAGCGAATCGTCGTAACCGATTCTGTGTTTCAGCATGGCGACACCGACATAGCCCAGCAGGCCCGCTCCGGCGCCGATGACCAGTGCGGCCGACAGGTTGACGAAGCCCGCCGCCGGTGTTATCGCCACCAGTCCGGCGACGATGCCGGAGGCCAGACCCAGTACGGTCGGTTTTTTACTCACCGTCCATTCGGCAAACATCCACGCCAAGGCCCCGATCGCCGCCGAGGTATTGGTCACCAGGAAGGCCGAGGCGGCGATACCGTCCGCCGCCAATTGACTGCCGGCATTGAAGCCAAACCAACCGAACCACAACAGCGCGGCTCCCAGCGCGGTAAGGGTGATGCTGGAGGGAAACATGGCCTCCTTACCGTACCCGATCCTTTTGCCGAGCACCAACGCCAGAACCAATCCGGCGACCCCCGCATTGATATGGACCACCGTTCCGCCGGCGAAGTCAAGGGCGCCCATGCTCCCCATCCAGCCGCCGCCCCAGACCCAATGGGCGATGGGGCAGTAGATCAGCGTAATCCAAAGAACTGTAAAAACGATCCAGGAAGAAAATTTCATCCGGTCGACGATCGAGCCGAGAACCAAAGCCACGGTGATACAGGCAAAAGTCATCTGAAAAAGCACAAACACATAAGTCGGTATCGTACCCCGCAGATTGTTGATGTCGATACCCTTCATGAACACATGCGTCAACCCGCCGACGAGGCCGCCATGGTCCGGGCCGAAGGCGATGCTATAGCCCCACAGGACCCATATCACGCTTCCCAGGCAATAGGCGACCATCGTCATGGCGATGGTGTTGAGAAGGTTCTTGTAACGGGACATTCCACCGTAGAAAAGCGCCAAGCCGGCCGGTGTCATCATCATCACCAGGGCGGTCGATATCATCATCCAAGCCGTGTCGCCCGTGTTGAGTGTGTCGGCGGCGCGGGCAAGGGAAAGGGGTGCAAACAACATCGGGGCGGTGATCATCCAGGGTTTTAATCTCATTTTTTGCAAGCTCCTCCTTTTTTATTAATGTCAACGGCGCTCAAGGTGTCTGATGCCGACGGTTCATGCGTTGACGGTTCAACCCGCGTTCTTTTTCATCATCAGTCGTTCTGAGACGCTCGCCTTAATTGCTTCGACCTGCTCCGGCAGATCCACTTTTTGGCCGTCGAAGTCTCGAACGTAAAAAACATCGACCACCTGGTCGACTTTGGTGGCGATTTTTGCAACCCAGATATCCAGGCGGCAGGCGAAGAGGGCATCGGTGATGTTGAATAACAGGCCGGGATAGTCATAGGTGAACACTTCGATGATCGTGAAAAAGCTCGAGCTGTGGTTGTCGACCTCGACGCGGTTGGGTCGGTTGATGAGCGGAGAATGCCTGCGTCGATAGCCTGAAATTTTCTTATGCAGCGCCACCATCAGATCCAGCTTGCCGGCCAGCGCATTTTCAAGATCCTCTTCCGTCCGGAGCCAGCGTTCCTCTTCGAACAACTGGTCCGGCGGCGGCTTGACCTCGAAGATGTCGACGGCGATCTTGTTGCGCCAGGTAAAAATCTGGGCGTCGATAATGTCGATGCTGTTCAACGTGAATACCCCGGCAATTTTAGAGAAAAGGCCCGGCCGGTCCTTGGCGCAAATTTTTACCGTCCGGCTTTTCGAATCCGCCGTGCGGGTGACATTCCACATGAACTCGCGATCACCGAGCCGCTGGTAACAGCTGATGTCCTGCAGGATCTGATCGGGGGTCGCATATAGAAGGTAACGCGGTGAGAGAGCGCTGAAGAGGTTGTCCACCTCCCGGCGTTCGGCATCTGTTTTGAGGGCCACCAGCACCCGCTCTTTTTTGATTTCGGTTCCCCGAACGACCTCGCGCGTTGCCAGTTCCCCTTTTTCCAAAATGTTGAGCACTTTGAGAAAGAGATCCCGCAGCAAGGTGGCGGTCCATTCGTTCCAGGCATTGGGGCCAGTGGACATGCAATCGGCGACCGTTAAAAGATAGAGCATTTTCAGGCGTTCGATGTCTTCGATCTCGCGGGCACAGGTGATGGCGGTTTCCTCGTCGTGGATGTCTCTGCGGGTCGCAGCCTTGACCAGATACAGATGTTTTTGAACTAAGAAGTCAACGGTTTCGGTGTCTTGCGCGGAAAAACCCTTGGCCGTCACGACCCGGCGGACCATTTCGGCGCCGCTGACCGAGTGATCGTCGCTATCGACCCCCTTGCCGATGTCATGCAGAAGGGCTGCCCAGAGCAACAGTTTGCGGTGCTTCAGATTCCGGTAGATTTCGCCGTAGAGAGGATTGACGTTGGGGTCACCGCTGTTGCCGAAGTTTTTGATGGTCTGCACGGTTCGCAACAGGTGTTTGTCAACCGGGTATACGTGGTATTCATCGTACTGAATCCGGTTGACCACGCCGCGGAACTCTGGAATCAACTTCACTAGAAAACCGGTGTTGAGCATCTCTCTGAGAACACTGAACACGCGTGAAGGTGAAAGCAGAATGCGTTCGAAGGCCTGAACCGTTTCGGGCGCGTTGATGAACCCGTCATCGGCCAGGTAGGCGAACTCTTTGACGATTCGGGTGGCTTCCGCGCTCAACGGCAGCTTCAGGCGCAGGCTTTCCTCGAATATATTGATCAATAGCGTCGGAGAATTCAGCACGTCCTCAGGGGAGCTGAACCTGAGCGAATCCCGCTCCACCGTCAGACCCTTTACGGCGGTTAACTTGACCGGTTGTTTTCTATAGCGGCCCTTGGTCGTGTAGCCGAGTTCGTAGAGAAACATCAGATGTTGCTGCTTGATCAATTCCATCTGGCCGTGTAGAACCCCCAGAAAAACTTCAACCGGCTCTTGTCCATTGGTTTTCGTGAAACCCAAGGCGTCGGCCAGAATGATCTGGTTTTCAAAGTGCAGCTGGTCGTATTTTCGTCCGCACAACAGATGCAGGCGGTTGCGCACGTTCCAGATGAACGTGAGGGCCCGGGTCAGGTTCTGGTATTCGTCATGCGAGAGTTGGCCGAGGTATTCCAGATCGCGGGGCTGCTTGAGCTGATACTTGATGCGCGCCAGCCACAGCATCGTGTGGTAGTCCCGCAGCCCGCCATGGCCTTCTTTGAGGTTCGGCTCCAGGCGATAGGTGGAATCCCCGAAGGTGACGTGCCTCCGCCGGTTGGTTTCGATCAACCAGTCGATGATTTTAACCGACCGCCGGCCCAGGATTTTCCGGTGAAGTTGTTCCACAAGGTCCGAATAGAGCAGTGAAACGCCGCAAATGAAACGGGCATCCAGGAGGGGGGTCAGAATTTCGTTATCCTGACGGGCAAGCGCCACACATTCTTTGAGGGAGCGGGTGGCATATCCGACATCCAAGCCGATGTCCCAGAGAGGGTAGACGATTTCCTGGATCAGGCTTTCGGCGGCGTTCGGAACGTGTTTCTTGAAAAGGAACAACAGGTCCACATCCGAACGCACGCACTGCTCACCGCGGCCGTATCCACCCAGGGCTATGAAGACGTAAGGATTTTTAGCGATTCCCAGTTGGGGACCGATTCGGCTGGTTTCGAACTTTTCCCTGAAGAATTCGTCCAAGATCCGGGTGTGCTGCTCCATGAAAGCCGGGGCGTCCAGCATGGGCAGCTCTTCCAAAAGGGCGTCCCGTTTCCGGCGCAGCCGGTTTGCTCCGGTCCCCTGGCTGCTTGTCGCTTTAGAAATCTGCACTGCGTCTCCTCATGGATCGAATTCGGATTCTTTGCTGATGCAACGGGCATGCCACGTGCGGCGAGTCCAGAAAATCTTTCGCCATTTTGGAGAGTATTTGCCATCCGTGCATCACGGTATGCTCCTGTGGACATCCGATGGGGTCTCCATTTGGCGGGATAAATGGCGACAGCACCGAAACACCCATCCTGGGCGGAAGCAAATTAACTGTCGGGCGCCCGCTTACCGGCAGGGTTTTTACAAATTTGTCCGATAAAGGCTAAAATAATAACAAAAATGTACCATATGATCCGTTGGTAACGATTGGGACACCAGACGATGAGTCTCGCTCATATCAGAAAAGGGGGGACGGCCGGGCAAGGTGAATTTTCGACGGAATTGTAAAACGCCTCGGGAGCGGCACTTCAAAGCAAGGTCGGATTTGATCCTCACCCCGCTGCCGCTTCAATAAAAAAATTCCATAATTCTTCGACTTTTTGATGCAGCCGGCTGAACGTTTCCAGCGGAACTCGGGCGGGCTTCTCCTGCAGACTGAGCTTGTGGGCGACAGCCCGATAGATGAGGTAGGCGTGCTTGAGCAGGTGTGCGTCGGCTTCATGAATGACGCCGCTGTCGATCAGCGTGTGAATCAGACGCACGTTGTCGGTCCACTCCAGCAGTTCCGGGTGGCTGCTGGCATAGCGCAGCACCAGGTACTGAACCAGAAATTCGATATCCACGATGCCGCCGGTGTCCTGTTTGATGTCGAAAACGCCGCTCTGCGGCTTGAGCAACTCGCGGCGCATACGCCGCCTCATCTCCAGTACCTCGATGCGCAACTTGTCCGGATCACGCGGGCGGGCCAGCACCTCTTTGCGGATCTTTTCGAAATGACGGCACAGACGAGGATCCCCGCCCACGGCCCGGGCTCTTATCAGGGCCTGATGTTCCCAGGTCCAGGCCGCGTTCATCTGGTATTCCCTGAACCCCTCGATCTGACTGACCAGAACGCCGGAACTGCCGCTGGGGCGCAGGCGCATGTCCGTTTCGTACAGGATCCCGGCACGAGTGTGGGATGTCAGGATGTGGATGACACGTTGTCCGAGGCGCGCATAAAACTGGCGGTTGTCGATAGGATGAGGGCCGCCGACGGTCAGGCCTTCGGTTCCCGAATGGAGAAACACCAGATCCAGATCGCCGCCGTAACCGAGTTCCAGGCCGCCCAGTTTACCGTAGGCGACAACCGCAAACCCCCCGCCGGTGGGCGCATCGTTCACGGCGCCGGCCGGCCGGCCGTGTTTTGCCAACAGATGGTGCCAGGTCAGCTCCAGCACCCTTGCAATGACAATTGTGGCGATGTCCGAGAGATGATCACTGACACGCATCAGCGGCAGCGCTTCGGTCACATCGGCCGCGGCGACCC
Source organism: Deltaproteobacteria bacterium (assembly GCA_041299015.1). Classification (GTDB taxonomy): domain Bacteria; phylum Desulfobacterota; class Desulfobacteria; order Desulfobacterales; family SG8-13; genus JARFQH01. The sequence continues at coordinate 73,571 of JBFYWB010000062.1, forward strand.
GCAGAACGTTGACCTGCTTGAAAATCCGCAGCGCTTCCATCTGGTATTCGAGGTCCTCGGGCAGCTGCTCGAACCGAAGCCGCAATTCCTGCTCGAGTTCTTTTTTTTGGGGAGGGGCATAGAGGGTGCGCGGGTCCAGCAATTCATCCAGGAGTACCGGGTGGTGGGCCAGAAAAGCGGCAATCAGAGAGCTATCACTCGACAGCTTGACCAGATGGTCGCGCGCACCAGGGTTTTCAAGCAGCAGGGCCAGATAGGACGCCCTTCCGTCAATCGCCTTGATCAAGCCGCTGATGCGGCTGAGGGTAGTCAGGGGACTGCTGGTGTTACCGGCCGCTTTCAGCAATAACGGCATCAGTTTGTCCAGACGCCGGCGACCTTCCTTTCCGAGCGGTTGTTGGGCTAATTCGGCTTGCAGCTGTTCGAGCACATGCCATGCCGAAGCCGGTGGCTCATATCCGAGATCGGCCAACAGGCGGTCGCGCCGATTTCCTTCCAGCAATCCGAGCCAGAGGGCGCTCAGAGAATGCTGCTTATCCGTTTCTTGATCGCTTCCTGAGTCCAGCAGTAAAGAAAAGTGCTTATGCACAATTTCGCGATGGGTTTCAAGCTGGCCGTTCCATTCGACCGGGTCGTCGAATCCCATGGACAAGGCCAGGCGCTGCCGTTCGTTCGACTCTCCCGGAAGTCGGTGGGTTTGTTTGTCGGAAAATTCCTGCAGACGGTGTTCCAGGTTGCGCAGAAATATGTAAGCGTTCTGAAGTGCGCTGCACACGTTCCGGGGCACGGTGCTGCTCTCGCCAAGGATCGACAGAACTTTTAAAATGCCGCGCTCTTGCAAGGCGGGGTAGATGCCGCCGCGGATGAGCTGAAAAACCTGGCCGAAAAACTCGATTTCGCGAATGCCGCCGCGGCCTAACTTGATGTTTTCGGCCATCTCCTGGCGAGTGACTTCGAGACTGATCCGTTTTTTCATATCTCGCAGTGATTCAAAGGCCCCGAAGTCGAGGTAGCGGCGGTAAACAAAAGGGTTCAGGCGCTTCAAGAGCATTTCTCCGCTGCGCCTGTCACCGGCCACTATGCGTGCCTTGATCCAGGCGTATCGTTCCCACTCGCGGCCCTGCAGCTGATAGTAATGCTCCATGGCGTCGAAACTCATCGCCAGCGGACCGTTGTCGCCAAAAGGCCGCAGGCGCAGATCGAGCCGAAACACGAAACCGTCGGCGGTAACCTTCCCGACGACTTGCAACAAACGGCGGCAAAGACGCATGAAAAATTCTTCGTTGCTTACGGATACCGAGGCGCCGACAGTCTGGCCGCTTTGGGGATAGGCGAAAATCAGATCGACATCGGAGGAAAAGTTCAATTCCTGCGCACCCAGTTTGCCCATGCCGACGACGACCAGTTCCTGATGCGAGCCGTCCGGACCGGTCGGCACTCCGTGTGTGGCGCTTTGCCAGCGGCAGAGGAGCGCCTGGGTCTGATCGATAACCGTCTCGGCGAGAGCCGTCAGTTCGGCCATGGTGACGAAGAGATCGGACCAACCGCAAAGATCCCGCCAGGCAATGCGAATCAACTCCCGTCGCCTGAAATGGCGCAATAACTTTTCAAGGGCCGTCCCCTCTTGAATACCGGTGAGCAGCGCCCGCAGCGTTTTGCCGTATTCATCGGCGGGGTAGCGCCGCGCCAAGTCGCCGCCGTGAATCAAATCCCCCAACAGGTCGGGATGCCGGATGCAGGTCTCGGAAACAAAATCGCTGAAAGCGAAAACACGGCAGGCGGCGCGCCGGAACTCAGTTTCCCCCGGCAGGCTGACGCCGCAGCCTTCACTGGCCTTGACGAGGGCTTGCCATTTTTCTTCGGCTTTTGCGGCCAGGTATCCGGAAATTGTCTCAGAGGGCATGAGCTATTCCATGTTTTTGCGGGCCTGCTTGAGGAGGGTGAGGGCGCCCGGAATTTGTCCGGCGCGGGTGATGAGGAAAGCCGAATAACCGAATTTATCTAATTTAAGATCGATTTCCGAGGTATGCTCGAAGTTTTCCGGGGTACCCCGTACCGTGAGCCGGAGGGCTTTTTCCGAAGCAAGAATCTTGATTGTCCAAAAAATTTCGGGAGTTTCATCAAATTTAGCCGAACGGGGCTCGAAGTTCAATTCACCGGGGAAAATTCCCCGGATCTCAGTCAGAAGCGTTTCTCCCAAACCACGCAAATTGGTCGGGAGTTCGCTCAAAAAAAGTTTGTCGCCGGTGGCCAGCCGCCTGGATAGTTCGGTATCGACTTTCATGTCCTCCGGCTGTTCAAGCGCCGGCGCTTTCTGATCAAAAGGCTCAAGGGTAGCCGAGATTGGTGGTTTGTCCGCAGAGGACGGTATTGATGCCGGTGTGGAGACCGGTGTTTTATCCTTGCTGCTTAAAACCAGTACCTGGGCGGTGCTGCCGATGTTCAGCAGACAGGTCGCAAGGGGGTCGAAGGTAATGATTCGCGTTCCTTCGTCGTAATCCACTTCGGATTCCAGCAGCAGCACGCTGAAGGGTCCGAAACGGTTTTCACACTTACCAAGCGTGGCCACCTCTTCCGGCTCGAGTTTGGCCATCCAGACGCCCATGTCGATGTGTTTCGCTCCGTCGATCGTGATGGTATGTTTCAATCCCATTTTTTCTCTCCGCTAAAAGCATCCGGTTGGACCAGTGGTGTTCAGTCCCCTTCTTTTACACGATTGATCGAGTATATACAATGTATACAATTTAGCGTAACCCGACTATAAAATCAACCAAGCTGAACAGTTGCCGTCTTGCGGCGCTCACTTAAAAAAGGCCCTCACGATCTGCCCGCAGGTGATTCTGATCAACTTCGAATGCCCGGCATCCGGAGGAATTACCCGGCCGGTTTTGAGTGTGTGACAAATTTGTAAGGCTTGCCGGATGGTGATTCGGCGTCAATCGCGGGAATGCCGGACGGTGCTGGGCCTGGGTCGTTTTTCAACAAATGGCACATCTGTTGCTGCACTGCTGAAGCCGCGGTAAAAGGGATTTGTTGCGGTTACAAATGAAAAACAGGGTAACCGGAAAACAATGAAACGACTGCATTACTTTCAACATGTGCCTTTTGAAGGTCTCGGTTCGATTGCGATCTGGGCCGAGGCTGCTGCGTTTCAGATCGGCGTGACGCGGTTTTTTCGAAGCGACCCTCTGCCGGTTGTCGACGATCTCGATTGGCTGGTCATCATGGGAGGGCCGATGAACATATACGAAGAGGCCGCCCACGCCTGGCTGCGCGACGAGAAAAAATTCATTCTCCAGGCGATTGAGCGGGGAAAGACCGTTCTCGGCATCTGCCTTGGAGCCCAGCTCATCGCGGATGTCTTAGGCGCAGCCGTTAAACCCAGCCGCAATCGTGAGATCGGCTGGTTTCCGATTTACAAAACCGCAGCGGCGAAAAAGGCCAGGCTGGCGGCCGCATTGCCCGACGGGCTGCCGGTACTCCACTGGCACGGCGATACCTTCGAGCTGCCCAGCGGTGCGGTGCATCTGTTAAAAAGTGACGCGTGCGAAAACCAGGGATTTATGGTCAAGCACTGCGTCGTCGGCCTGCAGTTTCACCTCGAGGCCACCCCGCAAAGCCTTGAAAGGCTGATTTTTCACTGCGGCGACGAAATCGACGGCAGCCCTTATGTTCAGGATCCAGCCACCATGCTGGCAAATCCCGCTCGTTTTACCGCGGCCAACAAGGCCATGGACCGCCTGCTCGACGAACTCAATCAAGGTTGATGCATCGGCCGGCGTCGAAATTCGAACCGCCGTTTTATATTGCAGATATTCGGGCCAACCTCTGCTTGCATCTTTGAGATTAAACTGATATTAAATGAAACTTTTCAATAACTATCTCGCTGCGGAATCACATCGAAATTTTAACTGCCATGAAAGCACTACTGGCCTTAGAAGATGGCCGCGCTTTTGAATGCCGATCATTCACCGGTCCTGGGGAGGCCGCCGGAGAGGTGGTCTTTAACACCAGCATGACCGGCTATCAGGAAGTCCTTACCGATCCCTCCTACCGGGGGCAAATGGTCGCGATGACCTATCCGCTGGTGGGCAACTATGGTATCAATCCTGAAGATATCGAATCGAACCGCATTCAGGTTGCCGGTTTTCTCATCAAAGAATACCAGTCGCGTCCAAGCAATTTCAGGGCGACGAGCACCCTGGCCGATTACCTGGCATCCCAGGGGGTCCTGGGGGTCGCGCAATTCGACACCCGCGCCCTAACCCGGCATATCCGCAACGTCGGCGCCATGCGGGCGATTATATCCACCCATGACTTGAATCCCGCCTCCCTGGTCGAACGGGCCAACCGGATACCAGCCATGACCGGGCAGGATCTAACCGCCACTGTGACCACCGATCTGCCCTACTACTGGTCGAACGGCCGTTCCGAGTTCCTGAAGAAAGGCACCCCACTGGATCGTTTTGTCTGGCGCCAGCGCGCTCGGAAACGATCCGTGCTGGTCTTTGATTTCGGTGTCAAGTACAATATCCTGCGGTGTCTGGAGAAAACAGGCTTTGAAATTGTTGTGGTTCCTTCCGCCACTGATGCCGCGACGGTGAACGCGATCTCGCCGGATGGTATTTTTCTGTCCAACGGTCCCGGCGATCCCGAACCAGCTACCGATGCCATCGCGACCGTCCGGCAGTTGCTCGGTTCACGTCCGATGTTCGGCATCTGTCTCGGCCATCAACTTCTCGGTCTGGCGCTGGGCGCCAAGACCTTCAAGCTGAAGTTTGGCCACCGCGGCTCCAACCAACCGGTAAAGAATCTTCTGACCGGCGGAATCGAAATCACATCGCAAAATCATGGGTTTGCAGTCGATTTGGACTCGATCAGCGGCCAGGATGTCGAAATCACGCACATCAATTTAAACGACAACACTCTGGAAGGTTTTCGGCATTTGACCTATCCGGTCTTCGCAGTGCAATACCACCCCGAAGCCTCGCCGGGCCCACACGATGCGCGCTACCTCTTTGATCGTTTCAAGGACTTGATCGACCAGACGTAAGCGAGCCTGATACGGACAACGAAGCGACACCACCATGCCCAAGCGCACGGACATCCATAAAATCCTGATCATCGGTGCCGGCCCCATCATCATCAGCCAAGCCTGCGAGTTTGACTATTCCGGCACCCAGGCCTGCAAGGCCCTGAAAGAAGAAGGATTCGAGGTCGTCCTGGTGAACAGCAATCCGGCGACCATCATGACCGATCCTGAAACAGCCGACCGCACCTACATCGAACCGATTACCCCCGAAACGGTGGCCATGATTATCGAGAAAGAGCGCCCGGACGCTCTCCTGCCGACCCTGGGAGGCCAGACCGGACTCAACACCGCCGTGGAGGTAGCGCGAATGGGCACCCTGGAGCGGTACGGCGTCGAAATGATCGGCG
>JBFYWB010000072.1:0-48116 GCA_041299015.1 Deltaproteobacteria bacterium
CGCCAGGCCGTTCCACTGCTTCAGGCGGTCGAGGGTATAGAACTCAGCCGCGGGATCCAGCCCCAAATGATTCTGCATGGTCTCGGCGGTAGCGGGCATGACCGGATAGATGAGCCCGGAGATGACCCGCAGACCTTCCAAGAGATTGTAAATGACGGCCTCCAGCTGTTTGCGGCTGGCGTTCTTCTTGGCGAGTTCCCAGGGCGCCATGACGTCGATGCACTTGTTCATCTGAGCGATGAAGTCCCAAACCGCCTGCAGGGCCCGGTGAAAGGCAAACGCGTTCATCGCCGCTGCGTAGTCACCGACGGCCTTGAGGGCATCGGCTTTCAGGGTCAGGCCCAATTCGGTTTCGGCCGCCTGGTCAACGGCCGGCACCATCCCTTTGAGGTATTTGTGGGCCATGGTCAGGGTGCGTGAGAACAGGTTGCCCAGGTCGTTGGCCAGATCCGAGTTGATGCGGTGCACCAGTGCCGATTCCGAGAAGCCCGAATCGAGTCCGAAGGCCATGTCACGGGTCAGGAAGAACCGGAAGGCATCGAGCCCGTAAACGTTTTTCAGCTCCAGCGGTTCCACGACGTTGCCCAGGCTTTTGGACATTTTGCTGTGTTCCACATTCCAGTAGCCGTGCACGTTGAGATGGCTGAAGACCTCGATGCCCGCGGCCTTGAGCATGATGGGCCAGTAGATGCCGTGGGGCTTGAGGATGTCCTTGGCGACGATGTGCTGGGCGACGGGCCAGAACTTGGCGAACAACTCACCGTCCGGGTAGCCGAGAGCCGACACGTAGTTGAGCAGGGCGTCGAACCACACGTAAGTGACGTATTTGTCGTCAAAGGGCAGGGTGATCCCCCATTTAAGGCGTGACTTGGGACGCGAGATGCACAGGTCCTCCAGGGGCTCGCGCAGAAAGGCCAGCACCTCGTTGCGGTAGCGCTCCGGCCGGATGAAGTCGGGATGCCGCGTGATGTGGTCGATCAGCCAGCCCTGATAGCGGCTCATTTTGAAGAAGTAGTTGGACTCCCTGATGATTTCCGGCTCGGTCTCGTGATCCGGGCACTTGCCGTCCACCAGTTCCCGCTCGGTGTAGAAGCGCTCACAGCCGAAGCAGTAAAGGCCTTCGTATTCACTGAAGTAGATGTCGCCGCTGTCATGGATCTTCTGGAGAATTCGCTCCACGACCGCCATGTGCTCAGGATCGGTGGTGCGGATGAACCGGCTGTTGCTGATGTTGAGCTCCGGCCACAACGCCCGAAACTGTCCGCTGATGCGGTCGACGTAGGTTCGGGGGCTCATGTTTTCCTTGCGGGCCGCCCGGACCACCTTGTCGCCGTGCTCATCGGTGCCGGTGAGAAAAAAAGTCTCCTCCCGGCACATGCGGTGATAGCGGGTGGCGACGTCGGCGATGATCGTGGTGTAGGCGTGCCCGAGGTGGGGTCTGGCGTTGACGTAATAAATCGGGGTCGTGATGTAAAACCTTGCGGTCATGATCGCTCCTGGTTCGAATGGATGAGGTTCCAAACCGCCCCGCGACATCAAGCGGGGTCCGGTTGCGGCTCCGGCCGTTCGGGGCAGCGCTGCTCCGGCACGATGTCTTTCAACGGCACGTCGGTCTCGGTGCCGCCTTCCAGCCGTACGGTCACCAGTCCGGCCATCACATTGTGACGGACGACCTTGCCCTCGCCGGCCGGTGTCTTGACCAGCTTGCCGGTTTTGGGAAAGTCCTTTTTAAGCGCCTTGTAGGTTTCGTATTCATAGGTGAGGCAGCACATGAGCCGTCCGCACTGTCCGGATATTTTCGTGGGATTCAGCGACAGGTCCTGCTCCTTGGCCATGCGGATCGAAACCGGTCCGAATTTGTCGAGGAAGGACGAACAGCAGGTTTCGCGGCCGCAACGGCCGAGCCCCCCGCACATCTTGGTCTGATTGCGAATGCCGACCTGCCGCATTTCGATGCGCACCCCGAGTCGCTTGACGAGCATTTTGACCAACTGCCGGAAATCGACCCGCCCTTCGGAGGTAAAGAAAAAAGTGTACTTGCTGCCGTCGAAAGATTTCTCAACGGCAAAAAGGTTCATCTGCAAGTCGATTTTTTTGATGCACTCCAGGCAGAAGAGGTGGGCGTTTTTAACATCGTCGGTGTTGATAACGAGCTGGTGCAGGTCCTTCTCAACCGCCAGGCGGTGAACTTTTTTAAGAGATTTCTCGGGGTTTTTTTCGTCTATCGGCTGCGGCGCCGCCGCCACCGTGCCGAAGCTCAAGCCCTGGTCGGTCTCCACGATCACGTGGTCACCCAGCTTGAGCACGAAGGCGCCGCAGTCAAAGTCGTAGACTTTGCCGGCCGGCTTGAATCGAATACCGACTTTCTTGCCCATTTGCGTGGTCTCATCCGTTATGACGTCAAAGGAGTATTTATGCATGGAAACTAATGCGTGTCGCAAAGCGCTGTCAACAGCGTTGCATCGGATTCCGTAAAAAAATGTGGATCATGCCGCTGCGAGTCTTAGCATCATGACCTCTAAAGCCAGGCGGAGATTGGCGTTGGCCTCGATATTCTTCTGGGCGGTTCGAATGGCTTCCATCTTGTCCAGAACGGCACTGACGGGATTCCGTTGCGATGCTGTCTGCAGGTTCTCGCCCATATCGGCGTTGACGACCCGTTCGGGGTCATAGCGGCAGACGATCAGGTCGCGCAGCCACGTCAACAGGGCGGCCAGCGCGTCGGCGACCGACTCCTTGCGGGTTGCCAGCGTTTCGGCAAAAGCGAGCAGCTGACCGATGTCCCGCGCGGCGAGGTTCTCGGGGGCCATCAGTCCGGAGCGGTCGATCAACCAGCTCCGATACCGCAGCCAGTCCGATTGCGCCAAGGACTGCGCGCGGGTCAGGCTGCCGCTTGCAACGGCGGCCAAAACCGATGCGGCCGTCGGTTCGAGCCCGCACGTTTCAACCAACCAGGCCGCTAACACGCGCCGCGAGATCGGGTTGAAGCGCACCGGCTGGCAGCGCGATACGATGGTCGGCAACAAATCGGCGCTCTGCGGTGCCGTGAGGATGAGAATGGTGCGGTCGGGCGGTTCTTCGAGCATTTTAAGCAGTGCATTTCCGGCCGCCGGGTTCATGGCGTGGGCGTCACGGATGATCACGAACCGCATTTTCGCCTCGTAAGGCTTCAGCGACAGGGTCTCACGGAGCTCACGGACCTGGGCGATTCGGAGGGTGGTGCCGGTCGGCTTGATGTGGATCACATCCGGATGGGTTGCGGACATGATCTTACGGCATGCCGGGCAGGCGCCGCACGGTTCGGCAGCGCTCATCGCCGGCGAAGACGGGGGTGAACCCGCGTCGATAGGCGAACGGGGCGGCGCCGGTCTTGCGATGCAATTGCAGGTCATCGCGAAGGCGATCGCCGCGCTCTGCTTTCCGACACCCTCCTGACCGATAAACAGCAGGGCATGCGGAATGGACTTTTTTTGGTACAGGGTCTTAAGGATCCTGACGGGCCGCTGCTGCTCTAATATGGATGCAAAACCGGGGGCCATATCAGTGACCTAAATCGACCCGCTCGCGCAGTTCTTTCCCCGATTTGAAAAACGGCAGTTTTTTGGGGTTGATAATCACCTTTTCCCCCGTCTTGGGGTTTCTTCCGGTGTAGGCCTTGTATTCCTTGACGAAAAAGCTGCACAGACCCCTGATTTCGACTCGTTCACCAGCGGCAAGGGCATCCGACATGCTGTCGAAAAATATTTGAATGACCTTGGCGGCCTCGGATTTCGATATGTCGGCCTCGCTCTTCAGCGCGGAGATCAATTCCAGTTTGTTCATACCGCCTCCTTCCCACAAAACGCGTGTCTGAAACGACGGCCAAGTTTATAAATCAAATCCTGGTAAAAAGTCAAGCAGTTATACCAGTATGTCGGGCAGTCTCTCGACTTCGCCCTCGTCGACATCCACCGCGGCGTGCTGGCCTAGGGCTTCGATGTTGACCACAACCCGCCCTTTTCCGCGATACCGGACAAAAGTGCCGGTGACTCCGGCAAACGGGCCGGAAACGACGATGACGCGGTCGCCTTTTCGCAGCCGGCTTCCGGTGGCGACCGGCTGCTCCACAGACACCATGATTCTCAACGAGGCGATGGTGTCCTCGGGCACCGGCACCGGTCCGTCCTTTGTGCCGATGAGGCGCACCGCCCCGGCGGTCTTGAGGATGTCGAGATGCCGGTAAGGGGTCAAATCCGATTTTACGAAAAGGTAGCCGGGAAAAAGGGGCATATGGATCATCAGGCGACGGTCACGCCGTTTGCTCCTGACGCGGACCTTCGGCAGAAACACCTCGATCTTCTTCTTGTCCAACCCATCGCAGACGACGTTTTCAAAACGGCTCTTCGTATGCAGGACATACCATGAAAAATGAATGTCGTTTGTCATTGCGGCGGTCACCCGACCAAAGGGGGCGACGCGTAATTTAATACCGCGTCGTGAATTCTCCCAGGCCAAAGAGGTTGATGGCGAATTCGATCTTGCGGTCCGAGGGTTGCTCGAGATAACTGACCTGAACCCCCCAGCAACCGGCGCTATACAGCAATCGCATCCCGGTCTGCAAGCGTTCATTGGTGCGAAGATTCTTCTCGTATATGAATTCCGTCGCCAGGGATTGATTCCAATTGACCAGCAGGTCGGCGACGATCGAGTCGATCCGGTCGCGACTGAAGCTGTAGGCGGTGGTCAACCGATCCCCACGGCTGTCGGCGAGCCGCATGGCGACACTGGTCGAATCGAGCCGGTTGTCGTAGACATCCCACTTGGCCTCCGCGTCGACGCTTACGTAGGGGGTGAGCCAGATATCGAGTTCGGCCCCGATGGGCGAAAAGGACTGCTCTTTTTCCCGGGCCGTCGCGTCCTGCCTGGCGGCCGGATCAAAATAGTAGCTCTGTTCCAGATTGAATCTGATCATCTCGCGGTAGTCATATTGCGGCGACTCGTCGCCGGCTCCATCCGGCGGGGTCGCCCTGGGGGACCGACCGATGAAAAAGTTGTTGAGGGAATAGGTGACAAGGTTGGCGGGGGAGATGCGGTCGATAAAATCAAAATCAGGCAGATCCCCCTGGCCGACATCCGGTACGTATTCATAAACGATTCTGGGCCTGACGATGTGCTTGATCCGATCGAAGCGCATCCGGTCGATGGTGAAGATATTGTAAATGTCAGACTTCATCTCGACTTGGGCGTCCCAGAGCTGACGGTTGGAAAACCGGCTGCCTTCCTCGGTCGGGTCTGTCCACCAGAGGGTTTCGCGCACCCCGATCGACGGCTCCAGAAAAAAATATCTGCCGAAGCGCGCGGGCCAGTAACCGCGGGGGTAAATGTCGAGACGCTGCCCCTTATCGCCCTCCTGACGATAAAAATGGTTGTAGCTTGAAAAGAGGTCAAAATAAAGCTCCGGTGAAAACATCTGCTGTTTGATGCCGTTTAACACGATCGCCGGCAGGCGTTGCAGCGTGTCGTCGGTCTCTTCGAAGCGGCGCTTGATGACATCATCGGTCCACTGGAAATCGATGTCGAGGTTGACCTTATCCCAGGTCCGGGCCAGATTGAAGCGGTTCAGCCGCAGCGGGTCGGTGTAGTCGTCCAACTGCCGGGCGAACGTACGCAGGAAATAGGCATTTGTTGCGTCGAAGCCCGAATACCCGTTTTTGAATTCGGTCAGGTAATCCTGATCGCTGACCAGGTCCACCTCCAGCCGGCCGCGCCAGTCGTCCGCTGTCGTGAAATAATGCCCCCCTCTGAACCAGTAGCGGTCCCGGTTGGGACGCAGGAGTCCGTCATCCGGATACCCCCATTTTTCGCTCGAATCACCGGTGCCGTCGTCGATCCTGCGGTCGTTGAGATAGTCGACCATCCAGGCACCCTTGCCGGTTTCACTCAAGGCGTAGCGCAACTCGGCGCCCATCTTGTTGCCCCGCTCGGTCATGTAATTCGCGTAGAACGTTGCATCGGCGCTCTCACTGAAGGCCCAGAACAACGGTTGATTGATGAAGTATCCCCAGCGGCTGGAGGCCCCCAGTTGGGGCGCCAGTAGACCGGTCTGCCGTTTGGTCTTGGCCGGAAAGACGAGATAGGGCAAATAGATAACCGGAATCCCTCCGGCGCGAAGCGTGGCGCCTTCGACAATCCCGTAGCCTTCCAGGGTCACATCGATCTGTTTGCCGTTGATGATCCAATCCGGTGGCGAGCCGTCACAGGTGGTCACGCCGGCATTTTCGATCCGATACGTCTTTTCGCCGGTCTTGAGGATCCTCTGGCCGGTGATGCGGAAATTGTTTTCGCGCAGATGGATCGACCCGTCATAGACGACGCCGGTCCTGTTGTCGAGGTCGAGTTCGATCCGGCTGCCGGTTAACAGGTCGCCGCCGGTGATGACCTTTACATTACCCTCGGCCAGGGCGGTCATGCTCTGCTGATCGAACTGAACCCGCTCGGCGCTGATGAGACGATCGCCCTTGGTGATGACGACATGTCCTTCGGCGGTGAACAGTTGCGTTTTTTCATCATAGCGCAGGCTATCGGCGTCGATCGTCCACGGCAGCTCGGTGTCGTTGCGGTTGAGTTTGTCCAGGAACGCTTCGAAATCCTGCGCCCGGGCGGCGCCGGGAACCAGCACCAGGCAGAGGCACAGCGATACAAAAATGCAGGAGCACACCCGTGTGATCCGGGCCACTGGCGCAGCCTCCGCAAGGGGCGGACGGAGGGCGGCAGCGGATGCGGATCGATACGACATTAAACCTTCTGCAGCGATGTGGTCGGATTTCCCGGTTGAACAGGGCTAAAATTTGCAGTATAAAAGCCAACTCGGCCAAAAATGTCAAGAAAGGGTTGGGAGATCCAACGATTCTCGGCGAAGACAAATAACCCTTTTTCTCATCTTGGCTTCGGCGCGTCATTTTCATCCGCCGTGGCGTCCCGCTGGGCCATAAGCGATTAGAACCCATGAATATTTTGTTGACCAACGACGACGGTATTTATTTCGACGGACTGTGGGCGCTGTACCGGCAGTTTCGGGACCATCACACGGTAACGGTGATCGCTCCGGATCGCGAACGCAGTGCGATCGGGCATGCCATCACCCTCAATGAACCCCTGCGCGCCACCCTGGTAACCGTGAACGGAGGCTACACGGGCTATGCCGTCAGCGGCACGCCGGCGGATTGCGTCAAACTGGGTCTCTTCGAACTGCTCGATAATCGGCCCGACATGGTGGTTGCCGGTATCAATCCCGGGGCCAATGTGGGCATCAACATCAATTATTCCGGCACGGTGGCCGCTGCCAAGGAGGCCGCCGTTTACGGAGTGCCTGCCGTTGCCGTATCCATGGAAGGTTTTACGGCGGAGCACTGCGATGCTGCCGCCCGATTCGTGCGCAAGCTGACCGAAAAGATGTTCCAGAGTCAATTGCCGGCGGGAACATTTCTGAACGTCAATATTCCCAGTGTGGCCCTCGCGGAGATGGCCGGAGTGCGCCTGAGCCGTCAAGGTCTGCCGGAATCGCTCGATATTTTTGACAAGCGGGTCGATCCCCGCAACCGCACCTATTACTGGCAAGGCTGCGAAACCCAGCGTTTCGACGCGAGCCCGGACATCGACGGGACGGCCCTGGCCGAAAAATTCATTTCCATAACGCCGATAAAGTGCGATATGACGGACTACGGCGTTCTGGACCACCTCAAGAGTTGGGAAATCGGTATTTAACATGCACACGAAAACCCGGTTTATTCACGATATTCAGGCCGGCGAGACGATCGACGACATTTTCGTTCTGGCGGAGAAAAATCTCGCCCGTAAACGCAACGGCGAAAACTACCTCACCGTCACGCTCTGTGACCGGACCGGTCGCATCAAGGGCGTGATGTGGGACAACCTCGAGCAGGTCAGGGACAAGGCCAACAGTGGGGACTATGTGCGGGTTAAGGGCGGGATTGCGGAATACAAAGGAGCCTTGCAGTTCGTGGTCAAGGAGATGGAGGCCTGCCCTGCCGATGCGCTGGATCCGGCGGATTTCGTTCCGGCCACCACCCGTGACGTGGAGAAGATGTTTTTGCGCCTGGTGGACATGACCACCGCCATCGAAACACCCCACTTGAGGCGTCTCTTTGAACTCTTCTGGGCGGATGAAGGTTTCACGCGGGCCTTCAAGACCGCCCCGGCCGCCAAGAAGATGCACCATGCCTATATCGGCGGCCTGCTCGAACACACGCTTTCCATGACGATTCTGGCCGACCGCATCGCGGCCCACTACGGGGGCATCGACAGGGACATGTTGATTGCGGGGGCCATTCTGCACGATGTCGGCAAAATCAGGGAGCTGGTCTACGACGCCAAGATCGATTACTCGGACGAAGGCCGACTGGTCAGCCACATCGTCATCGCGATCCAACTCCTCGATGAAAAACTGCAGTTAATCCCGGATTTCCCCTTGCAGCAGGCCATTTTATTGAAACACATGATCATCAGCCATCATGGAGCGCGTGAATTCGGGTCTCCCGAACCGCCCAAAACCATCGAAGCGGTCCTGTTGCACTACATCGACGAGATCGACGCCAGGGTCAACGGGATCCGCGACTTCATCGCCGCGGAGGCTTCCGATGAGCCCTGGACGTCCTATCATCGGCTGCTGGAACGGCATTTCTACCGTGGCGGCGGCGCATCTTCTTGACGAGAAACGCCCATGTTCATCACCCTGGAAGGCGTCGAAGGGTCGGGCAAGTCGACCCAGCTGGGCAACATCCGCGCGTTTCTGAAGGAGCGGGGCTATACGGTGGTCGTTACCCGCGAGCCCGGCGGAACGGATATCGGCCGCCAGATCCGATCGATCCTTTTGCGCCCGGACAACCGGGAGATGGAGGCGCTGACCGAACTGTTCCTCTACGAAGCCGACCGGGCCGAGCACGTCCGCAAGGTCATTGCGCCCGCCCTGGCCGCCGGCAATACCGTGCTGTGCGATCGGTTCTGCGACGCCACCGTGGTGTACCAGGGATATGCCCGCGGACTGGCGCTGGAGGAGATCCGGCGCATTCACCGGTTCATTCTGGGCAAACTCAAGCCCGATCTGACCATTCTGCTCGATCTGCCCCCGGAGATTGGGCTGGCCCGGGCCTTCGCCCAGATCGACGCGGGCGGCCGCAGCGGAGCGGAGAGCCGTTTCGAAAATGAAGCGCTGGTCTTCCACCGCAAGATCAGAGCCGGTTATCTCGACATGGCGCACCGCGAACCCGCGCGATTCTGCGTCGTCGATGCCGATCGGGATGCAGCCGCCGTCGGCCGGGACATCGAGGCCGCCATCGAGCGGCTTCTGGAGGGGAGGGTCGGTCGGGTCAGTTAGGTCGTTTAGGTCAGTTGACTCAACAGGCTCAACCGACTCAACCGACTCAACCGACTCAACCGAATCAACCGAATCAACTGACCATGACACGAACCATACTCGATCTGATCGGAAACACGCCACTGGTGGAGATCCGGAATCTGAACCCGAATCCGGCGGTCGAGCTGTTGGCCAAGCTCGAGTACGTTAATCCCGGCGGGTCGATCAAAGACAGGGCCGCTTTGGCCATGATCGAAGCCGGTGAGCGCTCAGGGGCGTTGAGCCCCGACAAAATCGTCATCGAGGCCACCTCCGGCAACACCGGGATCGGCCTGGCCCTCGTGTGCGCCGTCAAAGGCTACCGGCTCCTGCTGGCCATGTCCGAGGCGGTGAGCGTCGAGCGCCAGAAAATTCTCAAAGCGCGCGGGGCCGACATCCTCCTGACGCCCGGCCATCTCGGCACCGACGGTGCCATCGAGGAAGTCTATCGTTTGGCGCGCGAGGCCCCCGACACCTATTTCATGACCGATCAATTCAACAACCCGGCCAACTGGCAGGCCCATTATAATGGAACGGCCGTTGAAATCTGGGAACAGACCGGCGGTCGGCTGACGGCGCTCGTCGCCACCCTGGGCACATCCGGAACGCTGATGGGGGTTTCCCGGCGGTTGAAGGAGTTCGACCCGCACGTTCGGATCATCGGTGTCGAACCGTACCTCGGACACAAGCTCCAGGGACTCAAAAACATGAAGGAGGCCTATTGCCCGGGGATTTTCGAAAAAAACCGTCTGGACCAAAAGATTAACATCGATGATGAGGAAGCCTTCGAGATGACCCGTCGTCTGGCCAGAGAAGAGGGGCTTCTGGTCGGCATGAGCAGCGGGGCCGCCATGGCGATCGCCGTTCAGCAGGCCCGGTCGATGGCATCCGGCACCCTGGTCGTCATTTTGCCCGATAGCGGGGAGCGGTATCTGAGTACGGCGCTGTTCGTGGTCAAGGAAAAGGTGAGCCTGAAGCTTTTCAACACCATGAGCCGCAGCAAGGAATCCTTCGAACCATTGGTGCCGGGCAAGGTTTCCGTCTACACCTGCGGACCGACCGCAAACGCGCCGATCCACCTCGGGGAAATGCGACGCTTCATCGTCGCCGATCTTCTCTGCCGTTATCTATCCTACCGCGGATATGCGGTCAAGCACGTGATGAACATCACCGACCTGGACGACAAAGCCATCACGGGCTCGCAAGAAGCCGGCGAGGACCTGGCGGCCTTCACGAACCGGCACATCGAGCAGTTCAAGCGGGACCTGCAGTGGCTCGGAATCAAACCGGCCGATGAGTATCCGCGCGCCAGCGAACACCTCGACGATATGGTTCAACTGGCCGAGCAGCTGGCCAAGAAGGGGTTTGCCTACGAAAAGCTGCGCTCGCTCTATTTCGACATTTCGCGTTTCAGCGACTACGGCCACCTCTCCGGGATCGACATCAACAAGATCAGGTTGGGTGCCACCGTCGATCTGGACGAATACGAAAAAGACAATCCCCGCGATTTTACGCTTTTCAAACGCGCGCGGTTGTCGGATCTGAAGCGAGGCATCTACACCAAGACCGTTTGGGGCAGTGTGCGGCCGTCATGGCATTTGCAAGCGGCCGCCATCTCCATGAAATATCTCGGCCGGCAGTTCGACATTCATGCCAGCAGCCGTGAGTTGATGTTTCCCCATCACGAGAACATCAATGCCATTGCAGCGGCCCTCAGCGGCCGGGCGCCGGTGCGCTGCTGGGTCGACTGCGAAGCGGTGATGGCCGACGGGCACAAGGTCGATCGGCACAGCACCGGCGTGACGCCGGCGGACCTGCGTCGCCTGGGATATTCGGGCCAGGTGGTCCGCTTCTGGCTGCTGACCTCGCCCTACCGCAAGCCGGTCACCTTCGCGCCTGATCGACTCGACGATGCCGGCCGGTCTCTGGGCCGGCTGAACAACTGCATCCGAAGTTTGAAAACCCTGCGTGACGGACGGCCGTATGCGGACCTCGACCAGCTGCTCTACGACATCAGGCAGGGATTCATCAGCGGCCTGGACGACGATTTGAACATATCCTCGGGCTTGGCATCGATTTTCAAGGTCGTCAAAAAGGTGAACCGCCTGGTGCGGGACGGCCAGATCGATGCCGCGGGCGCCCGCAAGCTCATCGACGCCTTGCGCAGTCTGGACGGCGTGCTGAACCTGCTTGAGTTCGAGGATGCGGCCGCCGATCCGGCGGTTCAGGCGGTGATCGAAGCGCGGCGCAGGGCGCGGGCGGAGCGGAACTGGCCGCTCGCCGATCGGCTGCGCGAACAGCTCAGCGAGATGGGCGTTGTCATGCAGGACGGGGAAGTAGACGAAAAGAAGGTTCAGGGTATATAGGGTTCAGGGTATATAGGGTTCAGGGTATATAGGGTTCAGGGTATATAGGGTTCAGGGTATAGGGTTCAGGGTATAGGGTTCAAGGTGTAAGGTGTAAGGTGTAGGATGTAAGGCCGTGTGCCCTGCACCCTGTATCTTTAGCCTTCAGCCTTACGCCGTTAGCCGTTAGCCTCGAAAAACCTACACCCTACACCCTTAGCCTTCATGGTATAAGATACAAGGTATAAGGTATAGGATCAAAGGTCTTGGGCACAGGATTAATTTAGACCTTACACCTTAAACCTTTGGCCCTTGTGAGGCTCACTATCATGACACCGATTTTTTTTCCGCACACCTATTTGTCCCACCCGGTCATGGAGGCCGTTCAGGCCTGCTTCAGCCCCGTGGTGCTCTATCAACCCTCCGCACGGCATGTCCCGCCGCCGCTGCGGGAATGGGAGGAGACGGGGCAAGTCGAACTGCGGGTGCCGATTCCGGCCGCCGAAGAAAAACTGGCGTCTCTGCTGAAAGATTTTCGCCATTGGGCCGACCTGCACCGCGACAAACACGGCATCGATCGGGCCTATTTCAAGACACGCCGGAACGGGCTGCCGTTTTTCGACGAAACATCCGGCGCCTGGATTCTTGCGGATCTAAAGGCTCGGCGCCGGCATGAGAATCCCGCGGTCGAAGCGCATCTGCTCACGGCAAGGCTGCTGCTCTGCATTGCCCAGGAGATGGATGTTCATAACGATTCGCTGACGATGGACCTGCAGCGGACCGACGCAATGGAACAGATGCTTTTCAGGCAGTTGAGCGGCGAGGAGGCGGTTGCGCACCTGAAAACCGGTGCCCTGCGGATTGGGCTTGACGCAGGCACGGATTACATGCTCAAGGAGCGGATCGCGGCCTGGGCTGCGCTGGCGGCGGCCGATGCCGCGCAAAGAGGCCCGGATGCATCGGGTATCTTCGTTACGACCAGTCGCTCGGTTGTGGAGCACGTCACCGAGCCGTCGCCCGCGGCCGTCAAAGTCTTCGAGGCGGCTGGCGTGCCGCTGAAAGGCGGTCGATCGAAGGTCATGCAAACCTGGCGGCGGGAACTGCTGGAGCAATTGATCACTCTGGTGCATGCCGAAAAGGCCGCCGCCGCGGCGGACACTCTCAGCTGGCCGGCGGTTCCATTTGTCGCCGACCCCGGGGGCCGGGCCACACTGAGGGTGTTCCTTTTTCCCGGGCAGCTGCCCGGCTCGCTCTTGCGCGGCGCTCTCTTTCCGGCCGACGATCGGGGGCGCGAGGACGCGGCGGCTGCCAGGCTCAACAGCACGGTGGTGGCCTGGGTCGATTGACAAACTATGCGATATATCACGCAACTATTAGAAATTTAATTAAATTATAACCCTATTATTTTTTTTGTTTTTGTCGTTGCAAAAAGTGGATCAAGGCTTGACTCGGCTTTTCAATTGGTATAATGACGTTCCTTCATATTTGGAAACAACAGGTGATCCGGTCACCTTCTTCCAAAATCTCAAGAAAGGAGAAATCGGTTATGGCCTTTACGCCCACAGTTGATGAAGAAAAATGTGAAGGATGTGAAGAATGCGTAGATGTTTGCCCCGTCGAAGTGTTTGAGATGCAGGACGGGAAATCCGTTCCCGTGAACGCTGAAGAATGCCTCGGCTGTGAAAGCTGTGTCGAAGTCTGCGAAGCAAATGCCATCACAGTAGAAGAGACCTAAGATTTTCAGGGCGCGCTCCGGTTCCGACTTCGGTCAGGGTTCCGGAGCGCTATACCGATCGAATTGCCGCGCCGCAGCGACAGCGCCCGCCGGCATCGCCGCACCCGCCGACCCTTCTTTTCAACCGCAGACAGCGCTTATTTCAACCGAACCGCCATGACCAAGTCAACGGCTTCCACTTATCCCGATGTAGCCCGGGTACGGCAGGATCTCCATCGGCAGGCCATCGGCGACGTGCCCCACGCCGTCCGATCCGCCCTGGCCCCACTGGCCATAGAGGCGTTGACCCGGCCGGGTGAAACCGTGGCCGTCGCGGTCGGCAGCCGCGGCATCAGCGCTATCGACGCGGTGGTCGGCGGCTGCATCGAATTTTTACGCGCCAGGCGGCTCGAGCCCTTCATCGTGCCGGCCATGGGAAGTCATGGCGGCGCGACCGCGGAAGGTCAACGCGACGTGCTCCAGAAACTGGGCATCAGCCAGGCGCGACTGGGCGTTCCGATTGCTCCGGACATGGCGGTCGACTGTATTGATCGTCTGGCCAACGGCACGCGCATCTTTTTCTCCCGGCAGGCGCTGGCCGCCGATCACATCGTCGTGATCAACCGCGTGAAACCGCACACCAAATTCCGGGCCGACATCGAGAGCGGTCTGTGCAAAATGCTGACCATCGGGCTGGGAAAGGCCGACGGTGCGACCGAGTTTCACCGGCAGGCGATCCGCCAGAGCTTCGGCATCATCGAGGATGCCGCCCGGCTGGTCCTGGGTCGCTGCCGCGTGTTGTTCGCCTTGGCCCTGCTGGAGGATGGTTACGGCGACCTGGCGCTGGTCAAGGCCCTGCTGCCGGCTGATATCTTGACCGGTGAAAAGGAATTGCTGAAAACAGCGCTGGACATGCTGGGCCGCATCCCCTTCGATGACATCGACATCCTCGTGGTGGACCGATTCGGTAAAGACATCAGCGGCATCGGAATGGATTCGAATGTGACCGGCAGGCATCGTGATCTCGTCGGGGATTTTTTCAGTGCGCCGCACGTCAAACGCATTTTCGTCCGCGACCTGAGTTCCGGATCGGACGGCAACGGCAACGGTATCGGCCTGGCGGATGTCACCACCAGACGGCTGGTCGATGCGCTGGACCTGGAAAAAACCTACCGGAACTCCGTGACGGCCATATCGCCCGAAAAGGCCGCCATACCCCTTACGGTTGAAAGCGACCGGGAAGCGATCGCGATCTGCGCGGCGACGGCAGGACTCGTCAGTCCGAGTGCCGCGCGCCTCGTACGGATATTGGACACCAAGCATCTCGAGGTGATGCAGGTTTCGGCGGCTTTGGCAAAGGAGGTCCACGCCCACCGCAACCTGCACCAGGAGTCTGCCTGGGTGCCGATGGAATTCGACCATCAAGGCAATTTGCCGCCGTTTGATGTTTAGCCGGTGCCGTTCCGCAAATAGCCTTTTTACGCCTTTTGCCGCTATCAGAAGCGGCAGGTGACGCCCAGGGTGACACCGACCGACTTCCAGGTGACCTCATTCAGGCGTGCCGCAAAGGACGACCCGTCGCTGAAAAAAAAGCGGTGCCTGCCGGCATCGGTCTCCCAGTGCTGGTACTTTCCGGTCAGATTCACCCCCCAGCGGGAATCGAACAGATAGCTGAAAGCGCCGGTTAAGACCCAACCGCTGCCCTCTGCGTCCTGCTCGAAACTCCGCGGGTGGGCTAGATCCGGCCTCAGGTTCCAGTCGGCTTCGGCCTCGAAATTCGCCAGGTGGTATTCGAGGCCGAAAAAGACCTCATAACCGGGGGACGGAGCACTGCCGCCATAGCTGTTGTACTGAAGCTCCATGCCGATCCAGGGACCGTACCAGGCCGCATCGTAGCTGCTGTCCAGCCCTTCAAAAGGACCCGTGGGCGGCAGTGTTTGCACACCATCTGAGATCTTCAGGTTTTGGTCGCTGAAGGCGTACCCCAGCAGGGGCGACAAGAGCAACCGGTCGCCGAACAGGCGGATATCATATGCCAGGCCGAGGCTGATGTCCCAGAGATCGCCGTCATCGGTGGCGTTATTCGAACGGGAGAACTCGAGGGTGCGATTGTCGCCATCATAATCGGAATCCTGGTTGCGACCGTCCAAAATGACGGCATAGGCGAAGACGCCCTTCAACCGAAGGAGCTGCAGGAAACGCCTTTGCAAGCCGAACTCAAGCTGGAAGCTCTCTATGTCGCGCCAGGTCAGCTCCGACCGGGGGTCGATGCCGGGCAGGGCGAAACTCCACTCGAGGTCATCCTGACGGTATCCGGTGTTTAAAGACCACTGCCAACGGGTTTCGACGGCCGGTGCTGAGCCGACGCCACCGGTTTTACCGAGCGCAGCGGCGGAATGGGCGGGGGCCACCATTGCCGCGGCCACGAGGCGGTGATGGCCCCCGCCCGAATCCACAGGCGTGCGGTCGTTGCCCTTGACCGAGTTTTTCGGGACGGCGTCGGCGGCAAGGGATTGACCCGTCGCGAACGATTCCGGTTGCGCCGCGTCACACGGCGGATTTAGGGTGATCAGCGTCAAAACGATGGCCAGTGCCGCCCAGCGGCTGCTTACGCCCGATGCCATATGCATTTCTCCCGATGCCGCTATGATGGGGATACGCCCAAAGCCGATGGCGGTGCTGCGGGTCGGATCGGTGATGATCCCGCAGTATTGCTGCACTGCTCAGGGTCCAATCGCAGATAAATTTTAACCGACCCGCTCCTCGGCGTCAATCGGTGTCGGCGAACGGTGGGCGACAATCGCCTTGCTTACAAATGTTTTCTGTGCTAAATCTAACAGTTATGAAACAGTACGTCATAGATGAACTGCGGCCGACCGATTACGATAAACTCAGATCCTATCTGGACGAGCATTTCGGCCCGTCGGAGCTGGGGTGTGTTTACTGGATTCCGCTCGCATCGGAACACTTCACCGGCGTGCAGGCGGCGCACGAGGATTGCCGGCCTTTCTATGTTGCCGTCGAACTGCAGGAGAAATCGATGGCCTGCGAACTGTTGGTGCGCACCCGGCAACGGGCGCGCTGCAACTGCATCGCTTACGCCACCGGTCCGCAGCGCGACTGGATCATCCAGACGATCGACGACATTTTCGACAAGCTCAACCTCCAGACCTGACGGCGGCGGCTGTCAAGTTACTCGTGCGGCACCCGATGTTGCGAACACTCATCATATACGGTTACACCCTTCTGGCGACGTCGGCTCTGGCGACGATCGTCATTGTCGTGGCCTTCTTCAGCAAGACCGGTAATGCGCCGCACCTGATCGGCCGGCTGTGGGCCCGCTCGATCCTTTTTGTCAGCGGCATCCGCGTGACGGTGAACGGGAGGTCGAACATCGACACCGGCGGTTCCGTCGTCTTTATGGCGAACCACCAGAGCAACTTCGACATCCCCTTGCTGCTGGCGCACCTGCCGGTGCAGTTCCGGTGGTTGGCCAAGGCCGAGCTTTTCAGAATTCCCATTTTCGGGCGGGCCATGCGCGGCTGCGGGTACATCAGCATCGATCGCTCCGATCGCGAATCCGCTTTTCAGAGCCTGGCCGCTGCCGCCGGCACCATTAAAAACGGGACGTCGATTGTGATTTTTCCGGAAGGCACCCGCAGCCCGGACGGCACCATCCGGGCCTTCAAGAAGGGGCCCTTTGTGCTGGCGGTCGACGCGGGCGTGCCGATCGTGCCGGTGGTCATTCACGGAACCTGGTCGATCATGCCCAAAAACCGACGCATCATCAAACCCTGTCGGGTGACCCTCGACATCCTGCCGCCGGTTGAGACATCCGGATATAGCAGAAGCACCAAAGACGAATTGATGGAAAAAATCAGGAGCCAGCTCTGCCACCATTTTGCCCAGATGGAAGGGAACCCCGCGTGCAGCTAAAGATTATTCCCCTTGGCGGTCTCGGAGAGATCGGCCTCAACATGATGGTTTTCGAGTACGGCACAACGCTGTTCATCGTGGACGCGGGCCTGATGTTTCCGGAGGATTACATGCTGGGCGTCGATTTTGTCATCCCGGACATGGACTACGTGAAAAAAAACCGCACCCTGATATCCGCCATTGTCCTGACCCACGCCCACGAAGACCATATCGGGGCGTTGCCGTTTCTGCTGAAAGAGGTCAACGCCCCGGTTTTCGGCACGCCTTTTACGTTGGCGGTCGTTAAACACAAACTCGAGGAGTACGACGTTTCGGCGCCAAGCGGCCTGCACGAAGTTCATCCGGGCGAGCAGCTGAAACTGGGACCCTTCGTCCTTGAATTCATCCAGGTCGGTCACAGTGTGGTGGACGGGGTCGGCATCGCCATCCGGACGCCCTTCGGCTTGATCGTGCACACCGGTGACTTCAAAATCAGCCAGAGCCTCGGCAATGGCCTGACGACGGATGTCGGCCGGTTCGCTCAGTGCGGTGAAAAAGGTGTTCTGGCCCTGCTGTCCGATTCGACCAACATCGAAAAAGAGGGCTACACCATTTCGGCGCGCGCCATCGGCGAAAAATTGGCCCGGATCATCGACGAGGGCAAGGGCCGCATCATCGTCGCCCTTTTTGCTTCCAACATCAACCGTATCCAACAGATCATCAACATCGCCGTCGAACGTGGTAAAAGAATCGTTTTCAACGGTCGCAGCATCGAGATTACCGTCACCATCGCCCGGAATCTAGGCTATCTCCAGATTCCGGACGCGGTGGAAATCGATGCCGATGATATCGGACGATACCCGGATGACGAGGTGATCATCATCACCACCGGCAGCCAGGGGGAGCCCATGTCCGCCCTGGCCCGCATAGCGGCCGGGAACCACAAACAGATCAAAATCAAAAAAGAAGACACCGTCATTCTTTCTTCCAAATTCATCCCCGGCAACGAAAAGGCGATCGGCCATATCATCAACAAACTCTACAAAAGAGGCGCCAACGTCATCTACGAAAAAATTTCCGAGATCCACGTGTCCGGGCATGCCTTCCAGGAAGAACTCAAACTGATGATCAACCTGACGCGACCGAAATATTTCATCCCGATTCACGGTGAATTCCGCCATCTGTTTCTGCACGCCCGCCTGGCTCAGCAGATGGGAATTCCGTCCGAAAGGGTGTTGCTGGTCGAAAACGGTCAGATCATCGAGTTCGACGCCGCCGGTGGTCGCGTAAAAGACACGGTGATGACCGGGCGGGTGCTGATCGACGGCAAGGGCGTCGGCGATGTCGGCCGCAGCGTGTTGAAGGAAAGGCGGCTGCTTTCGGAAGAAGGTCTGGTCGTGGTCAACCTGGCTTTCGATGAGGAAACCGGGATCGTGATTTACGGGCCGGAGATCGTTTCGCGCGGATTTGTGTTCGAAACCGAAACCGGACATCTGGTTGAGGACGCACAGTGTGTGATTCTGGAAATCATCGAAGACGTGGACCCTATGGTTCCCGACCGCATCAAGGTCATCCGATCGCGGCTGCAGTCGGCCCTGCGACAGTACTTCTACTTTACCATCGGCCGCCGGCCGGTGATCCTGCCCTTTGTGATGGTGATATAGAAAATGGGTTACGGGTAAGAACAGATCATAGGTTGTAGGTGGAAGATCGTTTCTGTGGTAAAATGACTCGGCTCCTGGCCCATTATGCATAACCCATAACCCGCAACCCATTTCCAATGCGCAAAGAAATTATCGGCATTCTCCTGTTTTTCCTGCTCGTTTTCACGCTCGTCAGCCTGTTGTCCTACAGCCCGCTGGACCCGTCGCCGTTCAATGCCGGCGGCACCAAAAAAATCCACAACCTCTTCGGCGTGTTCGGTGCCCATCTGGCCGCTTTTCTGATCGGTGTCTTCGGGCTCGGGGCATTCTGGATTCCGCTTCTTCTGCTGCTGACCAGCATCCATATACTTGGCGCTCATCCGCGCGCGACGATTCTGAGCACGCTGGCCGGCGGTTTGCTGCTGGTCCTGACGACCGGTGCGCTGCTGTCTTTGCGGCAGCACGGCTACGAGCTGTTCGGCAACAGTTTTTCCGCCGGCGGACTGGCCGGAATCCCCCTGAAGTCCTTCCTCGTCCGCTATTCCAATCGGACCGGCGCCGTCATCATTCTGGGCATCATCTGGCTGATCGGGTTCATCATGTCGACCGGATTTTCGGTGCTGGCCTTTTTCGAGCGCTGTCGGAGCTCCGCGGTCGCGGTGGCCGACTACCTGAAGACAGCGCACCTGAAGTACACGGAAAGGCGGCAAAAGGCGCAAAAACGCCGGAGGGCCGCCCGGCAGCAGCAGGCGGAAAAAAAAGAGGAGCCGATAAAGATCATCAGCGAACCGAAGGTACCAATCAAAACGGTGCCGAAACCCAAGCAGGAAGTGTTCGACTTCATGCGGCCGCGGACCGGTTTTCAGCTTCCTTCGGCCAATTTTTTGGAGGAGCCCGAAAAAAGGCCGGTTTCGGCCGACGACGAAAACCTGCGCATGCAGTCGAAACTGCTGGAAAAAAAACTCGAGGACTTCGGGGTCCGCGGCAAAGTGGTGGCGGTTTCCCCCGGGCCGGTGATCACCACTTTCGAATATGAACCGGCCTCGGGCATCAAGATCAACAAGGTTGTCAACCTCTCGGACGACCTGGCCCTGGCGCTGCGGGCGGCCAGCATTCGGATCGTGGCCCCGATCCCGGGCAAGGCCGTGATCGGGATCGAGGTTCCCAATGCCGTGCGTGAAATGGTGCGGTTCAAGGAAATCGTCGTGTCCGGCGCGTTTGAAAAATCGAAATCCAAGCTGACCCTGTGCCTGGGCAAGGACATCGTCGGCAACCCCTTCGTGGCCGAACTCGACCGGATGCCCCACCTGCTGATTGCCGGTGCGACCGGTGCCGGTAAAAGCGTGGCCCTGAACACCATGATCTGCAGTCTGCTCTACAAGGCCGGTCCCGACGAGGTCAAGCTGATCATGGTCGATCCGAAACGGATCGAATTGTCCAACTATGACGGGATCCCCCACCTGATCACACCCGTTGTGACCGACGTCAAAAAGGCCACCAACGCTCTTTTCTGGGCCGTTCGCGAAATGGAGAGACGCTACGAGCTGCTGTCTGAGAAAAAGGCCCGCAACATCGTTCAATACAACCGGAAAATAGAGTCGCAAAAGGCCGATGCAACGGATGGCGATGTCCCGGAGAGCCTGCCGTTCATTGTCATTATCATCGACGAATTGGCCGACTTGATGATGGTCGCTTCACGGGATGTGGAGGTGGCCTTGACACGCGTGGCGCAGATGGCCCGCGCCGCCGGCATCCACCTGATTTTGGCCACCCAACGGCCCTCGGTGGATGTGCTGACCGGTATCATCAAGGCCAACTTCCCCACCCGCTTGTCGTTTCAGGTGTCTTCCAAAACCGATTCGCGCACCATTATCGACACCAACGGAGCCGAGAACCTGCTGGGCAACGGCGACATGCTCTTCATGCCGCCGGGCACCGCCAAACTCCAACGCATCCACGGAGCTTACATTTCCGAAACCGAAATGGCCCGCATCACCGAATATCTCAAGAACCAGAAAAAACCGGAATACGACGCGGAGGTGACCGAGACGGTCAATTCCGAAGCCGCCGAAGTCGAGAACGCGGAGACCGACGAAAGGTACGACGAGGCCGTGGCCTTGGTGACCCGCACCCGCCAGGCCTCCATTTCAATGGTTCAGCGGCATCTTCGCATCGGCTACAACCGCGCGGCGCGGATCATCGAGATGATGGAAAAAGAAGGGGTCGTTGGGCCTTCCGACGGCGCCAAGCCCCGGGAGGTGTTGGTTGGGAGCTACGACAACCTGCCGTGAGAGACTTCTCGGCGGTCCTCTGTCACCGGTTGCCGCCGAACACGTGAATCTCTTCGAAGCCAGGCGATCCGTCATGTTGTCAAGCCGGGTTCGAACCAACGGCGAATCGCCCCGTGTACCCCGGTAAGGGTCGACTCGAAGCGCTTGGCTGTCTGAAAAGGGTTAGATGATGTTGCCCGACCCCGCTTTGATGAAGGACATCAGGGGCTTTCTCGACGAAGAAGAAGGCCGCCGGCTCTACACGCTGGCCCTGGAGGTCGGCGGGCGCGGACCGTGCCTTGAAATCGGCAGCTACTGCGGCAAGTCGAGCCTCTACCTCGGGGCGGCCTGCCGGGAGCACGGCGGCATACTTTTCAGCGTCGATCATCATCGCGGCTCGGAGGAGCAGCAGCCCGGCGAAGAATACTTCGCCCCCGAACTCTGGGATCCGCGCAGCCGCAGAGTCGACACGCTGCCGGCTTTTCGCAGGACGATCGCCAGGGCCGGACTCGAAGCGTTCGTGGTGCCGCTGGTGTGTTCCTCGGCCGTCGCCGCTCGGGCCTGGGCCACGCCGCTCGCTCTCGTTTTTATCGACGGCGGGCATGCTGACGAGACGGTCCGGGCCGACTACCTTAACTGGTGCGGTCATCTGATCCCGGGCGGCTACCTGTTGTTTCACGACGTCTTTAACGATCCTGCCCAAGGCGGGCAGGCACCCTTGGATGCCTATCGACAGGCAAGCGCAGGCGGCCGATTCGACGAGCTGCCCATGACCGGGACCTTGGGGGTTTTGAGGCGCCGAGACGGTCGGCGCGATGGAAACCGGTAGCGCCCGACCGGTCACTTCACTCTTGGGCGTGCGCACGCCGGATGGATTGAGGCCCAAAGCGGCCGTTCACCCTTTTTTCAGTTTTTTGTGAAATAAAGGACGAGGCTCTTGCCCATCAGCGGGTTGAGCAGTCTGTCGAAGAAACGGGTGAACCGCGGTTGTCGCATGATGTCCCAGATCAAGAAACGGTGGTAGAGATTGACCAGCGGGTGATCTTTCCGGTGGAGGCCCACGATGCACTTCAGCCACCAGTAGGGCGTGTGCAGACTATGAGCCCAGTGCATCGACGAGAGCCGCAGGCCGGCGGCGGTCAGCAAGTCGATCAGGTCGCCTTTGCGGTAGATCCGCACATGGCCGCTTTCCGTATGCCGGTAGGCCGCCGAGATCGACCAGCAGATTTTTTCCGGCCAGCAGCGCGGTACACTGACGACAAGCGGGCCGCCCGGGTGCAGCACCCGCACGATCTCGGTCATGGCCCGCCGATGGTCGCGGATGTGTTCCAGAACCTCGGAGCAGATCACCAGGTCGAAGCCATTATTTTTAAACGGCAGGCGGGTGGTGTCGGCGGCGCAGAGGCCCCAGCGGCCGTTGCCGTGTTCGCCCAGGCGATCATGGAGAGCCAGCCGGGTCTTGGCTTTGCTCAGCTCCGCCAAGCCGAGATCGACACCGACGGCAAAGACGCACGGCTGCAGATAGGCGGCGCTGGTATGACGGCCGGTTCCGCAGCCGATGTCCAGAATGCGGTCGCCGGGCCGGATGGCGAGCCGATTAAAGTCGACCGTGATCACGGATCGCCTCGCGGTATACGGCGGTGGTCATCCGGGCCGTCCTCTGCCAGTTGAAGAGCCTTGTGACGCGCCTGCGGCCGGCCTCCCCCAGGGCGCCGGCGGTTTCGGGATTCTCCAGAACGAAGCTGAGGGCCTTCACCAGGGCCGGGGTGTCGGCGGGTGGGACCAGGATGCCGGCATCGCCCACCACTTCGGGCAGGGCCCCGCCGGTCGTGCTGATGACCGGCACGCCGCAGGCCATGGCCTCGGCGGCCGGGAGACCGAAGCCTTCGTAGACGGAGGGGACCACCGCCACGCTGGCCCTTGCGTATTGCCTGGCAAAGGCCGGCGGGTCGATCCGGCCGGTGAAGGTGATCCGGCCGCCGAGGTTAAGGTCCGCGATCAGCTTCGCAACGGTCCCATTCTGGTTGAGTTCGCCGACGACCACCAAATGTACCGCGCGCGAGGCGGCCAGCTTGGAAACCGCCCGCAGCAGGAAGGGCAGTCCCTTCAGCGGGATGTCGGCACTGTTGGTAACGATGATCCGACCCTTTTCGCGGGCCACCTCGGGCAGCGGGTGGAAGTCTTCGATGCGGACCCCGTTGGGGATAACCGCAATGCAACCGGCCGGGATCTGGAAGGCACGACTGATGTCCTGCCTTGCGCGGTTTGAAACGGTAATCAGGTGCGCGAGGGTTCGGGCGACGCGTTTTTGCATGCCGACAAAGGAAAACCAGCGCCACTGCTTGAGCTTTCGCCAGCCCGAGGCGGTGCTCCGGACGGCGATGTCCCGGTCCACGCTGATCGGGTGGTGAATGGTGGCCACGATCGGCGTCTTTTGCCCGATGGCCCAGATCCCGTAGGAGAGGCACTGGTTGTCGTGGACGACATCGTAGCGCTGCAGGCGCGGCATCAGAAACCGCGCGGCCCGGATGCCGAACAGAAAAGGTTCCGGAAATCCCATGGTCGAAACGCCTATCCATTCCAAGAGGTTCAAGGGATGGCGCAGCTCTCTTAGACTGGGGGTCCGGAAAGGGTTGGCGGAATTGTAGAGGTCCAGACTGGGCAGGCGGTGTACCCGGATATCGGCATCCACTCGCGGTTCCGGTGGTCCGGAGACGACCTCGACCCGGTGCCCCAAATCGGTTAGGGCACGGCTCAGGTTCCTGATATAGACGCCCTGGCCGCCGCTGTGCGGATTGCTGCGGTAGCTCAGCAGGCAGATGGTCAACGGGCGATCGAAGCGATCCGGTAAAATGTCGAGCATGGCATTCTTTGCAGCGGAAATGAAGACGCTATAAAACCGGCAACTGGCGCGTAAGCCATCACGCCTGTTAAATGAGAACGCCCCGCGGCGTCAAGTGCTTTCTGGCAAATACGGATTGCGGGGGATGAAACTGGAAAAGCATCCGATGATAAGGGGCATCCCCGACATCGGCACAGATGGATTAAATGCCGGAGACTGAGATTTTCAAGCAGACGGTGGCATCCCCTTATCCGGATGAGGTCACCCTGATCGAAGTGGGGCCGCGCGACGGCTTTCAGTTCGAATCCAAGATCATTCCAACGCCCATCAAGGTGGCGATCATCAGCGCACTGGTGGCGGCCGGTTTGAAATGGATTCAGGTGGCCTCTTTCGTGCATCCCCGGAGGGTGCCCCAAATGGCGGATGCCGAAGTCCTCCTGCAGGCGCTTCCGGCGTGGGCGGATGTCGTGCTTTCAGGGCTGGTGTTGAACCGCGCGGGTCTGGAACGAGCCCGCCTGACCAGGCTGCGGCAGGTGGAAATATCGATCTCCGCCAGCGACACCCACAGCCGCAGGAACACCGGCATGCCGCTGGCGGAAGCGTTTTATCGCGGGCCGGAGATGGTACGCCTGGCCCGAAAATACGGCCTGCAGGTGCGGGCCGGGATCCAGTGCGCATTCGGGTGCGTCTATGAGGGGGCAATTCCAGTGAAGCGGGTGGTGGACATGGCGCGGGCCTTCGTCGACCAGGGGGCCGCCGCCCTTGCACTGGCCGACACCACCGGTATGGCCGATCCACTCTCGATCCGCCGTATGGTCGGCGAGCTCGAAGCCGCGGTGGCGCCAACGCCGGTGATCCTGCATCTCCACGATACGCGCGGCCTCGGGCTGGTCAACCTGATGGCGGCCCTGGAGTGCGGTATCACACGCTTCGACACCGCGCTGGCCGGCATGGGCGGGTGCCCCTTCGTTGCGGGCGCTGCCGGCAACATCGCAACCGAGGACACGGTTTATCTGCTGAACAGGCTGCAGGTCAACACCGGCATCAGCATAAAGGATGTGGCGGCCTGTTCGATCAGGCTGGAAAATTTTTTCGGCAAGAAGTTTGCCGGAAAGATGCACCGGTTGGCTCTCTGATGAGGATCTGAAAACAGTTCCGGCTCGGGCGCACTCTTTTTCACTGCAGAATTCTGAAAATCGGTCGATAAAACCTCAGACGGCTGCCGCGTTTTTGCGTGGCGCGAATCCGCACGCGGGCATGCCGCCGAAAATGTCCTTCACAAAGGGCTGTTTCATGGACCAGACCGGTCACGAAACCATTCTGTTTGTCGATGACGAGGAGTGCATCCTCGCTGTCGCCAGCGAGTATTTCAAACGCCGGGGTTATCAGGTGGTGACGGCCGGCAACGGCCTGGAGGCCGTCAAGATCCTCGAGGAGCAATCCGTCGACTGCTGTTTTACCGACATCAATATGCCGGGCATGGACGGATTGGCGCTTGCCGAGCACATTCACAAGTCCGACAACACGCTGCCGGTCATCGTCATGACCGGTTATCCATCGCTCGACAACACCATCCAGACGCTCAAAAACGGCGTCGTCGATTTTTTGGTCAAACCGGTCAACCTCGGCCAAATGGAATTGTGCGTTCGGCGGGTTTTCAGCCAACGCCGCCTGTTCGTCGAAAACGTGCTCCTCAAAAAGGAAATCGATAGCCAGCGGAAACTGGAGAAACTCAACCGCGAACTGACGGTCAAGGTTGAGGAGATGCATGTTCTCAACCGGATTCTGAGTGACTTTTCGGTCATTTCATCCAGCAGCGAGGTTTTCAAGCGGCTGGTCGACCTGGCCGTTGAAATAACCCGCTCGGACCTGGCCTATTTTTTCATTGTCAGCGATTCGGTTAGAAAACCGTTTGTTGCGGCTGCGGTTTCCGGCAACCCGCCGGGTGGCGCGGCCGAGACCGCCGCCGGCAGGGTCGATCCCGGGCGTTTTGGCACCCGTCCGGACGGCCCCATGCAACCGGATCTGGCGAGACTGATCCTGGAGGTCGCCGACGACGAAATTCCCCTGCTGGTTTCCGACACCGACGGCAGCCGCCATATTCCCCGGGATTTACGGTCGCTGGTGATGGTACCGCTCAAGATTCGGCAAACCGTGTTCGGCGTGCTGATGAGCGCCCTTAAAACCGATGCCGCCGTCTTCACCGAAAAAGATCTGTATTATCTCTCCTTCATGGCGCAGAATGCCGCCAACGCCATCGAAAACCTTGCGCTCTACGAAAACATCTACGAAAACCTGTTTGCCACGCTATTTGCTTTCGTCAACGCCATCGAAGCCAGAGACCGATATACCCAGCAGCACTCCAGCCGCGTGACCGGCTTTTCGATCGAAATCGGAAAAGCGATGAACTGCACTCCCGCTGAGCTGGATACGTTGAACTTCGCGGGTCAACTGCACGACATCGGTAAGATCGGCATCCGCGATGACATTCTGTTGAAGCCGGGCCGGCTGACCGATGAAGAGTTTGCCAAGATCAAGGAACACCCGGTCATCGGTGCCAATATCGTTGCGCAGCTCGGATTCTGGGAGCGGGAGCGCCAGATCATCCGCTGCCATCATGAACGCTACGACGGGAAAGGATACCCGGATGGTCTGGCCGGGGATGACATCCCGATCCTGGGCCGTATTCTTACGGTGGCCGACGTTTACGACGCCGTCTCTTCGGATCGCGCCTACCGCCAACGGATGGCCGAAAGTCAGGTCCTGAAGATTATCCGGGAGGGCGCGGGCACGCAGTTCGACCCGCAGGTCGTCGATGTCTTTTTGAGGCTCCACCGTGAGGGGCGGTTTGCCAAACTGCCGACATCCGGCGGCGCCACCCACTTCTTTTCACGCCTGCGCAATTGACCGCTGGGCCCGCCCATACACATTACAGTGTTATTTCAGTTATTTATTGACAAAGTAAGGTGATGTGGTATCTTTGATCGAAATAGGACAGGACGCCCGCGAAGTTGCGCTGACGGAAGAGAGCGCGCCGACAGGCTGCCCGAAAAGCCTTGTAAACTCGTTTTGCCGAAAAATGTATGGGTGAACCGCTGGGGAAGCGGCCCACCCATACGCGTGATGGAGTGTGAGGCGATCATTGAGTCGAAATGATCGTCGAAATTACTTTAGCTACCACATAGTGGGATGTCAAGTGTTTTGGATTACGGCAGGAAAATTTGGTCGGGGCGAGAGGATTTGAACCTCCGACCCCTTGAACCCCATTCAAGTGCGCTACCAGACTGCGCCACGCCCCGACACAATGAAAGTCTGGCCAGTTAACATGCCTATGCGCCCCATGTCAAGACGTGAAAAACGCCCTTACGGGAAAATCCGCCAGGGCACGCCTTTGATTCCTCCGCGGTTGCGGCCGGGCGACACCATCGGCATAGCGGCTCCGGCCAGTCCCTTCGATACCGAGCCGTTTTACCTGGGGGTCGGCCTGCTCGAGGCCGCCGGATTCAAGGTCCTGGTGCCGAAAAATCTCTTTCTTAGAAACGGGTATCTGGCCGGCACCGACTCGCAGCGGGCAGGGCTGTTCATGGAGATGTTCACGGACCCGGTCGTAAAGGCCGTCTTTTGCGCCAGAGGCGGATTCGGCTCGATGCGCATTCTGCCGCTGCTCGATTATGCCTGCATCCGCGCAAAACCCAAGATCCTCGTCGGTTTCAGCGACGTGACCGCCCTGTTGGCGGCGCTTTACTGCCGCTGTGATCTGGTTACCTTTCACGGACCGGTGGTGGCGAGTTTGCCGGACCTGGACGAGCCCTCGCTAGCGGCCTTGATGGCGGCTATCGCCGGCCCTGCACCGGTTGACATCCGTGCTCCGCGCGGTGTGGCGGTTTGCCCGGGTTCCGGCACGGGGCCGGTTTTGGCCGGAAATCTCACGACCTTGTGCCATTTGATCGGAACGGCTTACATGCCCCGTACTCGGGGCCATCTGCTGTTGCTTGAAGATCGCGGCGAAGCCCCGTATCGGCTCGACCGGATGCTCAGCCAGTTGCGGCTGGCCGGATGCCTGGAGGGGATTGCGGGCCTGGCTTTCGGATCCTTCGACGATTGCGGCCAGCCGGGTGAACTGGCGCGAATCGTTGCCGATCATTTTACCGGCCGGCGTTTTCCGGTCCTCACCGGACTGGAGGTCGGCCACGGCAAGCGCAACCTGACGGTTCCAATCGGCATCATGGCCACACTCGACGCCGATCAAGGCCGCTTGACCTACCACCACCCGGCCACCACAGCATGACGGTCGGCGCGTCCGCGCGCCGACCGTCATTTTCACTGCATGGTATGGCATTATCGCGCGCCCAATGAGCTTTGACCGTGTACATGAACTGATGAAACAGGCCGTGATGGAGGGGGTTTTCCCCGGCGGCGTGCTGCTCGTCTCCCGCCGGGGCAGGGTCGAAGATCTCTTTGCCTGTGGGGTCGGCAACTGTTTCACCCAAAGACCCGTGACCGCCGAAACCGTCTTCGATCTTGCCTCGTTGACCAAACCTTTGGCGACGACACTGGCGGTCATGCGGTTGACGGCAGAGGGCCGGTTGGCTCTAGAACAGCCTTTGGAATCCCTGCTGGATGTTTTCAAGGGGACCGACAAAGCGGCGATCACCGTTCGACAGCTTCTCAACCACACCGGGGGCTTGCCGGATTACCGGCCCTACTACACCGAGTTGGTGCGCCTGCCGACCGAACTGAGGCAGCAGGCCCTGTTGAGGGCGATCGCCCGGACCCCGTTGGCTCACCGCGTCGGTCAAACGGAACTCTACAGCGATCTGGGCTTCATGATACTCGGCGAAGCGGCGGCAAAGGTTTCCGGCAAACGGCTCGACCGGTTGGTCGGCGAGGCGGTCTATACGCCGCTGGGGCTGAACAGGGGCGGACCACCGCTTTGTTTCGTCGATCTGGCGGCACCGACGAAATTTTCGGATGTGGCCGCCACCGAGCTTTGCTCCTGGCGGCAGCGCCTGCTCGAGGGCGTCGTTCACGACGACAACGCCTTCGCCCTGGGCGGTATTGCCGGCCACGCCGGGCTTTTCGGCAGTGCCAGGGCGGTTCATACCGTGCTCGCGGACCTATGGAAAACCTTTTGCGGTCTTTCGACAAAAGGGGTTTTGGCGGTCGAATCGGTGCAAACCTTTTTACGGCACGGTGAAAAAGGCGAGCGGCCTTTAGGTTTCGATGCGCCCTCGCAGGTCGGGTCGAGCAGCGGCCGGCACTTTACTGCCACCACCGTCGGTCATCTCGGCTTTACCGGAACATCGTTCTGGCTGGATCTGGAGCAAGCGATCGGTGTGATTTTGTTGACCAACCGGGTTCACCCCCATCGCGCCAACGAGCGCATCAAGGGTTTCAGGCCCAAACTCCATGACGCCGTGATGAATACCCTTGCGGCAGGAACGAAAACCGACTGACCGGCCGGTTGACCACCGTCACCTTTGGCCGACGATAACAGATGCCGGCCATTATTGCACTGCCATCCAAACGTACTGCATTTGGATGGCAGTCTTTATTGGCGAAGATTGGCGGGAAAGAGCGCTTTTTTAAAAGCGGTTTTACGCGAAGCCGACATTTTTTCTTGTAAAAACAGTATAATTTTGGTAGCGAAGCATGGAAAATTTTTGTATAATAACCCCAAAAAATAGACGCACCCACCCTGCGGGGTGCCCACTGAGGTCGTATGAATCTATTTCTTGACAGCATCTTAGGCATTTTTTCGAACGATCTGGCCATTGATCTGGGCACCGCCAACACGCTGGTATACGTCAAAGGGAAGGGTATCGTTCTGAACGAACCGTCGGTAGTGGCCGTCAGCATGGACGGCCGCTCCAAAAGCCGGGTCCTTGCCGTCGGAGGCGAGGCCAAGCACATGCTGGGGCGGACTCCCGGCAGCATCGTGGCCATCCGACCGCTGCGGGACGGCGTCATCGCCGATTTCGAGGTGACCGAGGCCATGTTGCGGCACTTCATCCAAAAAGTTCACAACCGCCGCTCGTTTGTGCGCCCGCGGATCATTATCGCCGTGCCGTCCGGTATCACTCAGGTTGAGAAACGGGCGGTCCGGGAATCGGCCGAATCGGCCGGCGCCCGCGAGGTTTTCCTCATCGAAGAGCCGATGGCGGCCGCCATCGGGGCAAACCTGCCGATTACCGAACCGACCTGCAACATGGTGGTCGATATCGGCGGCGGGACGACCGAAGTGGCTGTCATCTCGCTGGCCGGTATCGTTTACAGCCGCTCGATGCGCGTGGCGGGCGACAAAATGGACGAGTCGATCATTCAGTACATC
This sequence comes from Deltaproteobacteria bacterium, assembly GCA_041299015.1. Taxonomy (GTDB): domain Bacteria; phylum Desulfobacterota; class Desulfobacteria; order Desulfobacterales; family SG8-13; genus JARFQH01. The sequence goes on from JBFYWB010000072.1 coordinate 30,452, forward strand.
AAGCGCAAGTACAACCTTCTCATCGGCGAACGTACCGCTGAGATCATCAAGACCACCATCGGCAATGCCTATCCCAATCCCCACGATCTCGAAACCATAGAGGTCAAGGGCCGCGACCTGGCCTCCGGTATCCCCAAAATCCTCTCGATCGACTCGGAGGAGATTCGCGTTGCCATTTCCGAGCAGATCGATGCCATCGTGGAAACGGTCAAGATCGCACTGGAGCAGACCCCTCCGGAACTGTCCGCCGATATCGTCGATCGCGGCATCGTCCTGACCGGCGGCGGGGCATTGCTTAAAAACCTCGACAAACTGCTCAGAGAGGAAACCAGCCTGCCGATTACGGTTACCGAAGATCCTTTGTCTACGGTTGCTCTCGGTGCCGGGAGAGCACTCGAAAGCCTCGAAATACTTAAACGCGTCTTGATAAACTAGGTTCATGTTTTCAAAAAGAATGCTGGTGATTGTTGGCGTCTTTTTACTGGTCGTTGCCAACATCGTGGTTCTGTTCATATCCAGCAACCGAGTTCCCTCTTACGGAATCGGGCGTGTCGCGCTCTTTTTGATCGCTCCGGTTCAGGACATCGTCACAAAGGCCATTCACATGGCCCGCAACACCTGGCAGGACTATTTCATGCTGGTATCGACCGCCCAGGAAAGCGACCAGATGAAAAAGGAGCTGCAGCAGGCCAATGCCCGCAACAGCCAATGGTACGAAATGGAGCTTGCCAACATTCGGCTGCGCCGGCTGCTCGAATTCAAGCTATCGCTGGAGAGTCCGTCCGTGGCGGCCGAGGTTATCGGCAAGGACCCGTCACCCTGGTACCGGGCCGTCATCATCAACAAAGGCAGCAACGATGGGGTCCGCAAGGGGCTTCCGGTCGGGATTCCCGAAGGGGTCGCCGGTCAGGTGATCGACGTTTCTCCGGCATATGCCAAGGTCATGTTGATCACCGACCGCAACAGCGCCGTGGATGCGCTGGTTCAGCGCACCCGAGCACGTGGCATCATCAAGGGTGAATCCACGGACAGTTGCGTGTTTCAATATGTCTTGCGCAAGGACGAGGTCGGTATCGGCGACAAGATCGTCGCATCGGGCCTTGATGGGGTTTTCCCGAAGGGTATGCCGATCGGCGAGGTCTCGGGGGTGGTCCGGAGGGCGGCGGGCATCTTTCAGGAAGTCAGCGTGACCCCATATGTCGATTTTGAAAAAATCGAAGAAATCTTGATACTGCTCACAGCGTCGCAGAAACAACTCGCGAATCCCCAATGACCTATGTTTTTTACATTTTGACCACTGTATGCCTGATCGTACTTCAGACCGTCATTCTGCCTGATCTGCCGGTTCTCAACAGCCTCTTTGATTTGACGGCGATGTTCGTGATCTATCTGGGCTTGCTGCGCAGTGCCCGCGAAGGCCTGCTGATGGTCCTGCTGCTCGGGGTGATCATGGACAACCTTTCCGGCGCGCCGTTCATGGTCTTCACCACCACCTATTTCTGGGTGTATGTCGGTGTGCGCTGGTTAACGCGGATCCTGCAGGTCGGGATGCGCTTCCGGCTGGCGGTCATCGTCATATCGGGCATCTTCCTGGAAAACGTAATTTTCATATTGGCTTTCGGGGGGGGCGACGCGCTCAGGCAAATGCCTTCGATCACCATGGCAAAGATTTTACCGCGTTTGTTTTGGGCCGCCATTTTGGGACCGATTCTGATCCTGATCCTCGAACGGGCGCACCGAACCTGGGATGGTTGGGTGCGGACCCTGCTGGTTCGCCGATCGGAAACCCTCAATGGCCGGGCGGCGCGGTGAGCGGGGGGCGTCGCGTGACCCTTAGCGAGCACCGGCTGCGGGTCCGCAAGGCACTGACCGATGACGGGACCCGAAGGGCCGCTCGTGACCATGACCGAATCCTTCTTCAGGGAAGCTAGGTTTTGGAAAAGTATTTAAAAACCGCCGATACCGATTGGTACAAAACCCGCATCATCGGCGTGATCCTGGTGGTGGTCACCTGTATGACCTTGCTTTTCGTGCGGCTTTTTTTTCTGCAGGTGATAAAGGGCGAGGAATACCGGCGTCTATCGGAAAACAACAGCATCCGGTTGCAGCGCATCGAGCCGTTCAGGGGCATTATTCTCGACCGCAACGGGCAAATGTTGGTCGACAACCGGCCCGCCTACGACTTGAGCATCATCCCGAGGGACGCCCGGCCGGTGGCCGAGACGCTATCGCGATTGTCATCCTATCTCGATGTGCCGGCCGAGAGACTCATCGCCCAAAGCGAGAGTCAGAAAAGCGCTTTTTCCTATAAACCCGTTTTGTTGATTCAGGACATCGGTCGGGACAACTTGGCCTTGTTCGAGGTGCACCGCTACGACCTGCCCGGCATCGATGTCGACGTCAAACCCCTCAGGCATTACCTGAACAACCAGAGTGCGGCCCATTTGCTGGGCTACATCGGTCAAATCAGCCCCCGCGAGTTGGACAGCGGCAAATATGCGGGGTTGAAAAGCGGTGATCTGATCGGCAAGAACGGCATCGAAAAGGTCTTCGACGATTACCTGAGAGGTCAGAGCGGCGGCCGCCAGGTCGAGGTCAACGCCACCGGCCAGGTCGTCAGGGTGCTGGATACCGTTCCCGCTACCCCCGGTTACAACATCTACCTGACCATCGACGCGGAGCTTCAGAAAAAGACCGAAGAGCTTCTGGAGGGGGTCATCGGTGCGGCGGTTGCCATCGAGCCTTCGACCGGTCAGATCCTGACGCTTGTCAGCAGTCCGACCTTCGACCAAAATGCCTTCGTCAGCGGTCTGTCGCACGAGCAGTGGCAGAGTTTCGTTTCCGATCCCACCAAACCGCTGACCAACCGCGCAGTTCAGGGCGAATATCCCCCGGCCTCGACCTACAAGATCTTGACCGCCATCGCCGGTCTCGAAGAAGGGGTCATCACCGAGAAAACCGTTTTCTGCTGTCCGGGTTCCTACCGCTTCAGGGGCCGTGACTACCGCTGCTGGAAGAAAGGCGGGCACGGGTGCGTCAGCGTCGTTCAGGCGATAGCGCAATCCTGCGACGTGTTTTTTTACCAGGTGGGACTGGCGGTTGGGGTGGACCGACTGGCTTGGTACGCCAAGGCGGCCGGTCTCGGCTCGCCGACAGGTATCGACCTGAACCACGAGATGGGGGGGCTGATTCCGACTGCGGCCTGGAAAAAACGCCGCACCGGCGTCGACTGGCAGGAGGGCGAGACGCTGTCGGTTGCTATCGGGCAGGGATTCAATCTTGTCACACCGCTGCAAATGGCGATCATGACGGCTGCCGTCGCCAATGGCGGAACCCGATACAGGCCGCAGCTTCTGCTGAGCGTCGAATCGGCGGCCGGACGGAGCGTCAAGACGGTCGAGCCGGTTGTCACCGGCCGGCTGCCCGTCAGCGAGAAAACCCTCGCCCTCGTGAAAAAGGGGTTGTGGGAGGTGGTCAACGGCGAACGGGGCACGGCCAAGGGCGCGCGTCTGTTCGATTTGCCGATCAGCGGTAAAACCGGCACGGCTCAGGTCGTCGGCCGCAAGGAAGGGGAGGAAGAGGAAACCTCGTCGCCCGCTCACTTGAAGGACCATGCCTGGTTTGTTGCCTTCGCGCCGTCCGAGAATCCGAAGATAGCGATTGCGGTCCTCGTTGAGAACGGCGAACACGGATCCGGGGCCGCCGCACCGGTTGCCCGGGAAATGGTCAAGACCTATCTGCTGCGAGACCGGTTGAAACCGGCGCCGCAATTGGTGGCCGAACAAAAACCGGGCGGTTCGAACTGAGCCAGGGACCAGCGTCGCCTCAGAGATCGAGGGACGCTGCCGGCCGGCGCCTGTGAGCCGGTTCACAGCGCGGTCCGCGAAGAGATCAACATAGATATGGTGCGCCATGTTTGACCGTAAATTTTTGCACTACTTCGATTGGGGCCTGATCAGCCTTGCCATCGCGCTCGGCGGACTCGGACTGACCACGCTCTACAGCGTGGTCAGTGCCGATGCGGTGACGTTCGGGAAAACACTTTACTTCAAACAACTGCTCTGGTTCTGCGCCGGCTTGATTTTGATGCTTATCAGCTGCCTGTTCAACTACAAGCTGCTCGATCGATTCGCCCCTGCGGTCTATGTCGTCTGCCTGCTGACACTGGTTGCCGTTTTGCTGTTCGGCAAATATGCCGGCGGCGCCAAACGCTGGCTGGTTTTAGGCCCGATATCCGTGCAGCCTTCGGAAATGGCCAAACTCGCCATTATCATCGTTTTGGCGCGGTACTATTCGAAAAATGCCTGTACCCGGGGATTGACCCTGCGTGAACTCTTAACCCCCGCGGCGCTGGTGCTGGTTCCCGCGGCCCTGATCGTTAAGCAGCCGGATCTGGGCACCGCGCTGCTCTTGTGCATCATCGCCGGTTCCATGACCCTGTTCGTCAAGATCGAGAGACGGTCGCTGCTCTTGCTGCTCGTCGGCGGTCTGTTCACCGCCCCCATGGTCTGGTTTGTCTTGAAGGATTACCAGAAACAGCGCATCCTGACATTCTTGGACCCGGATCGGGATCCCTTGGGCGCCGGATACCACATCATCCAATCGAAGATCGCCATCGGATCCGGGATGCTGGCCGGCAAAGGGTATTTGAAAGGCACCCAGAACGCGCTCGCCTTTCTGCCGGAGCAGCACACCGACTTTATTTTTTCCGTTTTCGCCGAGGAATGGGGATTTCTCGGTTGTGCGTTCCTGATCCTCGTGTTTCTGCTGCTGATCGTCTGGGGGCTGAACGTGGCCTACAGCTGCCGGGATCCGTTTGGAAGCATCCTGACGGTGGGGATTTCGGCCATGATTTTTTGGCAGGTGTTTGTCAACATCGGTATGGTCATGGGCCTGATGCCGGTGGTCGGGGTCCCGCTGCCGTTTATCAGTTACGGCGGATCCTCGATTGCAACGATGATGATCTCCATCGGATTGCTCATCAACGTCAGTATGCGGCGTTTCACCCTGGAATGAGGACGGCGATTGCGCTTCTAACGTCCCGCCCGCGGCATTCGGTTGGCGTCGTAGGGGCAGCCGAGAACACATCCAGTTAACCTTCAGGAGGATACCGACCCATGCGCAACAAAAGACCCAAAGCGGATTCGATATCGACTTTTTTGGGGCCAGATGCCAGCGTGGAAGGAATGCTGACCTTTCAAGGCACCATCCGGCTCGACGGAACCATCAAGGGTAAAATCACCAGCAGCGGCGGCACGGTGATCGTCGGTGAACAGGCCGTTGTCGAGGCCGAAATCGCCGTCGGTGCGGCCGTCGTCATGGGCAAATTGACCGGCACCGTCGCGGCCAGCGACCGCATCGAAGTCTATCCGCCCGGTCGGATCACCGGTGACATTCAGGCCCCCGTGATCGTCATCGAAGAGGGCGGACTTTTCAGTGGTCGCTGCACGATGACACCGCGTACGGAATCCCTAAAAAAGGTCAAGCCCATTCCGGAAAAAACAGCCTCCGATTCCCAGACGATCGCCAATTAAAATTTTTTAAAAAACCTTTGACAACCGTTTGTGGCGGATGGTATAGACCGCGCGAGTCGAAGTGGTTCGTTGCAATTTCTTCAATGTTTAAACTGAATTACATCCCAATCCCGCTTCCGTGATGGAGGATATCCCATGAGGTGTGCTGTAGGTAACCAGAGGTTAGCGCTCCTGTTGCCGATCTCGGCGGCACTGCTGCTTGTTCTGACCAGCGACTCGGTTTCTGCCGCGGAAGGCGGCGGCCTCACCGTCATTCCCGATTGGACCTTCCTGCTGCAGATGGCCAATTTCCTTTTTCTGATCTGGGTCCTGAACATGATCCTCTACAAACCCATTCGGAATGTGCTGCGGCAGCGGCATCAAAAAGTGTCGGGTCTCGAAGAAAGCATTTCGGTCTGCCAGAAGGATGTAAAGGATAAAGAAGACGCCTTCATGGCGGCCATCCGGGACGCACGGGCCAAGGGGATGCAGAAAAAAGAAGCGCTGATGGCTGCGGCGGCCACCGAAGAAAAGAGAATTATTGCCGCGATCAATGCGAAAGCCCAGGCCGACCTTGCCGGGGTCCGTGAGCGGATTGTCAAGGACGCCGAAGCGGCAAGAAGTTCTTTGATGCAGGAAATCGATATTTTTGCCGAGGCAATCGGGCATAAAATCTTGGGGAGGGCGCTCTGATGAAAATTCCTGTTTTCAATCGCAAAGGCTTTTTCGCTGCGCACCGAACAGCAGCAATGCTGGCTGCCGCATTGCTGCTGTTTTGTTTTGCCGGCGGCGTGCTGGGATCCAGCGGCGGTGAACACGGTGCCGAGCATGCGGCGCCGCCCGCCAAGGGATGGATGGCCACCGACACCTACAAGGTGATGAATTTTGCGGTTTTGGCCATCGCCCTGGTTTTTCTGCTGCGCAAGCCTGTGAAACAGGCATTCGATGAGCGGATTCAAAATATCAAAAATCAGCTCAGTGAGCTGGAAGCCAAGAAGGCGGCCGCCGAATCAGAGTTGGCCAATTACAACCAGAGGTTCCAAAAGCTGGACCAGGAAGCCGAAAAACTCATTGCTCAATACGTTCAGCAGGGTGAGGAGGCCAAGGCCAGAATCCTCAAAGAGGCCGAGGCCGCGGCCGACAAACTCCAGGAACAGGCGCGTCGCAACATCGAGCACGAATTCAAGAAAGCCCGGCAGGATCTTCAAGCCGACGTGCTCGAGAAGGCGCTGGCGAAGGCTGAGGTGATGATCATGGACAGGATATCGGATAGAGATCAGGAACGATTGGTGGATGACTATCTATCGAAGGTGGTGGCATAATGAAAAATTTGGCAATCGCACGGCGTTATGCCAAGGCTCTGCTGCTCATCGGCAAAGAAGACGGCCAGGCGGACAGCTACCGGGATGAACTTTCGGAGGTTGCGGGATTGATTGCTGAAGACAAAGCCTTGGATCAGGCCTTGTCCAACCCCCTCTACGATGCGGCGGCCCGCAGAAAAGTCCTGATGACCGTGATTGAAAGGCTGGGTCTTTCTCAAATGATGACGTCTTTCCTGACGCTGTTGTTCGATAAGCGACGGATCGGTTTTATCGGTCAGATCAGCCAATTTTATCAGAAACTGGCCGATGAACTCAAGGGCGTCGCACAGGCCAGCCTGATTTCGGCCACCGAACTCTCTGCCGATACCGTTGAAAAGATTCGTGACGCCCTGTCCAGACGGACGGGTAAGGATATTGTTTTAAAAGTTGAACAGGATCCGAGTTTGATCGGGGGGATCGTGACCCGGATCGGTGACCTTGTCTTGGACGGAAGCATAAAGTCACAACTGACCAATATGAGAGAATCTTTAAAAAGGGGTGAGAGTGCCTAATGGAACTAAGAGCTGAAGAAATTAGTCAGATTATCAAAGAGCAGATTACCGATTATGACAAGAAGGTCGAACTCAGTGAAACCGGGGTGGTTCTTTCGGTAGGTGACGGGATTGCCCGGGTCTATGGTCTCGACAAGGTGATGGCCCTGGAACTGGTTGAATTTCCCGGCAATATCCTTGGGCTGGTTCTCAATCTTGAAGAGGACAACGTGGGTGTGGCGATCATGGGTGAGGATATCCACATCAAAGAAGGCGACATCGTCAAGCGTACCGGCCGGATTGCCCAGGTGCCGGTTGGTGAAGCCGTCTTGGGCCGCGTTGTCTCGGCAGTCGGCGAACCTCTCGACGGCAAGGGACCCATCGATGCCAAAGAGTACCGCCGGGTCGAGATGGTCGCTCCGGGCGTTATTGCCCGCAAGAGCGTCCACGAACCGTGTTACACCGGCTTGAAGGCCATCGACGCCATGACCCCGGTGGGTCGCGGGCAGCGAGAACTGATCATCGGTGACCGTCAGATCGGTAAGACGGCCTGTGCGATCGACGCGATCCTGGCTCAGAAAGATACGGACGTATACTGCATTTACGTCGCTTGCGGTCAAAAGAAATCCACGGTCGCCCAGGTTCACGCAGTGCTCGAAAAATATGGTGCCATGGAATATACCACCGTTATTGCTGCCTGCGCCAGCGATCCGGCGACCCTGCAATATATCGCACCGTATGCCGGGTGCGCGATGGGCGAATATTTCCGTGACTCCAAGCGACATGCGCTGATCATTTACGATGACCTTTCCAAACAAGCCGCCGCCTATCGCCAGGTTTCCCTGCTGCTCAGAAGACCGCCCGGACGCGAGGCTTATCCGGGCGATATTTTCTACAATCACTCGCGATTGCTCGAGCGTGCCGCCAAACTGAACGACGAGTTGGGCGCCGGATCACTGACGGCGCTGCCGATCATTGAAACCCAGGCCGGTGACGTCTCCGCTTACATCCCGACCAACGTGATTTCAATCACCGACGGGCAGATTTATCTCGAACCAGGTTTGTTCTTCGCCGGTGTCCGTCCGGCCATCAACGTCGGCCTCTCGGTGTCACGCGTCGGCGGTGCGGCTCAGGTCAAAGCCATGAAACAGGTGGCCGGTACCCTGCGGCTCGACATGGCCCAATATCGCGAACTCGAAGCTTTCGCCGCGTTCGGCAGTGACCTGGATAAGGCCACCCAACAGCAGTTGACACGGGGCGCCCGATTGGTGACCATCCTCAAACAGCCTCAATACCAGCCCCTGCCCATGGAAAAGCAGGTGACGATCCTGTTTGCCGGCACAAGAGGTTTTCTGGATAAGTATCCTCTGGATGTTCTGGCCAAATACGAAGCCGGCCTCTATCCCTTCATGGAAGAAAGATTTCCGCAGGTCTTCGCCGATCTGAAAGAAAAACAGGCCTTCGACGACGATCTGAACAACCGGATGACCGAAGCTTTGAAAGCCTACGACGAGGAATTCAAAGACACGATCAAGTAGAATTTCGGAACTGGAAACCTGAAACTGGAAAATTTGTAACTTGCTTTCAGCCTTGGCGATGTTGCCTGGCAAAAAAATGGACGATCCACTACTCGAGTTTCAAATTTCAAGTTTCCAGTTTCGCAACTGTTTAGAGGCGAATTCAGATGGCTACACTAAAAGATGTTCTCAATAAAATCCAAGCGGTAAAAAAGACCAAACAGATCACGAAGGCGATGAACATGGTTGCCGCCTCTCGGTTGCGCGGTGCTCAGACCAAGATGGAAGCCTTCCGTCCCTATGCCGGCAAATTCGCCGAAGTTTTGGGAAGCTTGGCCCAAAGGGCCGGCGATCAGGCCAACCCGTTGCTGGTGCCGCGCGAGAACGTACAAAAGATCCATGTTCTGTTGTGCACCTCCGATAGGGGCCTCTGCGGCGGTTTCAATGCCAATCTTATCCAAAGAGCCGACGCCTTTGTGAAAGACAAAGCGGGACGGGGAATCGATTTTTCGTTCACCGCTTTCGGCAAGAAAGGCCGCGACTGGTGCCGCAACAGCCAGCGAACCATCGTAGAACAGCACATCGGTGTCGTGGGATCCAATTTCGGGTTCAGTATTGCGGCAACCGCCGGCCGCAAACTCGTCAAGCTTTATCTCGACGGCACTTACGATGAGGTGCACATAGTTTATGCCGAATTTTTGAGCATGGCCAGACAGGTGCCGACACTCAGGCAGTTGCTGCCGATACCGCCCATCGCGGCGGCGGAGGTGGCTGCCGATGCCAACGCTCCGTACCTGGCCGAACATATCGCCGAACCGTCGCCCGGGGAACTTTTGGATGAAATGCTGCCGAGGAATGTTTTCGTACAGATATACAGCGCTTTGCTCGAAACCTCGACCAGTGAACACGCGGCCCGCATGATGGCCATGGACAATGCCACCAAGGCGTGCAACGACATGATCGATAGTTTGACACTGACCTACAACAAGGCGCGTCAGGCGGCAATTACGGCGGAACTGATGGATATCGTCGGCGGCGCCGAGGCTCTCAAAGGATAAGAACACCAATTTGCCTATATCGTTAACAGGAGGTCGTTTCGATGGGAGAAAACATTGGTAAAGTACTGCAGGTCATGGGACCGGTCGTTGACGTGGAGTTCGAGCAGGGTAAGCTGCCGACCATTTACACCGCACTGACGATTTCCAACCCGGCAATCGATGAGAGAGAAGACAACCTTGTCATCGAGGTGGCCCAGCATCTCGGCGACAACGTCGTACGCTGTATCGCCATGGACGTTACCGACGGTCTTGTGCGCGGCATGCCGGTGAAGGATACGGGTAACCAGATCATGATGCCGGTCGGCGCGGCCGGCCTGGGGCGGGTCCTGAACGTCGTCGGCCGTCCGGTGGACGGGCTGGGTCCGGTCAGCCAGGAAAAGATGATGCCGATTCACAGACAGGCACCCAAATTTACCGAGCAGGACGTCACCGTGCGGGTGCTTGAAACCGGCGTCAAGGTCATCGACCTGCTGGTGCCGTTTCCCCGCGGCGGCAAGATGGGGATGTTCGGCGGCGCCGGCGTGGGCAAAACCGTCATCATGATGGAGATGGTCCACAACATCGCGATGCAGCACGGCGGTATTTCCGTGTTTGCCGGAGTGGGGGAACGCACCCGTGAAGGCAATGACTTGTATCACGAAATGAAAGACTCCGGCGTTCTTCCCAAAGCGGCGCTGATCTACGGGCAGATGACCGAACCTCCCGGGGCGAGGGCCCGCGTGGCCCTTTCGGCCTTGACCGCCGCGGAATACTTTCGCGATGTGGAAGGCCAGGACGTGTTGATCTTCATCGACAACATATTCCGCTTCACCCAGGCCGGATCAGAGGTCTCGGCCCTCCTTGGCCGTATGCCGTCGGCGGTCGGCTATCAGCCGACTCTGGCAGTCGACTTGGGGGAACTTCAGGAGCGCATCACCTCCACCGACAAAGGATCCATTACGGCCGTGCAGTGCGTGTATGTGCCCGCGGACGATCTCACCGACCCGGCGCCCGCCACCACCTTCGCCCATTTGGACGGAACCGTGGTCTTGTCCCGCCAGATCGCCGAGCTCGGGATCTATCCGGCCGTCGACCCGCTCGACTCGACTTCCCGCATTCTGGATGCCAACTACATCGGCGAGGATCATTACCAGACGGCCCGTCAGGTACAACAGATCCTTCAGAAATACAAAGAATTGCAGGACATTATCGCAATTCTGGGAATCGAAGAACTGTCCGATGAAGACAAGATCACCGTCGCCAGGGCCCGCAAGATTCAGCGCTTTCTCTCGCAACCTTTCCACGTGGCCGAGGCCTTCACCGGTAAGGCCGGCAAGTACGTCAAAATCGAGGACACGGTTCGCAGCTTCAAGGAAATCTGTGAAGGTAAATATGACCACATCCCCGAGCAGTCCTTCTACATGAAGGGTGGTATCGAGGAAGTGGTCGAAGATGCCAAGAAAAGGGAAGAGGCGGCATAACAAAGGGGGCACATCATGGCTGAAAAAATCAAACTGGAAGTCGTTACCCCCGAAAAAATCGTCGTCAGCGAGGATGTATCTATCGTGGCGGCACCGGGGACGCTCGGTGAATTCGGTGTCCTAAGCGGTCACACCCCTTTCATGACGACCTTGAAAACCGGAACCATCCGATATACGGATGCCAGTGGCGTCGAGCGTTACGTCTTTATCGGCGGCGGGTTTGCCGAGGCGCTGCCGAACAAGGTAACCGTTCTGGCCGAGTCCGCCGAAAGAAGGCGCGATATCGATCTCGAACGCGCCATGGCGGCCTTGGAACGGGCTCAAAAGCGTTTGTTGGAAGACCGGAAAAAAGAAGACATCGATTTCACCCGTGCCCGGGCTGCGCTTGAAAGGGCCTTGCAACGGGTCAGGCTGGCCGAATCGCGCAAGAGATAGCAACAGGTGGACTTCATTTAGACGATCCGGAAAAGGATTGCATTTCGGAAGGGTAAACCGGCTTTGTGGGTTTGCCCTTTCTTTTCTTGACGGCAATCGATGCAACACTGCGAAAAGAATATTGCGGTCGTCATTCTGGCTGCGGGTCTGGGCACCCGAATGAAATCGGACAAGGCCAAGGTTCTTCACGAGGTCTGCGGGCGTCCGATGATTCTCTGGGTGGTGGAAACCGCCACGAAGGTTGCCGGGGAAAACGTCATCCTCGTCGTCGGTCATCAGGCAGGGCGGGTTCGGGAAGTGGTGGCCGAATTAGCCCCGGTTCGCTACGCCTTGCAGGAGAAACAACTCGGCACCGGTCACGCCGTGGTTTGCGCTCTTCCCGATATTCCGGCCGAATGCCGCCAAGTGCTGATTCTTTGCGGAGACGTCCCCCTGGTCACCGAGGGGACCATCCGGGACTTGATTGCCGACCACCGTGCTCACCGGCGTGAAGTGACGGTTTTGGCCATGGAGGTCGAGAACCCTTGCGGTTACGGCCGCATCGTCGTCGATGAGGCCAACCGTCTGGTGGCCATCGTCGAAGAAACCGACGCATCCGCGGAACAGCGCAAAATCCGGATCGTCAACACCGGAATCTATTGTGTGGACAGATCTTTCTTGACCCGTGCCTTAAAAAAAATCGACCGTGACAATGCCCAGAGTGAGCTTTACCTAACCGACATTGTCGCCGTCGGCCATCGTGACAACCGCAGGGTGGGAGTGCTGGTAGCGGCAAACGCGCATGAGTTTCGAGGAATCAACACCAGGGACGACCTGGCCGCCGTCGAAGGCCTCATGCGACGGCTCAACCGTATTTAACCTTGACTTTTTCTTTGATCATGGATTATAAATTATCAAAATGCTGAGGTGAAAGATTGGACAACGAACAGATCATAAAACAGTTTGATGAAATCGAACGAAAAATCGAGCGAGTGATCGAGGTATACAAATCCTGTGAGGCAAAGAATCTGGAACTCACAAACAAAATTGACGAATTGGAGGAAGAGCTTCAAAGTAAGGCAGAAGTGGAGAAACGCTACCAAGAGGAAAAGACTTTGATCCGGTCAAAAATTGACAACCTGCTGACCCGGCTGGGTGATTTTACGGATCAGTAATCGCTGGTCGAGCAGGCAGAAGGTGCGGAAAGGGCAGTGACGTTTTTTTGGAGCAACTTGTTACCATAGAGTTGTTTGGGCAACCCTACACGTTTAAAACCCAATCGGAACTCAGCCAGGCGAAAGAGGTTGCGGATTTCCTGGTCAGAGAGGTAACCAAGGTCTCCGATTTTTATCCCAACAAATCTGCCAAAATGAATCATGTGACCATCATGATCCTTGCCGCGCTCAATATTGCCCAAGAGTATTTGGAACTGGAAAAAGATCGATCGAATTTCATCAAGACCCTATCGGACCGATCGGCGGAATTGATCCGCAAAATCGATGGTTGTTTTATGGAACCTGAAAGAGCCGAGGCTTACAGGCTGCAGACAGGCACATAGCATTTTTCGTTAAAAAATCTTTTACCTTGCCACGATCCTCTCGTGGCGCTCGATAGAAAGGTTTTCCTGCCAGCCCACCGGCTCGATTCCGCCTTACTTGAGTCGATCTATCTGGTTGTCGACCCCTGCCGTGTTCGTGATTGGAAGATGTTCTTTGTCCCAACACTGATGCACCGGGGGCTATCGCTGGTTTCGGTGTGCACGTTCCGGTATCGTACCGGAAAAGCCTGAAGAAACCAAGTGGCGCCCACTTTGAACCAATGGTTCAAAGACCTGCCAACACGGCACAAGGGCAGGGGTCTGCTCATCGACGCTGCGAGGTCATCCCATTCGAACCGAGCGCGGCTGTTCGCCGGCGCGCGGCCATTCGGGGGGGCCACCGGTGGTGAGAACCTTTCAAGCTGCCGAAGCGGCACGCCTTTTCTTCCTCCTCGATTCAATTACGCGATTAAACATGGCCATCACTTGGCGATTCGACCGAACTCCGGCGCAATGGTGCGTCTTTGGGTCGTGCGATAAATGCTTGCAGTTGATTTGTTGTCGCCGTTGAATGGCATTCGGCATGAATTCCGAGGAGAAAATATATGGACGCATTTCACGTGTTGATCGGCCTTTTTTGTTTCGGCGCGGGTTTTGGGGTTGCCTTCTATGTCAAAGGCAGGATGCTGACCCGCAAAATCAAAGACGCCGAGGCAGCGGCGGCAAAAATAATCGAGGAGGCCCAACGGCATTCGGAGAGCTTGCTCAAGGAAGCCGATCTCGAAGTCAAGGACAAGCTTTTCAAAATGAAAAGCGATTTCGATGCCGAAACCAAAGAGACCCGCGCCGAACTGGGCAACAGAGAAAAAAGGCTGCTTCAAAAAGAGGAACACATCGATCGCAAAGCCGAGCAACTCGAAAAGCGGGAACTTGATGCCGGACGTTTGGAAAAAGACATCGCCCAGCGCACTGAGCGCATCGAGTTGGACGAAAAAAAATTCCACGACCTGATCGAAGAACAAAAGCGTCAACTCGAAAAAATTTCGGGTCTCACGGCCGAGCAAGCCAAGGAACTGCTGATCCGGGCGATGGAAAACGAGGCGCGCTACGAAGCCGCCAAGCTGATCAAACGGATCGAAAATGAAACCCGGGAGGAAGCCGACAAGAAAGCCAAAAAAATCATTGCCACCGCGATTCAGCGCTATGCGGGTGATTTCGTGGCCGAACGAACGGTTTCGGTGGTCCAGCTGCCCAACGATGAGATGAAGGGGCGCATCATCGGCAGGGAGGGACGCAACATCCGCGCCCTGGAGGCAGCCACCGGTATCGACCTTATCATCGACGATACGCCCGAAGCCGTGATTCTTTCGGGGTTCAACCCGGTCAGAAGAGAGGTCGCGCGCATCGCATTGACACGTCTGATATCGGACGGACGGATTCACCCGGCCCGAATAGAGGATGTGGTCAAGAAGGTTGGCCTGGAAGTCGATCAGGCCATAAAAGAAGCTGGAGAACAAGCCGCCTTCGATTTGGGCGTCCATGGCATCCACAACGAATTGATCAAATACCTTGGCCGCCTGAAATATCGTACCAGCTATGCTCAAAACGTCTTGCAGCATTCGGTGGAAGTGGGGTTTCTCTGTGGTATCATGGCGGCAGAGTTGGGCTTGAACCAGAAACTGGCACGTCGCATGGGTCTGCTGCACGACATCGGAAAGGCCATCGATCATGAGGTCGAAGGTCCGCACGCCATCATCGGTTCCAAGCTGGCCAAAAAGTTTAATGAGTCACCCAAGGTCGTCCACGCTATTGCCGCGCACCACGAAGACGTGCCGCCCAACACGGTCTATTCACTGCTGGTGCAAGCCGCCGATGGACTGTCGGGAGCGCGGCCGGGGGCACGCAAGGAGATGCTCGAGAACTATATCAAGCGTCTCGAAGATCTCGAGGGGATTGCCAACTCATTCAAAGGCGTGGCCAATACCTATGCCATTCAGGCGGGTCGGGAACTGCGGGTCATTGTGGAAAGCGACAAGATTTCCGATGAAAATTCAACCTTGCTCTGCCGGGATATCGCTAAAAAAATCGAGGAATCCTTGACGTTTCCGGGTCAGATAAAGGTAATGGTCATCCGTGAGACCCGGTCGGTGGAATACGCCAATAAATAGGCAGTCATAGAGGAGCAACCGATGCCGAATGTCCTCGATATCCTGCGCGCACGCGGATTCATCGACCAAACAACCCATGAGGCGGAACTCTGCGATTTCCTGGCTGACGGAGCGGTCACTTGCTATATCGGGTTTGATCCGACCGCATCGAGCCTGCATATCGGCAGCCTGGTGCCGATCATGTCGCTCGCCCACATGCAAAGGAACGGCCACCGACCAATCGCCCTGATCGGTGGCGGTACGGGACTCGTTGGAGATCCGAGCGGAAAGACGGAAATGCGCCGCTTGTTGACGCCCGAAGTGGTGGTTGAAAACGCCCTTGCCATTAAAACCCAATTGGACCGATTTATCAATTTTTCAGACGGCCAGGCGCTGATGCTCAACAACGCCGATTGGCTCACCAAACTTGAATACATTCCATTTCTGCGGGATTTCGGGCGCCACTTTTCGGTCAACCGGATGCTCAAGGCTGAAAGTTACCGTTTGCGTCTCGATTCTGATGAAGGATTGAGTTTCATTGAGTTCAACTACATGTTGCTGCAAGCCTATGATTTCCTGGAGCTTTTCAATCGGTTCGACTGCAAGCTGCAGATGGGCGGCAGTGACCAATGGGGCAATATTGTCGCCGGCATCGAGCTGATTCGGCGGGTCCGACAGGAGACGGCCTTCGGCATCACTTTTCCGCTTATCACCACCAGCGGCGGGGCCAAAATGGGAAAAACCGCGGCTGGAGCCGTCTGGCTCGATGCCGGCAGGACCTCGCCATACGACTATTACCAGTATTGGATTAATACCGATGACCGGGATGTACGGCGATTTTTAGCGCTGTTTACGTTTTTGCCCTTGGCGGAAATCCGCGCGGCGGCTCACCTGGATGGTGCCGATTTAAACAGCGCCAAGACCGTTCTGGCCTTCGAGACCACCGCTCTGGCTCACGGCCTGGCGGAGGCCGCTCAAGCCTACCGCAAGAGCGTCGCCAATTTCGGGGTGCGTGAGGTACCAATGACGATTTTGCCCGGCAGTCGCATTCACGCCGGCGATGAGCCGAACTCGGATGCAGTGGCCCTTGGGAAAACTGCCGTCTCGCCAGAGGAGGCCGATGCATATATTGACGCACGCGAGCTTCATGGCGGCATTCCGGTATTTAAACTTTTTCATCGGACCGGCCTGGCCTCTTCAGGCGCTGCGGCACGCCGTCTGATCGAGCAGGGTGGCGCCTACCTGAACGCCGATCGCATCGATGTCTTCGACCGGACCATTACCGAAAAGGACCTGGATCAGAATCAGATGCTGGTCCTCAGATCCGGTAAGAAGCGCTACTGCAGGCTCAAGGTCCGTCCCAGCTGAACCGGGAGGATATAAAGGGCGCTCGGTGTCGTCGGGCTGACGGCTGTCTTAATGCGACCGATCGGACGGCTTATAAAACGCACTTGATTTTTATTCGAATGGCCTTAAGTTTTGTGTTGACACCAGGCCAATGGGGGTGTAAGTTCCGCGGACACTTTGAAGGAAAGACCCCTAAAAAGCCTTTTAAAAAAAATAGCCCGAATGACGATATTTTTCTTGACAAGGTTTTTAAATAAGTTTACAAGATTGGTCTTTCTTAAAGAATGAAACGGTCGCTTTCTGAAAGCGACGACTTGATCTTTGAAAACTAAATAGTGACGGAAAACCCGAGTCGGGTACCAGTCAATTTGTTGCCGGCATTATCGTGCCGGTGACGGTTAAGTTTAACTGGAGAGTTTGATCCTGGCTCAGAATGAACGCTGGCGGCGTGCTTGACACATGCAAGTCGCACGAGAACGCTTCAGCTTGCTGAAGCCAGTAAAGTGGCGCACGGGTGAGTAACGCGTGGGTAATCAGCCTCTGAATCGGGGATAACATTGCGAAAGCGATGATAATACCTGATAATATCCATTAAACCTCGGTTGGATGGATCAAAGGTGGCCTCTACATTTAAGCTACTGTTTGGAGACGAGCCCGCGTACCATTAGCTTGTTGGTAGGGTAACGGCCTACCAAGGCAACGATGGTTAGCTGGTCTGAGAGGATGATCAGCCACACTGGAACTGACACACGGTCCAGACTCCTACGGGAGGCAGCAGTGAGGAATTTTGCGCAATGGGGGAAACCCTGACGCAGCAACG
>JBFYWB010000085.1:0-12848 GCA_041299015.1 Deltaproteobacteria bacterium
ATAAGTCTCTGGGGTGGCAAGTGATGTTGCATAGGGGATAGACCACAAAAAGGCAAGGCCGTGGCTGACCCTGCCTTGGGTAATTGCTGATAGAAAAGCTGCCTTAGCCCTAATACTGTTCACTTAACCATAAATCTGTGGTATTCTGTGGTAACTTATCACAGGAGGACCGCAGATGGCACGGACGCTTGCAGAACTCCCCAAAGGGAGCCGGATCACGGATTACATCAGCCTTGGGGTCGTGGCCAAGACTTTCCCAGTGGCCACCGTGAAATCGGTGTTGGACGCCACCGGCCGGAGCAGTAGAAGACAGCGGGAACTGCCGGCGCATGTGGTGGTTTACTATGTCATCGCCCTGGCCCTGTATATGCAGTCCTCCTACCGGGAGGTGCTGCGCTGTCTGTTGGAAGGGATTCAGTGGTTGTTGAATCCCACCGCCCGGATCAAGGTGACGGGGAAATCCGGGATTTCGCAAGCGCGGACGAGATTGGGAGTAGAGCCGCTCAAACAATTGCACGACCAGGTAGTTGGCCCCATCGCCGTAGAGGCCACCAAGGGGGCCTGGTACTGCTTCCTCTGCCATGTTGACAACTCCTCTCCCCCGGCCCGCGGCTCCTTTGTTTTAGTCCGCCTGCGCGACAGCCGCAGAGTGGATCTCGGCGCCGCCGGCGGGGTTGGGTCCCAGGGTTCTAATTTTTTCGGTAAAACGGGTCACAACCGCGGCAAACCGCGGGGCTTCGGCCGACGACACCCACTCGATGGCAAAGCGATCGGGGTCGATGCCAAGATCCTCCAAGACGAACTTGACGGCTTCGGAACGCGCAAGGGCCTTGTGATTACCATCCAGGTAATGACATTCCCCGAGGTGTCAGCCCATGATGATGACGCCGTCGGCGCCTTTGTGCAGGGCATCCACCACCAGGTCCGGGTGGACCATTCCCGAGCACATCACCCTGACCGCTCGCATGTTGGTCGGATACTGCAACCGCGATACGCCGGCCAAATCGCCCCCGGCATAGGCACACCAGTTGCAGAGAAAGCCGATGATCTTAGGTTCGAACTGTTCTGCCATTTCTATACCTCCCTTCTTTACTAAACACCCATGGCCCTTCTTTGGGCCACCACAATGAATGAAAACGACGCGCCGGAGAGCGGATGACCGGTAGCGAACAGCGGCTGACTGTCTATGCCGCCTATGGGATCTTGGGCCGGACCCCCATCTTTAGGCGCGGGCAACGCACGAGCTTGGAGATAGAATACGATTCCTTTTTCGAAGCCGGGCCGAGTCCGGGCTTAGAGCCCGTTGGCGGCGAGTTTCAGCCGTCTGTCGCTACCGGTTATTCGGTTGGAGGCGCCCAGCTTTTATTTTCGTGTTAACGCTGTCATGCGCAATTGTTGAGGGTCACGACGCCAGGGCGGCGCTCACCTGGGCCTTGAGTTGATCGAGCGTAAAGCCGTGAACCGCAACACCGCCCTTGGGACATGTGGCCGCGCACAAGCCGCAGCCCCTGCAGAGCGCCGGGTCGGTCTTGATGCGCCGGTGGGCGCTGCCGTCGGCCTCCCGGTAATCTTCGAGCCGAATGGCGCGGTAGGGACAGACATCCAGGCACAGCGCACAGCCGTCGCATTTTTCGGTGACAAAAGATTTGATCGCATCCAACTGCATTTCGCTCTTGGCCAAGAGCACACCGGCCCGCGAGGCTGCGGCCTGGGCCTGGGCGATGGATTCGTCGATCGGCTTGGGATAATTGCAGAGTCCGGCCACGAAGAGACCGTCCACCGCCATATCCACCGGCCGCAGTTTTGGATGGGCCTCGTTGAGAAAACCGTCCTGGTTCTGCCCGCACTTGTAGAGTTCAACCAATTCCTTGTTGGCATGCGGTTCGATGGCGCTGGCCAGCACGATGAAATCGGTCGTTATCCGCAGCGGATGCTGCAGAATCGGATCGCGGACATCGACCGTCAAGTGGTCGCCGGCCTGATTTACCTGCGGTTTGGCGTCTGAATCGTAGCGAATGAAGAAAACCCCGCGGTCGCGCGCCTTCTGGTAAATCTCTTCGCGCTGGCCGTAGGTCCTGATGTCGCGATAGAGCACGAAGACGTTCATCTCCGGGTTGAGTTCCTTGAGCGTGACGGCGCTCTTCATCGTGTGCGTACAGCAGATGCGGCTGCAATAGGGCCGCCGGTCATCCCGCGAGCCGACGCACTGGATAAACACCGCGGCGTCGGACGTCCGCAGCTGATCGGCGTGATCACGCAGACGCGCATCGAACTCGAGATGGGTCATAACCCGGGGATCTTGGCCGTAAAGATATTCTTCCGGTCGCGCTTCCGCGGCACCGGTTGCAATGACCGCCACCCCGTAAGTGACGGCGCGCGTTTCCCCGTCGACCGCTACCTTGCTGACAAAATTTCCGACCGAACCGACGGCGGTCAGCAGCCGGGCCTTTTTGAGCACCTTGATCTGTTGGTGACCCTCTACTCGCGCAATCAGCGTCTCCAACACCGGTCGGACCGGTTCACCATGGCTCGTGGCATTGAGATGACGGGCATTGCCGCCCAGCTGCGCGGTTTTTTCGATCAGAACGGTCTCGTAATGCTGGTCGGCCAGCGCGAGCGCCGCGGTCATGCCGGCAATGCCGCCGCCGATCACCAGGGCCTTCTGCAACACCGAAACTTTCAATCGCTCCAGCGGAGCGACCAGTGCGGCCTTGGCCACGGCCATGCGGACCTGGTCCTTGGCCTTTGCGGTCGCTTGGTCCGGCTGCTTCTGGTGCACCCAGGAATTCTGATTGCGGATGTTGGCCATTTCGACCAGGTATGGATTCAACCCGGCCTCCCGAAGTGTTTCCTGGAAGAGCGGTTCATGCGTGCGCGGCGTGCAGGCGGCGATCACGAGCCGGTTCAACCCGTTTTCCGCGATTTTCTTGGCGATCAGGTCTTGGGTGTCGGCTGAACAGGTGAACAGATTGTTTTCCACCAGGACCACGTTCGGCAAAGTGCGTGCATATTCCGCGACCGCGGCGACATCCACCACCCCGGCGATGTTGATGCCGCATGAGCAGACGAAAACGCCGATCCGCGGCGTTTCGGCCGCCACCCCCCTTTCGGGGGGATAGGTTTTTGCACGGGTCATGGCGCCGCGGGCATCGCTGAGCAGACGCGCGGCGGAAGCCGCGGCCGATGAGGCCTCGGTCACCGAGCGGGGAATGGCTTTCGGTCCTCCGAACGCCCCGGTCACATAAATCCCGGGGCGCGTGCTGGCCACCGGATCGAAGAAGGGCGTCTTGGCGAAACCGAACCGGTCGAGCTCGATGGCGAAGGTTTGGGCCAGCTGCGCTGCATCGACGGAGGCCTCGATGCCGATGGACAAAACAGCCATATCGAAATCGTCGTCGTGTGTTTTTCCGTCTTCGGTCACATACCGCATGGTCACCCCGGTGCCGTCTGAACCGGGTTCGATCGAATGCGGCCGGGCGCGAACGAAGCCGACCCCCTTGTCCCGCGCGTCTTCGTAGAAGCGCTCGAATTCTTTGCCGGGACTGCGGATATCCATGAAAAATATCGTCTGCTCCGCGCCGTCTCCGGTCAGGTGCTCGGCGGTTACCAGGCTCTGTTTGATGGCGTACATGCAGCAGACGCTGGAACAATAGCTGTTGCTGCATCTATTGGTGCTGCGTGAGCCGACACATTGCAACCAGGCGATTTTGCGCGGCTCGCGGTGATCGGAGGGCCGTACCAGGTGACCCATGCAGGGACCGCCGGCGGACAGCAGCCGCTCGTACTCGAGGCTGGTGACCACGTCGGCAATCTTGCCGTAACCGTAGAAATCGAACGGGGTCGGATCGAAGGGTTTGTACCCGGGCGCCAGGATGACGGCGCCGACATTTTGGCTGACGATTTCTTCGCGGTCGTCGAAGTTGATGGCTCCGGTGGGACAGAATTTTTCACAGGCCCGGCACTTGCCGCGGGTGAGATAGATGCAGTGGGCGCCGTCGATGGCATATTTCAGCGGCACGGATTGGCCGTATTTGATGTAGGCCGCCTTGCGTTTGCTGACCCCCATGTTGAATTCATCGGCGACCTTCTTGGGACATTTCTCCGCGCACAGACCGCAGGAGATGCATTTGTCCATATCGACGTAGCGGGGGTGTTTTTTAATTTTGACGCTGAAGTTGCCTGCCTTTCCGGAAACCGCGATCACTTCGGAGAGGGTTGACAGTTGGACGTTTAAGTGCCGGCCGACCTCGACCAGTTTGGGCGAGACGATTCACATGGCACAGTCATTGGTAGGATAGGTTTTGTCGAGCTGGGCCATGACGCCACCGATACCGGCACTTTTTTCGATCAGGTGGACAAAATAACCTGAATCGGCCAGATCCAGGGTAGCCTGAATGCCGGCGATGCCGCCGCCGACGACCATGACGGATCCGATGGGGTTCTCAGACATAGATACCTCTCTTTTGCTCGGGTTGGTTTTGGGGGTGAGCCGCCGGGGGTCTGCATGCTCCGGCAGGCGGGTGCGTTCAAATTGATCACGGAGCGTCGCCGCAACGCCGTTGTTCCGACAGAACGCGTCAAAGACATCCTCCTGCACCAGATATTTTTTACCGACCGTGGGAACCGCGGCCAATTTTCCACTTTTGATCCAGTTCGATACGGTATTACGGTGCACACCGAGTTTTTTGGCGAGTTTTCCGATACGGATTTCAATCATGGCATACTCCCCTGTTGAACGGCCGGCGCCGGTTGGGTCATCAAGCGTATGAGTTTGTCCACCATGCGGGGAACCGCCTGCTGGACAGGTTCGGAAAGGCCGGGACGAACCTCGGACGGCAAATCAGTGGTCTGCACCACGAAGACCCGCACGTCGATACCGGTGTGCTCCTTGATCTCCTTGAGCATGTTGGTGGTTGGAAACTGGTGGAGCGAGAAATCGCTGATCTTGGCCGGTGAGATCTCTTCAACCGCGATCTCGAAGATGTCACCCGGTTCACGACCGGGCATCCGAACGGCATCGACGATGACGATCCGCTGCGGCCTGGTCGCAGAGAGCAGAATGTCGAAAAGAATATCCCTCACGGAAGTGCCGACATCCAGGACGGTGACATTCTGGGGAGTGCAGCGCTTGTCTTCGAGGAGCTCGATCACCGCCGGCCCAAAGCCGTCGTCGCCGAAAAGAGGGTTTCCGCAACCAAAGATCAAACACTCCTTGTCATAAAGAGGATGTTCCACGACATGTCCTTATTGTGCCAAATATGCTTTTTAGTGACTGCTGAAAAAGCAAATATTATGCCATTTATGCCACTTGGGCGACTGTGAATGCCTGTGCGGTGATGCGGACGTCGGAGTGGCGACGAAAAGGGGAATGATGGGGAGAAAATACCCCAAAATACGCGCGTAATAGATGAATAATCGTTTGATATTGGTTGGATATATGTTGACGGGCTATTACGCCCCGTTTTGGGGCAATAAAACCCCAATCAGGTTTTTGGGGCGATGTTGTGGTGTTTGATCTTGGAAAAAAGGGTTTTGCGGTCAATGCCGAGCCGTCGGGCCACCGCGCTGCGCCGCCAGTGGTGCCGTTCCAGTGCGCCGAGAATCAACTGCCTTTCGTAGGCGTTCATGCGGTCGCGCAGGGTTTGCTCCTCTTGATTGAGCGCCGGAAGGGGCAAGGTTTCGGACAGGTCGACAGGTTGGGCCGCACCGAGCGTCAGATCGAGCTTTTTGAGGGAACAAAATCGTATGATCACGTTTTGGAGTTCACGGATGTTGCCGGGCCAGTTGTAGGCGTGCAGGGTCTCCATGAACGTGTCGGTCATGGGCGGCAGGTTCTGTTTGCCGCAGTAGAGGCGCAGGAAATGGTTGACCAGCAGCGGCAGGTCCTCCTTGCGCTCCCGCAGGGGGGGCAGATGAATCGGAATGATGTGAATCCGGTAAAAAAAGTCCTCCCGCATCGCCCCGGTGGCGACCAATGCCTTCAAGTCTCGATTAGTGGCGGCGATGATGCGCACATGGGACTGTTTTACCTGGCTGCTGCCCACCGGCGTGTACCCGCCCCCCTCGATCACGCGCAGAAGTTTGACCTGAAGGTGACGGCCGATTTCACCGACTTCGTCCATGAACAGCGTCCCGCCTTTGGCAAAGTCGATGTAGCCTTCCTTGTCGCCGGTGGCCCCTGAAAAGGCCCCTTTCTTGTATCCGAAAAACTCGCTTTCGATCAAATTTTCCGGAATGGCACCGCAGTGAACCGGCACGAAGCGGTTGTCGCGCCGGTCGCTCATGTCATGCACGGCGTGAGCCACCAGTTCCTTGCCGGTACCGGGTTCCCCGTAGATGATCACGGTGGCGTCCGAGGCGGCGGCATCGACGATCTGTTCATAGACCCTCTGCATGACCCGGCTTTTACCGACGATATCCCCAAATTTGTGCCGCTCGTGGAGGTGTGATCGCAAGAGCACGTTCTCCTTGCGCAGCGAGGTGGCACTTTCCCGCAAGGCCTCCTCGGCGCGCTTGCGATCGGTGATGTCGGTGACGAGGGCCAGCAGGGAAATGGTCTGATCGACGTGCCGGATTGGTGTATTGACGCTGTGGTACCAACAGTTGTCGTTGGGGTTGTGGATATCGAAGGTAACGTTCTGACCGCGCTGGACCTGGTCCATCACACAAAACGGGCAAACCTGCCGCCGCCCGTGAAAGGCTTCGTAACAGCGCTCACCGCAGGCATTGCGGCCGGTGCGGGCGATCGAGTGCCGGTTCATGAAAAGGATCTCGAAATCAGCGCTGCTCACGTAGATGCTGCCGTCGAAGGCGTCGACGACGGCCTTTAAAAGGGCCTGCCCTTCGCGCACCTCCTCACGGGCCATCTTCAGGTGCATGGCATCGGTCGCCGTCTTGCCGGCGTTGCGGTCACGCTCGTCTCCTTTTTTCTCTTGGTTCTTATCAAGGTTCTCTGCCATTCCGTACGCCATGAATGCTTCGGGCCAGGATTTTCGACCGCTTCCGGGAGCGCATGCGCAGCAATCCGTTCCCCGATGACCGTTACTTCCCGCCCGGCTTGAAGTGCTCGGGCACCTGCACGGCCACCACTTCTCCGCGGGCGCAGACCTGGCCGCCGGCCAGAAGCTGTGCGGACACCACCACCTTGCGCCCCTTGATCTCCTTGACCCGCGCCCGAACCTCCAGCGGTCCGTCGATCGGCGTCGGCCGCAGATAATCGACGTGCAGGGCGGCCGTCAGGAAGCGCAGCGGCGGATCGGTGTCCATCGCCCGTCCCTCGGCCCGGTAAGCCGCCGCCGCCGCGGTGCCGGTAGAATGGCAGTCGATCAGCGAGGCGATCAGGCCTCCGTAAACGAAACCTGGAATTGCGGTGTGAAACGGCTTGGGATCGAACCGGCAGACCGCTTCCTCGCCGTCCCAGTAGCTTTTGATCTGAAGACCGGCGCCGTTGAGCCGTCCGCAACCGTAACAGTGGCTGAAATGATCCGGATAATACTCCTGAAACGCTTTTTCCATGTGCATCCACCCTTTGCGTTAAGATCCCGGAACACCGACCGGTACGCCGGCCCGGGCATCCGAAATCCGTGTTCCATCTGCCGCAGCGCGGCCGAACCCCTGAACGCCCTCTACGTCGACCAACTCACCCGTGAAACTGCCGATGCGTACCTTGCTTTTGAGTTTGATGGGAATCCGGTACTCGTCGGCCGACACCCAGATCTGAATGGCGGCGCCCGCCTCCTTTTCAAAAACCGGGTTCACGCCCTTGAGGTCCGGTTGCACCAGGAACGTGTCGTAGGAGCGACCGTTCAGGGTAATCGTCTCTCTGCCGATCACCTTCAAATTGGCGCGCAATGCCCGCTTTCCATCGGAAACCGGTCGCTCGACCAGCACGCCTTCCTGCAGGGCCAGTCGGCGGGTGTAGTAAAAGGCCGACAAGGGATCGAAAGTTCCCGGTAAAAGGGGCGTCTGCAGTGTCTTGACGTGGGGTTCCTGCTTCGTGTGAGAGACCGCTTCGGTCCGCTGAAAATGAGCCAGGTTGGTCTTCCAGTCGAAGTCGACGGTGACATTCTTGGTCTTGCGACTGGTCTTTACACTTTGCCGGAAGAGCAGCGAGCGGTTCATCTGCAGTTCGGCATACGCGTCGACCCGGTTACGGTAGTAGTAGAACAGGTCGAGGAAGGCATTGGTCTTGACCTGCATCGCGAAATGGTAAACAGGCGTATCGTCGCGCATTTCGACGGGCAGAACTTCCAAAACGGCCTCTCCCGCCGGCACGTTGCCCCACTTGATTTGAAAGGTCAGCTTTTCACCCGGTGAGAAAGCCCGGTCGGGTCCACCGGCCCGGGCGTCGACGGCCGGAAACAGCAGGACGGTTAGGCAGAGGCAGACAATCGCCCGGCCGAAGAAAACCGGCATGACGTTCTTTCGCGATGATGGCAGTGGGTTACGGCACCCGAGCGGCCGGAATGGATGACACATGTTGACATAACCCCCCATAAAAAAAATCCCGGACGTCTTTTGCGCGCAAACGCATTCGCTGCGTCAGGTGCGATCGCCCGGCCGGAGCGGCACTGGCGGTCACGCCGGGCGCAGAAACTCGGTTCGAATCAGCTCGAACAACTCCTCCCCCACGGCAATGCCGATATCGATAAACCGCGGTCCATAGATTCGTCCGGTAGCCGTCCGAAAGGTTTCCCGAATTCTCGCAAGGCTTTGCAACCCTTGCGGGAAACTCGCCACGAAATCGTCGAACGGCGGATTCTGGAAGAAGACCATGTGCCAAAGCGTGTCGGTGAAGTTGTCCGGTCCCCAGCGAAACTTGTCGGCATCGTAGAGGCAATCGGAAACCAGGGCACCTCGCCGGCTGTTGATCGGCACCCGTTTCTTGAAGGCCTCGTGATCGAGAATGGCCAACCGGACGTCTTCGCGCTCCTCGATCGAAAAGGGGTAATCGGCGAGCACAACCGCCGCAAATGCGGCCCCGCGGACGGCATGATCCGCTTCCTTGCGTTTGAGGTCGTGCAGCAGTGCCGCAGCCTGGACGACCACCATGAGTCTCCTGCTCAGTCGCGGGCTGAAACCGATTCGCTCGCCTTCGGCCGCCACCAAGCTGCCGGCATCGAGGGCGACCTTGGTGGCATGCAGGAGACCGTGCCCGAAATCATCCTCCAGCCGTTGGGTCACGAAGAAACGCAGGTCCGAGATAATCAGATGCGTGTCGAAGATAGAGCGCGAGAGGCTGAAGGCGCTGGAAAAATCCTTGTAAAAATCAGGCGGAGGATGTCGGGAAACGATCTGACGCGCGCATCTTTGCAACCGGGCGTATGCAGTCACCATGGAAGAAACCGGCGGTTAACGACAGTCTCGTTAAGTCGGCGGCCGCAGTCGCCCGGCCTCCGGCGCCAAGCGGCGAAAGACGCAAACGGCCTCAAACCGAAAGGGAGAAAGCCCTGCCGCAGACTTTCCAGCGACCGTCTTCTTTGACGAGTTTGAGGGTTTCGTCGACGAGGTGCGTTTCGCCGATGGAAAACAACCGACCGACAATCGTGAACACGGGATTGATATTCCGTTTCCGTTCGGCGAGAATGCGCACCTCGGCCTCAGTATCGCTCTGGCTGATGAGTTCGGTATGAATTGAATAAAGCCGGCTGCGCATGTAATTACGGTCAAACCCGACGACTCTCGCGTCGTCGGTCACGCGGTCCAGATAATCGCCCACCACATCGCCCTCCGCCCGGGCGGTGGAGGCGACGCACAGATACTTTACCATCGCGGGGTCGAGCCCGAAATAGGCCTTGGAGAATGCCACCGCCGTCTTGGCCGGCGCCTCTCTCTGGTCGGCAAAAACCAAAACAATCTGCAACATGACGCCGATGGCCAATACTGCGATAATGGTAAAAAACCTGCTGCCCTGCTGCATGTGCATCTCCTCCTTTACCGTCGCATCTGTCCCGATAAGGTTGCTCCATCGGCACGCGAGCGCCTGGTTTGACAAGCGATGCTTCCCTTCCGTCGGAAGCAACCGCCGCCGCCGCCTCCCGCGTCGTCCGGCCTTGAATTTTCAGGCTCTTAGCATGGAAAATTTTTCAAGACAAGGTTTTTCTCGGGGTGGGCGGGCCCTTCCTCCCATTCGGCCGGAAACCACTCGAATGCGCAATTAACGCGCCAACGTGTCGCCCCCGCAAATTCGGTGACCCCATGGGGCTTTCAATCGGTTTTATGGACGCCGCCCTGCGTTTGGCGCCGTCTGCTGCGGTCAAACGGGAGACCGAAACGGCAGGCGTATCGGCCAGTTGGATCCATGTGTCAGAAATATTTGTACCCTGATATCAGAAAACCCTGAATTGACTCGTTGAAACCGACTTGTTACCCTGCGGATCATTTCCCGTAGCATGTGCCGTTAAATGCGCTGTTTCACCATGAGGATGGGGGTATTTCCTGGCGAAACACCGCCCAACCCTGTCAGGCATCGTCTACGAGGTCTTTGTCGCTGTCGGTGAGGTTGTGCATCGGAGCGGCACGCTGATGATTCTTGAAGCCATGAAAATGGAAACCCCGGTGGTGGCCCCCTGCGACGGTACGGTGGCGCCGCAGGCTTACTGATGTTTTTTCTGGCCATTGACAAAAAGTTCGAACCCTTGCTCCTGATGCCCATGGGCTTTGGATGCATCCTGGCGAATATTCCCCTGTCGGGTATTACGGAACCGCGCGGGATCATTTACTACATTTATCAAATCGGCATCAAAACGGGCGTCTTTCCGCTAATCACCTTCGGGTAGTGCATGCTGTTGCTGCCCTCGGCCGCGCCACTGATCGGTTTTTTCATGTTCGGGAACCTGATGAGAGAGTGCGGGGTCGTAGAGCGTCTCTCCAAAACCGCCCAGAACACCCTGATCAACATGGTCACCATCTTTCTCGGGTTGGGGGACTGTTCACGGTTGTCCGCGGAAAACTTCTTGAATTTGGAAACCTTGGGGATCTTGCTGCTCTGGGTCATTGCCTTCAACATCGGAACGGCCTCCGGCATGTTGATGGCCAAGCTCATGAACCAGTTTTCAAGCAATAAGATCAACCCGTTGACCGGGTCGGCAGGTGTATCCGCAGTCCCGATGGCTGCGCGCGTCAGCCAAAAAATGGGTATTATGGGTATTAAGGAAGACCCCGAAAACATGCTGTTGATGTTCGCCATGGGACCCAAAGTTGCCGGCGTGATCGGATCAGCGGTGGTCGCTGGCGTATTGCTGACCTTAAAAAATCTTATGGCTTAATCGGGCCTGATGGGATAAAGTGGCCGCGCTGCGAGTCTTAAAGCGTCGATATAAGCCTTAGGCCGGCTGCAAGATCGGTTGATCCCGGATAAATTCGTCGGAGAAATAAAATGTCGATACGCGTGTTGATGTTTAGAAAAATGCACCGTTTGTATGGCGGGATGGAGGCCGACCTATTGTCTCAGCTGGGTCCTTTGCTGGCCGAGACCAGAAAATTGGCCTTTCGTCAACCCGGATATATTTCCGGGGAAACCATGCGCAACGTGGCCGACCCGTATGAATACTTGCTAATCAGCACCTGGAAATCGGTTGAGGACTGGGAGCGCTGGTTTGCCAGTAAAGAACGGGGGGCGGTCGAAGGCAAAATCGACGCTGTACAAGGAGCGCCGACGGAGTATAGAGTCTGCTCTTACGATTAGCTCGTGCTTGGCGTTTCTCGTCCCGCGCTCTGCTTTGCCATATGAGCAACATCAGCCGGTATTGGTCGCAGGTAACGAATGTTTGCCGATACTGCAATTGGATAGGGGGGTAAATCAGCATGTTGACGGCCAAAGACGTTATGGTTACGTCGTTTGATACGATCAATCAGGAAGCATCCGTCGGGCAAGCCATCAACTTGATCCTCAACAGCAAGGTGAGAAAAACCGGACACAAAACCGGCAGCCTCATTGTAGTGGATGATTACGGCCAAATGGCCGGCGTGATCACCATGTACGACATTCTTTACCATCTCCGACCGGATTTTTTGAATTTTGGCATCAATGCAGACGAGGTCTTGTGGACGGGACAGCTGAATAATTTCATCGAAGCGATCAAAGGTAAAAAGGTAAAGCAGGTCATGAGCAGAAATGTGATGGGTGCCAAGCTCAATGACCACATCATCGTGATCTTGGATCACATGATCAAGAACAAATACCGCCGCCTGCCGGTCCTGGAGCGCAACAAGCCCATCGGAATTATTTATATATCAGACATATATCATACTATTTTCAGCAAGGGCCACTGAGGCCCGGATTTGCCTCACGCCCCTGTTTCCGCCGCTTGAATTTCCGTCGGTCCTTTCCACCATAATCTGGGTCAGCCTTGGGATGAGGCCTCTATGGCCCTGTTCTTCAACTCAGAATTGACCAAACCGCGAGTCTTTGCTTTATTTGACGAAACCGATCAGCGGCCAATACACGAGCATGCTCAGGGTGCATACCAGCAGGAGAATCAGGCACCAGGGCACGGCAATCTTGATGAACTGGCCCTGGCTGAAGTAGCCGGTGCTGTAGGCAATAATGGTAGGGGGACAGCCGATGACCAGCATGATAAATGATGTGGTCATGGGGGCTACCATGGTCACGGCTTGCGGCGACATCTGCATCAGTTCGGCCATGGGCAGGGTGATCGGCAGCATCAGGGCCACGGCGGCCGAATTACTCATCATGCTGGAGAGAAACGAACCGAAGAAGCCCATACCGTAGTAGACGACAAACATGGGCTTGCCGTCCAACAGGGGCAGCAGGGTTTCAGCCAGAAAACGCCCGGCGCCGCTGTCCAGCATGGATACGCCCAGGGACACGCCCGCACCGAAGACAA
>JBFYWB010000093.1:0-4168 GCA_041299015.1 Deltaproteobacteria bacterium
CCTTCGGGTTGACCTCCAATGCCTTGGAGTAGTTTTCGATGGAGCTGTCGTACTCCATTCTTTCGAAGAATATCTGGCCCTGCTCATGATAGTTTCTGGCCAAACGGTTATAACTGTTCGAACATGAAAGCGCGACGGTTAGGATCACAACCGACAACAATCCGATTGCCATTTGTTTTTTCAACCCGTTGGCGGCCATTTCAACCTCGCTGACGGTTAACCGTGTCCACCCCCGCAGGGTGGTTCTTGTCCGGCACCCTGACGGGCGGCCCGACCTGAAGCGCTTCAAAAAACCCGCGCAGGGTTTTCATCCGGGCCTTCTTTCAGGATCATGCGGGCGTCGACGACACTCAGGCCCGCCGTGTAGACGATAATCGGATTCGGGGTCCTGCAGCCGCGTCTAACCGACGTGGGGCATCAGCGCCCACTTGATGAACCAGCAATGCCGTGCGGCATCTTCATCCAGGCAGACAATGCCGCCGTTTTGAAACTTGAAGACGGTTTTATCGGCATTTCCGGTGACCAGGTAAGCGGTCAGCCTTTCCATGAACGGCAGGTGTCCCACCAGCATCAGCTCCTCTTGGGATCGAAGCTCGGCGGACAGTCGGACGACATCGTCGAGCGGTTTTAGCCCGCTGCGTTCCGCTACCTTGTCCTTCAGGTTCAGGGCGGCGGCGAAAATATCGGCAGTCTGCGCGGCTCTTTTTTTGCCGCTGTGGGCGATTTTGGCGACCCGGATGGCATAAGCGGCGGCAACCGTGGCCATGCGGTCGACTTCGGCCCGGCCCGCGTCCGAGAGCCCCTGTTCGGGGTCGACATCCTTGGGCAGGCTCTTGCCGTGCTGCGCGAGATAAAGGGCCATGGGAGGTTTCCTCTTCCAAAAGGGTTGCCAATTCAGCGGATTGAATATATAAACACAATTTTATCATCCTATCAAGCGTCTTGGATCCTCATACTCCGGAGCGTCTCGAATGCGAATCGTCACCCGGCCCGATTTCGACGGGGTCGTCTGCGCCGTGTTGCTGCAGGATGTCGAAACGATAACCGAACCGATTAAATGGGTCGAGCCCGGCGACCTGCAAAAAGGGGTGGTTGAGATTCATGCCGGCGATATCATTGCCAACTTGCCCTATGATCGTCGCTGTGCGCTGTGGTTTGACCACCACTTCACCAACCGCATCGAGACACCGTTCGCAGGGTACTACCGCGAGGCCCCCTCGGCCGCCCGCGTCATCTATGACTTCTATGCGGGTCGATTTCCTGAAAATCGCCGCGAATTGGTCGCCGCGGCCGATAAGATCGACGCGGCCGACCTGTCCCTGGACGAAGTCCTGCAGCCGGAAAAATACGACTGCGTGCTGCTCTCGATGACGATAGTGAACCAGGATGAACCGGATGAGCCATACTGGAATCACCTGGTGGCGTTGTTGCACCATTCGGATATCCGTTTGGTTTTGTCGGATCCCGAGGTGCGGCGGCGGTGCGAGCGGATCGTCGCCGAGAACAGGGTCTACCGCAAATGCCTGGAGGATCACACCCGCGTGCGGGGACAGGTGGCCATCACCGATTTCAGGAGCCTTGAGAAAGCGCCGACCGGAAACCGGTTTCTGGTCTATTCTCTTTTTCCCGAAACCTTCGCGCACGTGCGCATCCGCTGCGAGGCCCGGAATCCCGATATGATTGCGGTCAATGTGGGCCACAGCATATTCAACCGCAAATGCAGGGTGAACGTCGGCTTGCTGCTCTCGCGTTTCGGAGGCGGGGGGCATCCGGGGGCCGGCGCCTGCCGTTTTCACGTCAGCAAAGCCGAGGCGTACCTACCGCAAATCATCGCGGCCCTGATCAAAAACGATCCATTGGAGTAGGGGCTTTCCTTTTTTTTCCCCCAAAGCCCTTTTTCTTTGGGGAAGTCGCGCCCGCCGCCGGCAATGACATCATCCCGGCGCGCCCGGCGCCTGGCGGCACCCAAGGAAAAGCGCGCCGCGCCGCCTCACGCACGATGCGCCGGGCCGTTTGCCGTTTCAATCGCGGTGCGGGGTCGGCTGCACCCAGCGGTTGGTCGTGCTGTCGTAAAACCACTTGTCGGGGAAACCGCGTCGTCTGAAGAAGGAAGGGTTTTCGGCCCAGTTGAGGAGTTCCTCGTAGGCCTGGTGGATTTTTCTGAACGAAGCCGCGTTTCCGCCGCGGTCCGGATGGTGTTTCAGTGCCTGCTGGCGGTAGGCGGTTTTGATGACCCTGAACAGCTCGGGGGAATTCAGGACGGACTTGCCGAGCTTCAAGCGGATCAACGACGTGTCTTTGACGCTCGGAATCTTGATTTCGAGGGGCTTGACCGTTTCGCCGTCGGCGCTGTCGCGGCGGGCCTGATCGAGGACCAGTCGTGACGCCAAATAATGCCGGTTGGTCCGGCGTTTCTCGGCCCACCAGGCATTTCCGAGCAAATCGGCCATGCGGCAGAAATCCGTGGCCGGTTTAGCCCTGGTCGAGCGCGGATAAATGAAGCTGAAAATTTCTCCGGCACCGAAGGGCATCACATCCAGCAGGATCGTTTCCGCCGTAAAATAGAACGTCGCAAAACGGGTGTTGAGAGCCTTGAGCAAACCGGTCCTGACGTTCAGGGTGTGGCGCAGGCGCTGTCGGCATTCGATGGAGCAATACCGGCGCAGACCCATCTTTATGGCCGTGCCGCAGGACAGGCACCCATTGGCTCTGATGCGGATCGGGACGATGCCGGTTTGTTGGCCGTTGAAGTTCATCGATGTCTGTGGTGCGCGTCTTTTCGTCGGCAGATCGTTCAGCGGCGGCAACCGCCGTGACCGTTGCGGCGCCGAGCTCCGCTGGGGATCAAAAAAAAACCGAACGGTATCTGATAAATCATCATATCGCCGGCGGCAAGACATCTCAAGCCCGGCCCGCTCTGCCGGACGGTTTTCGGAAAAAAGCCGTACGCGGCGCTTTTTGGGCTTATACCCGAGCCGGCCGCGAAGTTCAAGAGAACCGGGGCGGGCGGTCTTCATAACGGCCGGCCATGGCGCCCGGATGCTGCTGGATGCCCGTTCGGCGGGCGGTGCGTCAAGAGGGCCGCGGTTGGGACGGCCGGAAAAGTTTAAGAGGAATGAAGTACACGCATGCTGGTTTATGGCAAACTCTTGCTGACCGCTTTTTTCTGGGGCGGTACCTTTATCGCCGGCCGGGCCCTTGCCGGCCACGTGGCGCCCTTTTCGGCGGCCTTTCTCCGATTTGCCGTCGCCTCGGTTTTTCTGCTCCTGTTCCTGCTGAGAATCGAAGGACGCATACCGGGGCTGCGCAAAACGCAGGTGGCCCCCATCCTGGTTCTTGGCTTGACCGGGGTCTTCGCCTATAATTTTTTCTTTTTCAAGGGCTTGCAGCTCATCGAAGCCGGCCGGGCCGCCGTGATCATCGCCAACAACCCCGTGTTCATCGCGCTGTTCTCGGCCCTGCTGTTCAAAGAGCGCCTGAACCGGCTCCAGGCGGCCGGGATCGTGCTGTCGGTTGCCGGGGCGGTGTTTGTGGTTTCACGCGGCCACCCGGTGCAGCTTTTTTCCGGCGGCTTCGGTGCGGGCGAACTGCTCATTTGCGGCTGCGTGCTGAGCTGGGTGACGTTTTCCCTGGTCGGCAAGAGCGTTTTGAAGACCCTGCCGCCGCTGACCGCGATCTTCTTTGCGGCGGTGGTCGGTTCGATAGCCCTTTTTCTACCGGCCTGCGGTGAAGGCCTGCTGACCAACCTCGGCCGTTATCGGGCGCTCGATTGGCTCAGCATCTTTTACCTCGGCTTCTTCGGCACGGTGGCCGGTTTCGTCTGGTACTACGACGGAATAAGGAAAATCGGTCCCACCAAGGCCGGCCTGTTCATCAACTTCGTTCCCGTCAGCGCGGTGGTCCTGGCGTTTTTCGTGCTCCGCGAGCCGATAACGCCCTCCCTGTTGTCAGGGACGCTTCTGGTGGTGACCGGTGTCTTTCTGACCAACCGGCGCGCTCCAACCGCCTGATTTAAAAACCCACGATCGTACCTCGAGTGGATCGCGCCGGCACGGATTTACGGCAGACGCCGCGAAGGGTCATTCTCCAAAAATGCTTTCCGTTTAATCCGATTTCAAAATCTTGTAGCGCTTGATCTTGTTGAGCAGTCCCTGGCGCGTCATCCCCA
>JBFYWB010000122.1:0-14264 GCA_041299015.1 Deltaproteobacteria bacterium
GTCTCAATATGCGGCGGACTTCATCGTGTTTGAAACCGAGAAAGGCGAGCAGTTCGTTTTGAATAATGACAGAGCAACGGTGTTGCACGACGAGATCCTGAGAACATAAGGCATCGTCCAAGATCGGTCCGGTGATCTCTCGCGACTGGCGCAGTTGAATTGATGCGCCGCAGTCCTTTTGTCAAATACAGGAAAGAACGCCATCCGAACGGAGCCTGCCGCTTCACCGCGGAATCCCCGATTGGGCTTGACGCACTAAATGTTTGACCAAATATTGATCCGGTGATACCGAAAAAACCGGGCGCAAGGACTCGCCAGGATGTGGAAAGAACATTACCCGCATGGTGCTGATGTTAAAAACCCTCCCATCGTACTCCTTGCGCTTTTTTGTGGGAAGGCTGCGTAAACTTCGCCGATTAGACGCTCGGACACGGGCCCGGCCCCGCAGCCATGAACCGGAGAACTCCGGTTTGCGCCATCATCTTCGCTCTCGTAACTGCGGGCGCCGGCGTGTCAATGATTAAATTTTCCGTTTTCGTACACGGTTTCCCTGCCGCCGCCTTTCAGGATCGCGGTCACGCGCTTGTTTTCGGTGTTCACCAGGTCCCAGTGCAGGGCCGAGTCATTGAAGCCGAGTTCTTTGCGCAGCCGGTCATCGAGGGGTGCTTTTCCGGCATAGGCATCCGTATAAGCCGAACCGAGGGCCAAGTGACAGTTGCCATGACGACCGCCGAAGTTCTCATCGTAGAGCGTGTTGGCCATAAATGCGTTGATGCGTGAAAAACGTCGGTCGGTCAGAGAAAACTCTCCGACTCTTTTTGCGCCCGGGTCCATCTCCAGTTGCCGGCGGATAAAATCTTCGCCCTGCTTGGCCATCACCTTCACCACCGCTCCCCGCTTGAATTCCAGTCTGACGCCGGCCACACGGTTGCCGCTGCGAAAAGAGGGCTGATCGGCGTAGTAAACGCCCTGGGTACCCCGCCAATCGGGAGAAATGAACACTTCGAAACTCGGGATGTTGCGGCCCGACAGGCCGAGCCACTTTCTCTTTTCCCCCGGACGGATCCAGAGGTCGATGGTGTCCGAGGCGATGTGAAACCGCTCGACCGGCAACTGGTCGAGCCACTTTTTGATCATCCGGACCTTTTGATGGACCTCTTGCCATTTTCTCACCGGATGGCTGTGTCCCAGGAAACACGCCGCCGCGATTTGACGGGCATAGGCCGTGAGAGACATTTTGGCGTGCCCCGCCAAGGCCAAGGTGGGGAAAACACACAGGGTCCAGCTGAAAAGGCCCTGTTCCTCGCGCCGGTTCAGGATGTCGCGCAGATATTTGCGCGCCACGGTCGCCTTGGCGATTTTTGCGGGATCGACATCACTCAGGTGGGTGATCGATTCGGGGGCATACAAATGAATGCTGCCGTTGAGATGCTGGTTCAGGCTTTCGTCGCCGGCGGGGACAAACACCAGTTGGCGGGGTGAGGCCTCTGCATAGAAGCATTTT
Organism: Deltaproteobacteria bacterium; assembly: GCA_041299015.1. GTDB lineage: Bacteria > Desulfobacterota > Desulfobacteria > Desulfobacterales > SG8-13 > JARFQH01. The sequence goes on from JBFYWB010000122.1 coordinate 1,505, forward strand.
TCCATTTGAGGCGTTTCCATTGCCCGCGGCACCGGGTTGAGCCCCATCCGGAGTAATTTATCAAAAAGGATTTCCGCCAGAGGGCGAGCCGGCAGATGATACCGGATGGCGACGACGTCATTTTGCTTGAATTTGCGGCGGCGGGCGGTCTGCAGCCCCCACAAAAGGACATCGGCATAATGGGTCAATTCTCGTTCGGAAAACACGGCCAGCCCTTAGTGTTTTTTGTCGGTCTTGCGGTCGTTCGACAGGGGTCGCGCCGACCATTCGGTGGCACAAGAAAAGTTTATTCCAGATGCGGATGATATGGGCCGTGCGGCCGTAAACCGTGATCGCGCAGCCTCACGGATGATCGTCCTTCAGAAAGAGGCGATGGTACTCTGATTCCGTCAGATGCCGTTTGAGCAGGCGGTTGACCAGGCTGAAGATTTCGTTCAGCTCGTCATCGCTCAACCGTTCGACCAATTTTTGCAGCAGGGCATCATCGGAAAATTTCTGCAGGTAATAGATGATGGCATTCTGGTCGTGCTCGCGGTCGAGCCCGAAGCCGACCAGCCCCTGGTATGTCTCGACGAACCGGTGCGTGTGTGTGGCCATGGTGTCACTGCATCCTTTTGTCCTTGACGGACGCCGGCGGGATGACTTCATCGCGAATCGGGGGGCGCGGGCATGATCTCAGCCGCTCAGTTTCGTCGTCAGCGTTTTTACGGCGTTCAGGTATTCCGTCAGGCCGCGCGCGAAGAGGTCGTTGTGGTTGGCGCCCGCAATTTTGAGCAACGCCTTTTCGGCGGCCGGACAGGCATCATAGAGGGCCTTGCCCTCGGAATAGGCAATGATGTGGTCGAACTCGCCATGGATGATAAGAGTCGGTTTATCGACCTGCCTGATTTTGTCGATGTTGGCAAAGCCTTCGGCTTCCCGAAAGCCGATCGCCGCCGGCGAAACCCCCAGCAGCTCCAGAAGGGGCGCGGCGTACGCGAAACCGCTTTCGATGATCAGGCCGTCGACGTGCGCCAGGCGCCGGCTGGCCAGTTCGAGGGCCGGGGCGCTGCCGAGCGATCGGCCCATGACGACCAGCGGTCCGGAGTGGCCGTTTTTCTGCAGCCATTCCACGGTCCAATCGAAGATCTTGTGGCAGTCCGACATCATGGTCGAGACCGACGGCCGCCCGCCGGAGCGACCGTAGCCTCTGTAATCGACCGCCAGAAAGTTGATGCCCATCCGGGTGTAGAGCGGCCCCAAGTCGTTGTAATCGTCGACGATCTCGCCGTTGCCGTGGAAAAAGAGGATGTTGGGTCCGGCCGGATTTCCGGCGTGAAAGCAGGCACCGACGGAGATTTTTTCATCGACCGGAATCATCAGCTCGCGGGCAGGCGGACTGACCTGGCCGTTGCCGTATGACGGCCGCGGGTGAAACAGGACCGACAGAATCTCCGGCCGATCCAGGCTGCTGTAGTCGATTGTCTTGGGTGAGGTCATAGCCGGTTGTCCTATTGGGTGAGGGGGTGACGGCTCCGAGGTCGCCGCGTTTTGGAAGCGGTTGCGGATTTCTGCGATCCTTCTGCGGTTGACCCCGAAATCGGTGTAGCCGACCCGTGAGGCGGATCGCAGATCGATGCGACGGTCGGCCGCATCGAAGCGGAAGGTGACGTCGTCCACGAATCCAAAAACGGTCGAGGCGAACTCGGCGTGAATCATGGTATCGGTTCGGGAAACGATTTCGGCCCCTTCCATCTGCTCCAGCACGGACAACAGACGCGCAGCCGCCTCTGACGGTGAGCCTTCATAGGTGAGCGGTGCAATATACTGTTTCGGGTCATCACTGAGCGAGGATACGCAATTGGGGCGGTCCGGGCATTCGGCGAGTTCATCGTTTTTGCCGTCTGCACCCGCCGGACGGTTGCCGGGACAACTCGCCAAAATCAGCAGCAGCGCAACAAGGATCAGGATGTTTCTCGTCATCACAACAGCCTGCGGCAATGGGTTCTATGGTGTTCGGCTGCCGGGATAATGCCGGGAGTCGATGTAGGGCGCCAATCGGCGTTTCAGGTAGCGTTTAACGTGATAGCGAATCTCGGGAAAAAGGAGCAAAAGCCCCACGGCGTCGGTCAGAAATCCGGGCGTCAGCAGAACCAGACCGGCGGCGAATATCAGCACCGCATCCAGCAGCTCTTCGGTCGGCATCCGGCCCTGCTCGAGGCTGTTGCGCACCCGCAGCATTGTCTGCAGGCCCTGCAGGCGCGCCAGGTAGGCACCGGCAAAACCGGTGGCAATGACCAAGAGCACGGTTTTAAATGCTCCGATATGACCGCCGACCTTGATGAGCAGGTAGATTTCGAAGACCGGCACAAGAGTGAAGACAAGAAAAAGTTTGAGCAGCATGGGTACAATCACGCGGATAGAAGCGGTCTCGCAGGACCGCTAATCAAATGTCAGCGAATCTTCATCCGCCAAGTTTCTGTGGTTGAGAAATTCGCAGTATTCTTCCGCCCGCCGCTGCGCCATTGATTTTTGTCCGGACTGCGTTTGCGGGTCCTTGTGAAAGGATGCAATCGTTATCTCATTGTCACCCTCTTTTTCGAACACCTGGAATCCGCCTTCAAAATGCCTGACAAAATACTTCATGCTTGAGAGTTCACCCCCGGTTCTTTTGAATGATTAAGCCTGTGCCCATCCATTAAGGGCATGTTTCATCCCGCTCCCGCGTGGACAGCGGGCATTTCCAGTCGGGCGGTAACCGAATTCAGGTTCAAATTCGATCCAAAAGGTCGCGGATGCGCTTGTCGGCTTTCAGATCATTCAGCCACTCGGCGGGTATGGCCGCATGGCCCAAGTGCGCGCCCAGGATCATGCCGACCGCCATGCCCCGCGCGGCTGAGTCGCCGCCGGCCATCACGTTTTCGACCAGCGCCGTTTTAAGGTCGTTTTCATAAGTGACCACCAGGTGGATGACACCGGGCAGGGCGGCGGTCGTCTCGCACATCTGACCGAAGCCCTTGATGGTGTCCCGGGTCGGGCGGCCTGCGCTCCGCAGACCATCTGCGATCAGTTTCGTCAAAGCCGTCCGCCCGGCCGATGCATTTTTGAGGGCGGCCGTCGGTGAGTCGCCCTTAAGGACATGCCAGAGCAAATCGGCCAACAGGTCGGCGCTTTCGAGCACGATGGGGTTGTTGTGCGTCATGGCGGTCTGGACCCTTGCGGCAGAGAGCAGCTCATCGCGTTGGTCCCGGTAAAGGTAAGCCAGCGGCGCAATGCGCACGGCCCCGCCCAGATCCGTCGATGCGGAGCCGGCGGCGGCCGGGCTCTTGCCTTCGGCAAAATTTTGAAGTGTTTCCCTTGTCGCGTGATCACGGTAGCCGGCGTAATCCCTGAAAAGGCCTTGCCAGCTGCGGGCAAAGTGGTCGAGATCGAAACCCCGGCACTCCGCAACCGAGGACAACAGCACCAGCGTCTGATCGCCATAGTGGGTGAAATCACCGGCTGCTTTTGTGTGATGAAAAGAGTCCGGGGCCGGTTGAGGCAAACGGTCCACCCGTCCGATTTTATCGTCGATCACCGTGGTGTCGTAAATCCAATGGGCCCCCAGTGCCAGCGCATCAGCCGCAAAGGATGCCAGCACCATGGCCACGGCCCTTTTCTTCATTTGGTCTTCCTCCTGTGCGTCTCGGTAGCGGTAACGAAAAAGTCGACGGTAACCACGCTTTCGCAAAGTATTTTCAACTTTGCCGATACCTTCAAGTGCTCGGGGTGCCGCTGGTAGCGCTGCAGCGCCTCCTTGTTGGCGAACAGCGCGACAATGGCGAAATCATACGAACGTTCCGTGCGCAAAACGTCCCGGCCGAATTCGTACATCTGGATTTCGACGATTGTATTGGGCAACTCATCCAGGCTTTTTTCAAGCTCGTCGATGTCGGCTGCGGTTACCTCGGGCTTGAACTTCAGCGAGACCACGTGACTCAGCATTGCACAGCTCCTTTAAACCGTGGAAAACCTGCTGTAACGGGTCGATTGCCGCATCCGCGCAGCGAACGATGAACACATCGGCCGTTTGCGGCGGGACCATGACGGCGGCCGGCAGCAGCGCGACGGTCCCCAGGGGAGACAATGGGCTGCGGCCGACGCGTGACTGCTGGTCGTCGGCTTGCAGAAGAAGTGTGTCGTAGGGCCGTCTCCACAGCCGGCAGCGGATTGTGGCATTTGGACCCATGAGTTGTCAATCGCTAAGTATTGCTCTTTTTACAAGAAGCGCCGCGGTTTCAAATCGCGGCACGGCAGCCAGACGACCGAGCGCAGAAAGGTCCGCGGGCCGCAGCGGGACGGCCGACACCCGGCAAAACCATTTGATTTTTAGAGCCAAGTATACTAACAAGGGCCTCGAACCCGGCGACCGGAAAACGTCACCCCGCGCGTTTTCCCGCCGGCGGGATCTTTCTTGAAACAACGCTGCGTCGCCCAGGGGGGCCGGTCATGACCCAGTGTGTTGTACTCAATGCGGATTACTCATTTTTGAATGTGGTTAATTGGAAGCGGGCCTTGTGCTTGCTGGTCAAGGAAAAGGTAAAAGTGCTGCGCTATTCGGCCAGGACCGTCATGACCGGCGAGGGGGTGATAATCAAGATTCCCGCGGTCATCAAACTCATTAAATTCATTCGGACGGTCTACCGGGCGCGGGTTCCGTTCAGCAAGAAAAACGTTCTGATCAGAGACGGTTTCACATGTGCGTACTGCCGAACCCCGTGCGGACGGTTGACCATAGATCACATCGTTCCAAAATCGCGGGGCGGCCGGACGGAATTCGAGAACTGCGTGGCCGCCTGCAAGGCCTGCAATCTCGCAAAGGGCAGCCAGACACCGAGTGAGGCTAAAATGTATCCGCAGGTCAAAGCCTATCAGCCGACCATATCCGAGTTCCTGCGGCGCAAGGTTCAATTGCTGGGGATTGATGATGTGATCAAAGATATGTTAGAATGGGCCATACCGCCGGATAGCCTTCCGGAAAACCGGTGACTTTCACCCGCTCAGTTGGGACGAAAACTGACCCAAGGCCCGAAATTCATCATTATCAGGGGAAGCCATGAAAATTATCGTATTGGGTACCGGGTACGTCGGTCTCGTGCATGCCGCCGTTTGCTCCGAATACGGCCATGAAGTGTATGCATACGACAACAATCACGAAAAACTGGCGGCTTTCTCTTCCGGGCAACCCCAGGCGATCGAGCGCTATGTCAACGAACCCGGGCTGGTCAACATCATCCGTGAAACCCTGGGCCGCTACCTTTATTTTGCCTCCGATCTGGAAACAATTATCGAAGGCGCCGATGCCGTGTTCATGTGTCTGCCGACCCCGCCCAACCTGGATGGCTCCACCAACCTGACGTTTTACGATGCCGCTGCCGAACATCTCGCCGGGCTGCTCGCCGGGCGCAAAGACAAGCGTCGGGTGGTCATCGCCAACAAGAGCACGGTGCCGATCGGAACGGCGCGTCATCTCGAGCACATCATGTCCTCGCACAAGGTGAAAAACTTCGGCGTTTCCTCGAACCCGGAGTTTCTGGCCGAAGGCACGGCCGTGATGCAGGCGCGTCGGCCGGACCGGGTCGTGGTCGGCTGTGATGATCCACAGGATTTCACCATCCTGCGCCGGGTATATTCCCAATTCGTAAACCATGTCCGCATCAAGTACATCGAAACGTCCCCCGAAACCGCCGAAGCCATCAAATACGTGGCCAACACCATGCTGCTGACCTACATCTCCTTTTGGAACGGCGTCGGAGCCAAGATCGGCGAAAAATTTCCCAATGTCATTATCGATGATCTGCGGCTGGGAGTGACCTCGGATGAGCGCATCAGCACATGGGGGTCCTTCGTCAGCAATGGGGCCGGCGGGAGCTGTTTCGGGAAAGACATCGCCTCGCTGATCAACCAACTGCGCAAGGTGAACGTCAGCACCAAAATGTTGGAAGCCTCCTACGAGGTGAACGAATACCAGAAAGTCTATCTGGTCGAACGGGCCATCACCGAAGCCGGTTTCAAGTTCAACAACAAGACCATCACGGTTCTCGGTTTGGCCTTCAAAAAACACACCAACGACATGCGTGATGCCTCTTCGATCAAGGTGATCGAGTCCCTGTTGGGCAAAGGCGCCGCTAAAATCAACGCTTACGATCCCCTGGCCAACGAAACCGCCCGGGCGGTTTTCGACCCGGGTAAAAACATCCTCTTCGACAAGATCCGCTATTACGGCAGTGCCAAAGAAGCCATCGAGGGCTCGCACGCCCTGTTCATTTCATCTGACTGCGAGGAGTTCCGCGGGTTGTCGCGGACCATCGAAGAGATTGTCCAACCGCCCTACCTGATCATGGACGGCCGGCGGATGATTCCGGATTTCGAGGACCTGACCGGCAGGAACTACACCTACCTGGCGGTCGGCGCGATGGCGATGGGTCCCACGCCGTGTGATGCCGAGGCGTTGATGCCGCTGAGGCAATCCGCCTGATTTCTCTCCACGCCTCCCGAATTGGCTGCTGCTGAGAGTCGCCGCGGCGCTCCTTTGCCAGGCGGCCTTCCGTAAGCGATCCAGGGCCGAAAAATCGTATTCCCTTGACATACCGGGGGTTGTCGATTAGAAATTTTCGGTTTGGACCATTTATAAATTTCGGAGGCCTAATGGACTATAAAAAGACGCTCAACCTGCCGATCACGAAATTTCCCATGAAGGCCAACCTGGCTGACCGCGAACCGGCGCAGCTCAAAGCCTGGGAGGACATGCGGCTGCACGATAAAGTCAGAGCGGCCGCCGGCGGACGGAAGCGCTTCATTCTGCACGACGGCCCGCCCTATGCCAACGGGCACATCCACATCGGCACGGCGCTGAACAAAATTCTCAAGGACATCATTGTCCGGTCGCGGCAGATGGCCGGATATGACGCGGTCTACGTGCCCGGCTGGGACTGCCATGGTTTGCCGATCGAACACAACGTCGACAAGGAACTCGGTCCGAGAAAAAAGGACATGGCCCGCGCCGATGTGCGCCGGCTCTGTCGCGCCTACGCCGAGCGTTTCGTCGATATCCAGCGGCTCGAGTTCAAACGCCTGGGCGTCATGGGTGAATGGGACAATCCCTATCTGACGATGAACTATGCCTACGAGGCCACCATCGCCCGCGAGTGTTGGAAGTTTGCCCAGAACCAAAGCCTGTTCAGGAGCAAGAAACCGATTTACTGGTGCAACGATTGCCGTACCGCCCTGGCCGAGGCGGAAATCGAATACGCAGACGAATCCTCGCCCTCCGTTTACGTCAAATTCAGAGTGAAAGACGATCTGAGCCCCGATTTCCCGGGCCTTGCCGGTAAAAACGTTTTTATCGTGATCTGGACCACGACGCCCTGGACCATACCGGCCAACCTGGCCGTGGCGCTGCACCCGGATTTCGTTTACGCGGCGGTGACGGCGGCCGACGACGAGGTCCTGATCGTCGCCAGGGACCTGGTGCCCGCCTGCATGCGCACCTTCGGCATCAGCGCATACCGGATCCTGGCCGAGATCGATGCCAGGCGTCTGGAACGAAAGCGCTGCATCCATCCGCTTTACGACCGCGACGCCCTGATCATCCTGGGCAATCACGTTACGCTGGATGCCGGCACCGGTTGCGTGCACACCGCCCCCGGACACGGCCGCGAAGACTTCGAGGTCGGCCTGCAATACGGACTGGAGGCTTACTCACCGGTTGACGACGATGGCCGTTTCTCGGCTGAGGTGGAATTTTTCGAAGGGCAATTCGTCTTCGCCGCCAACCGCAGCATCACTGCCAAGCTGAAGGAACTCGGGGCCTTGATCGCCGAAGAGACGATCGCGCATTCCTATCCGCACTGCTGGCGCTGCAAGCAGCCGGTCATTTTTCGGGCCACGCCCCAGTGGTTCATCTCCATGGACAAGACCGGCCTGCGGCGCAAGGCTTTGGAGGCTATCGACCGGGTGAAGTGGATTCCTGGCTGGGGCCGTGAGCGTATTTACGGCATGATCGAAAACCGGCCCGATTGGTGCGTCTCCCGCCAGCGGGCCTGGGGGGTGCCGATTGCGGTTTTCTACTGCGAAGACTGCGGGGCGTTGCTGTTGGACGAGGAGATCATGCGGCGGGTCCACGATCTTTTTAGCGCCCATGGGGCCGACATCTGGTTCGAAAAGCCGGACGATTTCTTTCTGCCGGCCCAGGCGGCCTGCGCCGCATGCGGCAGCCGGGCCTTGAAGAAGGAAGACGATATCCTGGACGTCTGGTTCGACTCCGGCGTCAGCCATGCGGCTGTTCTGGAGCAGCGCGCCAATCTGAACTGGCCGGCGGATCTGTATCTGGAAGGCAGCGACCAGCATCGGGGGTGGTTTCACAGCTCCCTGCTGACCGCCGTGGGAACGCGCGACCGCGCGCCTTACGATGCGGTTCTCACCCACGGGTTCGTTGTGGATGCCGACGGACGCAAGATGTCAAAGTCCCTGGGCAACGTCATCGCGCCCAAGGAGGTCATCAACCGCTACGGGGCCGAAATCCTGCGTCTCTGGGTGACGGCTTCCGACTACCGTGAAGACATCCGTATCTCCGAAAACATCCTCAAGCAGCTCAGCGACGCCTATCGCCGCATCCGCAACACGGCCCGCTTCATGCTCGGCAACCTTGAGAATTTCGATCCCCGGACCAATGCGGTGCCCTATGGCGCCATGCCGCAGATCGATCGTTTTGCCTTGCACAGGTTGCAGGAATTGACCGAAATCGTGCTCAGGGCCTATGCAAATTTCGATTTTCATGTCATCTACCATCGGCTGCACAACTTCTGCGCCCTCGACCTGTCGGCCTTCTACCTGGACGTTTTAAAGGACCGGCTCTACACGTCGCCGCCGGATTCCAGCGAGAGGAGAAGCGCCCAGACGGCGATGTACCTCATCCTGGATGCAATGACGCGCCTGATGGCGCCGATTCTGGCATTTACGGCCGAAGAGATCTGGGCGCACCTGCCGGCGTATCCGGGCAAGGAGGAGAGCGTCCATCTGGCCGCTATGCCCGCGGTGCGCGAAGCGTGGAGGGACAACGCCCTTCAGGCGAACTGGGAGAAACTGCTGGCGGTGCGCGGCGAGGTGACCAAGGCCCTCGAAGCGGCGCGGATCCGCAAGCTGATCGGCCATCCACTGGATGCGGCCGTCACCCTGTCGGCTTCGGAGGAGCTCTACGCCGCGCTGGCGCCTTTCGCCGACCAGCTGCGCGCTGTGTTCATTGTCTCATGGGCCGGACTGGAACGCCAAGTGCGGCTCGAGAACGCCTTCGCCAGTGAAGACGTCGAGGGATTGCAGATCCTGGTCGAACGGGCAGCGGGCGAAAAATGCGAGCGCTGCTGGGTGCACGAGCCATCGGTGGGCAGCTGCGGCGATCATCCGACGATCTGCGACCGTTGCAAAAATGCCCTGGAGCGCATCACCGCAGTATGAAAAGCAAAGCGATCAAACTTCTGCTCATCGCCGGCTCGATTGTCCTGCTCGATCAGTTCACCAAGGTGCTGGTCCTGCGATACATGCCGCTGTATCACTCCGTTACCGTCATTCCCGGATTTTTCGACCTCACGCACATTCAGAACCCCGGGGGGGCATTCGGCTTCCTGGCCGGTTCGGATCCGCGTCTGCGCACGGCGGTGTTTCTGTTCTTTTCCCTTCTGGCGGTGGGGTTGATCTTGTGGTTTTATATTAAAGCGCCGGCGACGCATCCCTATCTGGCCGCGGCTTTCGCCATGATCTTCGGCGGGGCCGTCGGCAATCTGATCGATCGGGTCCGGTTCGGAAAGGTGACCGACTTCCTTGATTTCTACGTCGGTAGCCTTCACTGGCCGGCCTTTAACGTCGCCGACAGCGCCATCAGCATCGGCATCGTGATTTTTTTGCTCCACCTGCTGTTCAAGAAGATGCCCGAATAGAGCAGGGGCGCGGCAGGTGCGATAGGGGGGCGTCCTCTGTCCCGGAGCGCTTCCGGCGGACCTCATTCATTGCGATGCGGCCGTCGCACGGTTTCATGCGTCAATCGCCATGCGGACAAGCCATCTCAGCGAGAAATGAATTTCGGCGCCAACACGCTGTCGCTCGGCATACTTGGTCTTTTTATCTCTGCAGCCCTCGGCACGGGAACCGCGGTCGTGTGTCACGAGGTCAGGGCCGCCGGGGCCGATAGAGACCGGATCCTCGATCTTTGCTTCTGGCTGCTGATCGGGGCGATTGTCGGTGCGCGGCTTTTTGATATGGTGATCCGTTTTGCCGGACCGGCGGGAGGCCCGCTGGCGGTATTCCGGTTCTGGAACGGCGGCTCGTTTTACTTCGGCGGCGCCGCGGCCGCCGCGGCCGTCGGGGTGATCTTCATCAGGCGTAACCGACTGCCGCTCTGGCAGACCGCCGATCTGTTCGGTCCAGCGCTGGCCGTCGGGCACTTTCTGGTGTACATGGGGGTTTTTTTCTCCGGTCAGAGTCCCGACCAATCTTTCGGCTTCAGCCCAAACCTTGTTCTCGTCCGGCCGGGTGACGGCTTACCCGGCGGATTGCCGCGACCCGACCCGGTCGCTTTATACCTGGCATGCGGGAGTTTCCTTATTTTCGCCATTCTGCTGTTCGCGAAAGGCCGCCGAAGATTCAATGGGCAGATGTTCTGGACGTTTGCCCTTCTCAACGGCGGTCTTCAACTGGGACTGGTGCTTTCCGTCTTTTCGGACGGCCGGCCGCTTCAGGGAGGCGAGCTTTCGCCGGCAGCGGTCCTTAGCACTCTTATGGTCTTGGCCAGCCTGGCCATGTTGATCACCCTCAGCCGCAGAATGCGCCGGGCGGCAAAAGCACCCTCTGCCCGTACCCTTCTGCCGTAAGCCGCCGTCGCGGCCTCGACAATGGTTGAACTGAATTTCAAAACCGTAGATGCTTATCTGAACGGTCTTCAAAAAGATCGCGACCAAAGACATGCGCCCGGCGGCGATCGGCCGGCCCGGGTGTACCTGATTCACGGGGAAGAAGTCCTCTGCAAGGCCGCTTTCAAAAAACTGCTGGACGCCCTGCTGCCTGCAGAGCGGCATCGGTTCAGCTACGAACCGGTTGACGAGGCAACCGATGGCGTCTACGAAGCGATTGAACGGCTGAATACGTTCTCACTGATGTCGGGCCCCAAAGTGGTGGGGCTGCTGGAGACGCGCTTGTTTGATTCCGCTCCGGACACGGCCCGGCTGCTGCGCAGCGCCAGGCAGGCCCACGCCGCCCGCAACATGAACCGCGCCGCCGCCGATCTGCTGCGCTTCATGGCCCTTTCGAGCCTGACGTTCGAAGATCTCACCGCTATTAACAGGCAAAAGAGCCTCGCGACGACGGCGGAGATTGGGCCGGAGGACGGGTGGTTGGAGGATCTGGTGGTCTTTTGCCGCGACAGCGGCCGTGGTGTGCCGCCGCCTGCGGACAGCGAAGGCGCGATGTGCCGCGCCATCGCGAAGGGGTTTCCGGACGGAAATCACCTGCTGATCACCGCGGAGACAATTGATAAGCGGAAGAAACTGTTCAAGATGATCCGTGAACACGGCGTGGTGATCGACTGCTCCGTTCCTAAAGGAGACCGGAAGACAGACAAGAAAATCCAGGAAGCCGTGCTGCTGGAAACCATGAATGCGCTTTTGGCCGCCGCCGGCAAATCGATAGATCGCGACGCGTTCGCGGCATTGCAGGAGATGACCGGTTTTGACATCCGGGTTTTCACCGGCAATGTCGAAAAGCTGGTCAACTTTGTCGGTGACCGGCGCCAGATCACACAAACGGATATCTTCGCGGTGCTGCAGCGGACGAAAAAAGACCCGGTCTATGCGCTGACCGGCGCCGTCGCCGCCAGGAATCTGGAAGATGCCCTGTTTTACCTGAGCACGTTGACGGCGGAGGGATTCGACACCCTGCGTCCCGAGCAGATCCTGGTCGCCCTGTTGAATCAGGTCAGAAAACTTTTGAGGGTCAAAGAGTTCACCGCCGGCACGCATGGGAGGGTCTGGTTTTCGGGATGTCCCTTCCATCATTTTACGGGTGCGGTCATGCCGGCCGTGCAGCAGTTCGATGCCGAACTCGGCGATCGAAATCCGCCGTGGCAGCCGGAAACCTCCGGTGCGGAGCCTGCCCCGAATGCGCCCCTTCCCGCACGAGGTGGCAAAAAGAAGAAACCGGCGACGACGGATCTGGCGATCGTCAAGAATCCAAACAACCCCTATCCGGTGTATCAGCTGTTCCTCAGCGCCGAAAACTTTACCAAACAGGAACTGCTGCAGGCCTTCGAACATCTTTCGAGAGCCGATCTGCGGATAAAAACGAGTGGCGACAACCGGCGCTTGATACTGGAAGAGGTTATCCTGAGCATCTGCAGGCGTGAGCAGTGACCTCGGTGTGGTGCGAAAACAGAGCCCAAACTAATCGGTGCAGGGCTCATGGTTCCCGATCTCAAATTACGAAGCGAGGATAATTTCAAGTGGGCTTTTTCCGACAGCAGGAAGAACGCATGGCCGTGCGATTGTTGACCTGGCAGTACCAGCGCCTCAAGATCGCGCTGCCGTCGGTGGACGAATTGGAGACTCGGGCCGCCGCCCTTGTGGACGAGGCCCATCGCATCGCCCGGGAAAGAGGGCGCAACGTGCTTGCGATCATGAAGGAGCTGGTCGGGGACCTGAAGAAGAAATGAAATGCCGAGGCTTGCTTCGTTTGACGCCGACGCAAGCCTCGGCGTCAA
>JBFYWB010000137.1:0-4299 GCA_041299015.1 Deltaproteobacteria bacterium
CGGCCTTGATGACGATGCGGATGATCTCATCGGAACCAAACAGTTTTTTAAACTCTTCATACCGGGTGGTTTCCGGAAGATCTTCGATCTCGAGGTCATAAATGGATGTCTTGAAGGAAAGGTCGGGAATTTGCCAGGCGAAAAAAAGGGAAACCACCAGGGCTATCCCGATGGCAACCGCAGGTCGTCTGACCGTGAATTCCAGATAGCCGCTTGGAGAAAGAAGTTTGACGATCCTGCTTGGCATGACCAGGTGCCATCCTGAGCGCGGTTTATCGACAGGCGCTAACGCGAAAATCAGCTGCCGGCAAAAGACTTTTACTTAAATAACAAGTAATTGTCAAAACGAAAAAAGCCGTGTGCCCAAGCCGGTCGGCCGTAGCGCCGGCCTGCCTCAGCAGATGCGCGGCAGTTGCTCGCCGGTTAGCATGTCCACGATGCGGTGGCCGCCGATTCTGGTTTCCATGGTCACGCGCCCCGGGTGATCGGCCACCACTTCGCCGATCACGGCGGCATCCCGGCCGTATTCGTTTTGCCGGATGACGTCCAGAATGCGGCCGGCATGCTCCGCCGCCACAATGGCCAGCAGCTTGCCCTCGTTGGCCAGGTAGAGTGGATCAAAACCCAATAACTCGCAGATTCCGGCCACTTGCGGCCTGAGCGGGATCCGGTTTTCGACGATGGTGACGCCCACCCGCGACTTTTGTGCAATCTCATTCAAGGCCGTACCCACGCCGCCCCGGGTGGGGTCCCGCAGAACGTGGATCGAGGTGCTGACGGAAAACATCTCGGCCACCATGCGGTTGAGCGGCGCGCTGTCACTGGTCAAGCTCGACTCGAAACTGAGCCCCTCGCGCTGAGTGAGGATCGTAACGCCATGATCGGCCATCGTGCCGCTCAAAATGACCTGATCGCCGACACGGGCTTTCGTGCTGCCGACATCAACGTCTTCCGGGATCAGCCCGAGGCCCGAGGTGTTGATAAAAATCTTATCGGCCGCGCCCTTGGGCACGACTTTGGTATCGCCCGTGACAACGGTCACCCCGGCCCTGCGCGCGGCCGCACCCATTCCCCGCACAATCCGCTCCAGATCCACCATCGCAAACCCTTCCTCGATGATCAGCCCGACACTCAGGTAGAGCGGCGACCCGCCGCACATGGCGATGTCGTTGACCGTGCCGTTGATGGCCAGTTCGCCGATGTGTCCGCCCGGGAAAAAAATCGGATCCACGGTGTAAGAGTCGGTGGTGAAAGCCAGCCGTCGGCCGTTAAGCTCGAATATGGCCCCGTCGTTGAGCTCGGCCAGGATCGGATTGTCGAAGACCGGCAGCATGACAGCGGTCATCAGGCTGTGGGATATCTTTCCGCCGCTGCCGTGGTCGAGCGTAACTTTTTCAACCTTCATGAAGTCCTCGCGGTGGTGTGGTTAGAGAACCGGGCTGGATTTCGGTCCGGAAAGGCACCTTGTTGCGCCGACTCGAGCTCATCGCGTAATGGAGCCGAACTAATCCGGATGATAGCGATAATACGCCGCGCAGGTCCCTTCGCTTGACACCATGCAGGGCCCGACCGGATCGATGGGCGTGCAGATCTTCTTGTAGAGGGCGCACTCCGGCGGAATTTTCGAGCCAGTCAGAATTTCACCGCAGGCGCACCCTTTGGGCTCAATGGCCTCGGGAAGCGCCAGGGTAAAAACTCTTTCGGCATCAAAGGCCGCAAAGGCTTCTTTGATCTTGAGACCGCTGCCGGGAAGCACCCCGATGCCCCGCCATGCGACGTCGGCCGTTTCGAAAACTTCCCGCAGGATGCTGAGTGCGGTCGGATTGCCCGCATCCGTCACCGCCCGGCCGTAGGCGTTCTCTAAAGCCGGTAGGCCCGTTTCGATCTGTTCGACCAGCATGGCGATGGCCCGAAGCAAATCGCCCGGTTCGAAACCGGCCACCACGCAGGGAATCCGGTGGGTTTCGAAAAAATCCCGGTAGCCGTCCAAACCGATGATGACCGACACGTGTCCGGGCAGGATGAAGCCGTCGATATTGACGCCGCACAGCGACATCAGGGCGTCCAGGGCCGGTGGCACCAGTTTGTGGGCCGAATAGACGAAAAAGTTGTCCAGTCGCTTTTGCTTGGCGGTCACAACGGCGGCGGCCACCGTCGGTGCGGTGGTTTCAAATCCCACTCCGGGAAAGATGACTTTTTTGTCCGGGTTCTTGCGGGCGATATCGACCGCATCCATCGTGGAATAAACGATCCGGATATCCCGCCCGTCAGCCCGTTCCTTCTGCAGAGATGAATCCGTTCCCGGAACCCGTACCAAATCGCCGAAGGTCGCGATAATGACGTCTTCAGTCTTTGCCAGCGCGATGAAGGCATCGATTTCCGGCTGGGCGGTCACGCACACCGGACATCCGGGACCGGACAAAAGTGAGATCGTGTCCGGCAGGAGCGACCGGATCCCGCTTCTGAAGACCGACATGGTGTGGGTGCCGCACACTTCCATCAGTCTGATGTCGCGCGTGCTGATCCGGCGGATTTTTTCCGCCAGCAGCCGGGACACATCGGCACTTCGGTATTCCTCGACGTATTTGAGTGGCATATCCGCTCTCCGTTATCCTTATCGCCGTAATCATAATCGCGGCCGGTCGCTTTTTCGACGGCCTTATTTGAGGGATCAATTTTTGTCGAGCCTTCATTTGTGCCGGATACCCGATACGTCAGCCGGCCTGCGATTTGGTTGCCGTCGCCGCGGCAATGATCGCCTGACCCAAGCTGAGACCGCCGTCGTTGGTCGGCACCTGTGTGTGTGTATATACTTTAAATTTTCTGCCCTCAAGCGCCCGCACCAGACCGCTCAGCAGGATGGCATTCTGAAACACTCCGCCGCTCAGCACGACCCGGGTCAACCCGGTGTCGCGGCGCAGCTGATCGCAGAGTTCGGCGAAAAGCCGCACCAGTGTCAAATGGAAACGGGCACCGATGACCGCCGGCGCGGTTTTGTACAGCAAATCCTCGGCCACGGCCCGGATGAGCGGTGCGGTCGGTATCTGCAGTGGAGACCCGTTCGGCCAACTCAAGTCGTAGGAACGGTCGGCTGACGCCCCGGCCATCATTTCCAGTTCCATGGCGGCTTGGCCTTCGAAAGCCACCTCGTTGCGGAGGCCGACAAGGGCGGCGACACCATCGAAGAGACGTCCCAGGCTGGAGGTCAGCGGCGCGTTGATCCGTTTTTTGATCATCTCCAAAACGATGGTCTTGCGGCCGCCGTCGATGCCGCGCAGAAAAGGGAGCGGCAAATCATTTATGTCATCGCCATAGGCCGCGTACAGATAGCTCAAGCCCATGCGCCAGGGTTGCTTGATCGCGGCTGCGCTCCCGGGCATCGGCAGATAGGCGAGATGGGCGGCTCGTTCAAACTTCCGCTCATCGGCGACGAGAACTTCACCGCCCCAGATGGCGCCGTCAGAACCGTAACCGGTGCCGTCGAAGGCCAGCCCGATCACCGGCCCGTCGATCCGGTTCTCCGCCATGGCACTGACAACATGCGCATGGTGGTGTTGTACGGCGGTTTTACCGACGCCTTCCTGCTCCACTGCCCAGCGGGTGCTCAGGTAATCAGGGTGCAGATCGTAAGCAAGCATTTCCGGCTCGATGTTGAGAATGCGCTGCATGTGACGGATGGTGAGCCGGAAGAAATCCTCGGTGGCCATGTTTTCAAGGTCCCCGATATGCTGGCTCAGAAAAGCCTGGTTGCCCCTGGTCAGACAGATCGTATTTTTGAGTTCCGCACCGCAGGCCAGTATCGCAGGGGTTTTTTGCTGCAGGAAAACCGGAACCGGCACGTAGCCCCGCGATCGCCGGATGAGACGGGTTTGGCCGGCGGCGCGCCGGACGATGGAATCGTCGCTGCGCAGGTAAATATCGCGGTCATGAACCAGAAAGAAGTCTGCGATCGGCTTCAGCCGACGGAAGGCCTCTTCATTATCGATGGCGATCGGCTCTTCGCTCAAGTTTCCGCTGGTCATCACCAAAGCGGTGAATCCGTATTCCAGCAGCAGGTAGTGCAGCGGCGTGTAGGGCAACATGACACCGAAGTAGCCGTTCCGGGGTGCAACCTCGGTTGCAATCGGGTTCGGCTCCCGTTTGCGAAGCAAAACGATAGGCCGCTGAAGGCTGGTCAGCAGCTTTTCCTCGGCCGCATCGACATCGGCAAATTGGCGGATGGTTGTAATATCCGCCGTCATGAGCGCCAACGGTTTTTCCTCACGTTGTTTCTTCGATCGCAGCAGCCGCACCGCCGCT